>JADLDD010000022.1 GCA_020846855.1 Acidimicrobiia bacterium | reverse complement strand
GAGTCGGCGTCGGACGCGTTGGCCGCCGAGAGGAGCTTCCGGCGGACGGTCAGGTCGGTGACGTCGTCGCTGTCGAAGACGAACCCCACGTCGCCGGCACCCGACTTGTAGGCCTCGACCGCCCGGGAGGCGACGATCCGCCGCAGCGAGGCGACCTTGCGCTCCCCCGTCGCGATCTGCTCCTCGAGCCCGCGGATCCGGTCGCCGAGGGCGCGGTACTCGCCGAGGGCGTCGAAGTAGCGGGCCGACGCGGCATCGAAGGCGGCCTGCGCGCTGCGGACGCCGCGGTCGGCGTCGCCGAGGGGGTCGGCCGCGGCCGACGACCACGGCGCGAGCGTGAGGCCGAGGAGGGCCGCCACCGCGGTGGCGGTGGCCACGCGCCCGAGGCGGCCGGCCGGTGTGGAGGGCGCCGCGGCGCGACGCAACCTGGAGGTCATAGGGGTACGCATCCAGGCTAAGCATTCCCCGCCCCGCCGGCCCAAAACGATGACGGCTAGCTGACTGGAACGCGTTCCAGGGTGGATCGGCCGGTCACGGGGTCGACGGTCAGCCGCCGCCCCACCGCCTCCAGCACGGTCGGGGGCCGGACCTCCATCACGTCGGGGCAGCGCGCCGGCCGCCCGGTGGCCGCCTCGGCGTCGCTCGCCCGGCCCAGCGCGACGACCTCGTCGAAGAGCGCCCGCTGCTCCGCGCCGACGAGGCCGAGGTCGTCGGAGACGAGGACCATCCCTCCCGAGAGACCCACCGCGTGGGCCCAGGTGCGAGCCGCCGCGGGATCGAGATCGGTGTGGCTGGCCCTCAGCATCACGCAGTCGGGGTCGTTCAGCCAGAGCCGGCGGTGCATGAAGGACCGGGCCGCGGTGTCGGCCCACGCGGAAGCGGTGGCCGGCTCGACGTCGCGATAGCCGGCGACGGTCTCCTCACCCTCGCCCAGCGTCCAGCGGGGTGCGACATCGGGGCCGATGCGGTTGCCGTCGACCACGCCCAGCACCGGGGCCAGCGGCGCCCCGCAGCCGAGGATGAAGGCGTCGTCGCCGGCGCCCCGGCGCACGGCGTCGAAACCGCTCCGCACCCGCTGGGCCGGCGTGGCGGACCGGTCGTGCCAGGCGCCGTCGAACGACGGGGCGAAGGTGAAGTCGAGCTTCAGGTAGCCGTAGCCCATCGCCACGAGGTCGGCGGCCAGCCGCTCGAGGTGGTCGGCCACCTCGGGGTGGGTGGTGTCGAGGGCGTACATGAAGCCGTCGAGACCTCCTCCCCACGGCTCGTTCCAGAAGGCGAGCAGAGGCTCGCCGGTCGCCGGGTCGGCTGCGAGCCAGCCGGGATGTTCGGTGGCGACGCGCGAGTCGGGCGCGGCGAGGAACGGGGCCAGCCACAGCCCGGGACGCCGGCCCGCCGCCCCGATGTCGGACGCGATCGCCTCGAGCCCGGACGGGAATCGCTCGTTCGTCAAGCGCCAGTCGCCGATCGCGGCCTGGTAGCCGTCGTCGAGCTGGAACACGTCGAAGGGCCAGGCGTCGGCCCGGGCCAGGTTGGCCCGCAGGGCCTCCTCGGTGATCCCGTGGAAGTAGTGGTACCAGGAGCACCAACCCACCTGGAACCCCGCTCCGGTCCGCGCACCCTGGCGGCGCCCGACCTCGGCCGCCCAGTCCTCGAGCAGGGCCGCCGGACCCCGGCCGTCGTCGGGCACCACCGAGATCCCGTGGAGCGGCCTCGACTCCCCCGCCGCCAGCTCGGCGTCGCCGAGGAAGGCCTCGCACACCAGCTCGGCCGCCCCCGAACCGGTCCGGCGGAGACGGAGGACGCCGTCGTGGAGGTGGCCGCCGTCGAACCCGACCAGCACGGCCGCCCCGCCCGCGGCCCGCAGGACGGTGACCCACTCGCTGCGCAGCTCGCCGGGCCGGACCCGGCGCTGGTCGGCGTGGTAGATGCCCTGCATCAGCTCGAGGTCGGACCGCTCCGACGGGTCCGCGTCGACGCCCAGGGTCGCCACGCCGGTCGGCGACCACGACTGGTAGCCGTGCCGCAGGATCCGCAGCGGGTCGTCGGCGCCGGCCAGGGCGAGCACCACGGCCACGCCGCGGACCCGGACCGGCCGGTCGGAGGTGTTCGCCACGGACCACTCGAGGTCGCGGCGCCCGGTGGGCCCTGACCGCTCCGTGACCGTCACCTGGAGCGGCCCGGCGCCGACCGGGCCGCTTCCGGTGAGGCCGGCCCCGTGGGCGGCAGGAGGGTCCGAGGTCTCGGCCTCGACGCGGGCGGGTTCGGTTCGCATCCGGTGCAAGCTAGCGGCGCGTGCCGGCCGGAAGCGGGCGAGCGACCCGGGCCCCGGGGGCCCGGGTCAGGTGGTGCCGCCGACGATGTCGGGGATTCCCACGGCCGGGCGCGCCCGGCCGATGAACGATCCCCGCATGGCGTCGACGCCGGCCCCCCGGAACAGC
The DNA here is from genome assembly GCA_020846855.1 of Acidimicrobiia bacterium. Lineage (GTDB taxonomy): Bacteria > Actinomycetota > Acidimicrobiia > IMCC26256 > JADLDD01 > JADLDD01. The sequence continues at coordinate 36,319 of JADLDD010000022.1, read as the reverse complement.
TCGAACCGCTCCGGGCCGTCGACACCCGCTGCGAGCACCTCGAGCCCGAGATCGTGCGCGAACCCGGTGAGCGCCTTGAGGAGGACGGGATCGCCGTCGCCGTGGGGCCCGGGGACGAGTGGGGACGGGCCGACCTCGACCGCCGAGATGGGCAGGCTGCCGAGCAGTGGGAGCGACATGGGCCCGGACCCGAACCCGGAGAGGACCAGCTTGACGCCGGCGTCGTCGAGGGCCACGGCGTTGGCCAGCGCGCGCTCGTCGTGCTCGGACAGGACGCTCTCCGGCACCACCAGGGCGAGACGGCCGGGCTCGAGCCCGGTGTCGTCGAGGAGGTCGACGACCGTCCGGGCGAAGGCCTCGTCGACGAGGCCCCGGCCGCTGATCGGCACGAACGTGCGGGGGGCCTCGTCGTGCAGGACCCGCTCCCAGGTACGGGCCTGCCGGCAGGCGCTCCGCAGCACCTGCATCCCGAGCGGCCCCGACACGGCACCCGGGTCCGAGCCGCCCAGCACGTCGCGGACGGGGACCAGGCCCCGCTCCCGGTGGCGCAGGTAGGCGACGGCCGTCACGCCGTGAACCCCGCCGTCGACTCGGGCGACGGGCTCGAACAGCACGACGATGGCGTTCTGGCTGACCCCCCGGGCGAGCTGGTGGAGGAGGTCCTCACGGCGGCGGGCACGATCGACGTCGGCCTCCGCGTCGGCCTCGGCGTCGCCGGCGGGGGGCGGCCCGGCCTCTACGGGAACGCCCACCGGCCGGGCCGCGAGCACCAGCCAGAGGACCTCGTCGCCGGGGGCGGTCCCCGCGGTGATCGTCGCCTCGACGGCCACCAGGGTGCCGTCGCGGCGCGGCAGTTCGGCGACCCCGGACCATCGGTTGGTGCGGAGCAACGCGGGGCGGATCTCGTCGTAGTAGCGCTCGAGGAAGGCCGGTGGCACCAGGTCGTTGGTCACCACGTCGTCGTCGCCGATCCCGAACCACTCCCGCGCCGCCGGGTTGATGTAGGCCACGGATCCGTCGCCGTTGCCCACCAGGACGAGGTCGGAGGTGACCTCGGCGACGGACCGGTAGCGGTCGAGGTCGGTGGCCTGGCCCCGGCGCTCGGTCACGTCGGTGACGGTGCCCACGAACTCCTCGAGGGCACCCGACGGGCCCCGGACCGCGGTCACGGCCAGATCGAGCCAGATGGTGGCGTCACGGCGCTCGAAGCGGAACTCCGCTCCCCCGCCGCCGATCTCCTGGGCGAACGCCAGGACACCGACCAGCTCGGCGCGGTCGGCGGGGTGCGCGATCTCGGACCACGGGCGCCCGACGACGTCCTCGGGATCGAGGCCGGTGACGGTCACCCAGCGCTCGTTGACCGCGGTGATGCGACCCCGGGGATCGGCTCGGAACGTGGCCACGGGGAGGTGGCGGGTGGCCGGGTCGAATGCTCCCTCGCCGGGCACGATCACCTCACCTCCGGGCGCCGCCACCTCCGGGCGCCGCCACCTCCGGGCTCCAACACCCTCGGGTGGCGGACCGCCGGGCCGGACGGCCTCCCGGTCGGGCGCGACCTTCGGGTAGCACGCATCGGGAAATCGCACGACCGCCGGATCGCCACCTGGCTTCCGTCCCGCCAGGCCCCGGGGCGACTCCGCGCTTCGCCGAGGTTAGGACCTTCCGCCGTCCCGAGCCACCCCTTTCGCGCGGATCGGTAGGGTTGGCGCCGTGGGGCCGTTGGCGGGGATCCGCGTCCTGGAGGTGCCCAACCTCGGCCCCGTCCAGTTCGCCGGGATGATGCTGGGCGACCTCGGCGCCGAGGTCGTGCGGCTCGACCGGGCGACCGACGTGCGCCGGGGCCGTGGCGTGATGGAGCCGTCGCCCCACGCCGTCCTGGACCGCAACCGCGCGTCCGTGGGCGTGGATCTCAAGCACCCCGACGGCGCCGGGGTCGTGCTGCGCATGGCCGAGCGGGCCGACGTGCTGATCGAGGGGTTCCGGCCGGGGGTCGCCGAGCGCCTCGGGGTGGGACCCGAGCCCTGCGCGGCCCGGAACCCGCGGCTCGTATACGCCCGGATGACGGGTTGGGGCCAGGAGGGGCCGCAGGCCGGCTCGCCCGGACACGACATCAACTACATCGCCCGGGCCGGCGTGCTGGCCCACGTCGGCCCCGTGGGTGGCCCGCCGGTGCCCCCGATCAACCTGCTGGGCGACTTCGGGGGCGGGGCGACGTTCCTGGTGGTCGGGATCCTGGCCGCGCTCGTGGAGCGGGCCGCGTCCGGGCGGGGCCAGGTCGTCGACGCCGCGATGGTCGACGGCGCGGCGTCGCTCATGGGCGTCTTCCACGGCCTCGACGCCCTGGGCGCCTGGTCCGAGGAGCGGGGCACCAACCTCCTCGACGGCGGCGCCCCGTTCTACGGCGTGTACGAGACCGCCGACGGCCGGTGGGTCTCGGTGGGCGCGTTCGAGGAGAAGTTCTACGCCGAGCTGCTCGACGTACTCGGCTTCTCCGACCTCGACCCGGCCGACCAGATGGACGCCTCGGCGTGGCCCGCGCTGCGGGAGCGCTTCGCCGCCGCCTTCCGCCGGCGGACCCGCGACGAGTGGACCCAGGTCATGGAGGGCCGGGAGGTCTGCTACGCCCCGGTGCTGACCATGGCCGAGGCCCGCCGCGACCCGCACCTGGCCTCCCGCCGGACGTTCACCGAGGTCGGCGGTGTGGTCCAGCCGGCGCCGGCGCCCCGCTTCGGGCGCACGCCGGGATCGGTGGCGAGAGCGCCCGTGGCACCGGGTAGCGACACCGATACCGTCCTGGGCGCCTGGGGCTTCGCCGGCAGCGAGGTGGATGCGCTCAGGGCGTCGGGTGCGATCGCGTGACCGACCAGAACGCCACCGGCTCGTCGAACCCGCGCAGCAACCGGCGCCCGGCACCCTCGGCGCGGAGGTCGGCGGCGGCGGCGACCTCGTCGCGTACGTCCGCGGTCACGAGGATCTCGCAGGGCACGGCCAGGTCGGCGGCCCTCGACGCCAGGTTCACGACGGCCCCGTAGTAGTCGCCGCCGCGGATCACCAGCTCGCCCGACGCGACGCAGCCACGCGGTGTGACGCTCGGCGTGCCCTCCCAGGGGACCCGGTCGGTCCCCGACCGCCCCGCCCCGTCGGCCTCGACCGTGCCGGGGGGCTCGAGCCCCGGCCCCGGCCGCCGGAACCGGTCGACGAGGTCCAGAGCGATGCGACACCCCGCCGCGGCATCGGGCGCCACGAACATCACCTCGTCGCCGATGAACTTCACGACCTGCCCGTCGTGGTCGGCGGCCACCGCGACGGCGTGGGCCTCGAAGGCCTCCACGACGTCGGAGAGCTCGTCGACGGATAGCTCGAGGGTGAGGGAGGTGAAGCCGACGAGGTCGACGAAGCCGACGGCGAGCCGGCCCGTCTGCAGCGACCCGCCGGGGCGGCGGGCGCCGCGCGATCGCCGGATCGCGTCCTCCAGGAGCAGGCGGAACACGTTGTCGAGCACCGGGCCGAGCACCCCGACCGCCACCTCGACCGCCTCCAGGTTGGCCCGCGCCACGGCCAGCTCGAACCGGGGCTGCTCGCGCAACGGCGCCTCGATGCTCGTGAGGAACAGGGAGACGGCCGCGTCGGCGACGCGGGACAGGGCGCGGGCCATGGTGCGGGTGAACTGGAGCACGTGGGGGCGGCCGAAGAGCTGGGCCGCCTCCTCGAAGAGCACGAACGCCTTGACGTCGTCGTCGGTGAAGACGGCTTCGCCGGGGCCGACCGGACGGATCCCGATGCCCCGCATGAGCTCGCGGACCCACTCCTCGGACAGCGCCGCCCGCGACGACGCCTCCGCGATGTCGAAGCGCAGCCCGGGGCGGAGGGCGAGGTCGCCCACCAGCCCGGAGAGGGACCCGTCGCGCTCGGCCTCGGCCATCTGGGCGACCGTGACGCCCAGCTCCGCCAGCCAGGCGAGCAGCTCGAGGCGTTCGCCGGCCCGCGGTGCGCCGGGGTCGACGAGCCCGGCCGCCACCCACTCGGCGATCCGGTCGTCACCGGGCCCGTCCACGACGGAACCCTAGGGGACGATCGTCTCCGCCGCCCGCCAGCAGTACCAGGCGGCCACCGAGCGGTACGGCCGGTAGCGGTCGCCGAGGGGGGCCAGCTCGCGGGGGGTGGGCACCGTGTCGAGGGCGTGGATGCGGGCGTAGCCCTTGCGGACGCCGAGGTCGTCGACGGGCCAGACGTCGAGGCGGCCGAGCTGGAACATGAGGAACATCTCGGCGGTCCACCGGCCCACGCCCCGCACCCGGACGAGCTCCCGGATGACCTCCTCGTCGTCGAGGCGGTGGAGTCGCCCGGCCGGCACCGTGCCGTCGAGGAAGCGCGCCGCGAGGTCCCGCACCGCCGCGGCCTTGGCACCCGAGAGGCCCGCCGAGCGCAGCCGCCCGTCGGGCAGCCCTACCACGGCCTCGGGGGTCGGCGGCCCGTCGAAGAGGTCGAGGAACCGGGCGTGGATGGCCGCCGCGGCCCGCCCCGCGAGTTGCTGGAAGAGGATCGACCGGGCCAGGGCCTCGAAGTGCGTGGCACGCGGGCGCCCCCATCCCAGCGTGGGCGGGCCGGCGTCCCCGACGGTCGCCGCCAGCCTCGGGTCGCGCCGCGCCAACTCCGCCGCGGCGTCGGCCAGCACCCGCCGTGACGGCCGCCTCGACGAGCCGGATCGCCGCGCGCCGGCCGCAGCTCCCACGGCGCGCACCGTAGCGTGAGCCACCCTGGCCTAGGCTCGGGTACCGGTCCCCACGAACCCACCTGATGCCTGATGCCCCGCGCGCCCGTTGCGCCTGCTCCCCCTGATCCGCTGATGGCCCTCGATCGCGACCCCGCCGCCCGGACGACCGGGCCGGTTCTCGCCCCGGCCCGCCGGGCGCTCGCCGCCATGGGGATGGGTGCGGTTCTGGCCGCCGGCCTGGCGGGGTGCGGTTCCGGGGGCGACCGCGCCTCGGAACCGGCGCCGACCACGCGGCCACCTCGGAGCAGCACCACCACCACCCAGGCCACGGTGCCACCCCTCGCGCCGGGCATGCGCCTGGTGGCCGAGGCCGTCGTCCCGCAGGTGGCCGTCTTCGACGAACCGGGGGCACCGAAGCCGTCGCGGACGCTGGCGAACCCCACGCCCACCCCCGCACCGCTGGTGTTCCTCGTCGAGGAGCGCCGGCCCGACGGCTGGCTCGAGGTCGACCTGCCGATCCGGCCCAACGGCAGCACGGGTTGGATCCGCGCCGAGACCGTGTCGCTGGCCCAGACCGGGTACCGCGTGGTGGTCGAGCTCGGCGCCCACCGGCTGACCCTCTACGACCGCGACCGGACCGTGGTGCAGGTACCGGTGGGCGTGGGGGTGTCGGAGACACCCACTCCGGGCGGGGTGTACTACATCAAGGAGCTGCTCCGGCCCCCCGACCCGGGCGGGGCTTACGGGCCGTACGCCTACGGCCTGTCGGGCTTCTCCAACGTGTTGACGAGCTTCGGCGGAGGCGACGGCGTGATCGGCATCCACGGCACCGACGACCCGTCGTCGATCGGGCGCGACGTGAGCCACGGCTGCATCCGGATCGGGAACGACGTGATCACGCGCCTGGTGGAGACGATCGGGCTGCCGCTGGGTACACCCGTCGAGATCCGCTCCTGAGATCGGGCCGCCGAACGTCCGGGCGGCCGGGAGCGCCCGGCCGGCTCAGGTGCGCCCGGCCGCCGTGGCCGCCTCCTCGGCGGCCGCGAGCTGGCCGGCGATGATGTCGAGCCCTCCGTCCCAGAAGGCGGGGTCGGCGAGGTCGACCCCGACGATGCGCCCCAGCTCCTCGGGCGAGCGCGACCCACCGGCGCGGAGCATGTCGAGGTACCGGGGCACGAACTCCGCCCCTTCCCTCTCGTAGGCGCCGTAGACGCTGAGGGCGAGGAGCTGCCCGTAGGCGTAGGCGTACACGTAGCCCGGCGTGCCGATGAAGTGCGGGATGTACGACCACCACGTGAGGTAGCCGTCGGTGAGCTCCACCGCGTCGCCGAGCATCGCCTCCTGCGTCGAGCGCCACAGCTCGCCGAAGCGGTCGGTGCTCAGCTCGCCCTCCTCCCGGCGGGTGGTGTGGACCGCGTCCTCGAAGCGGTTCATCGCCACCTGGCGGAACACGGTGGCGATCTGGCCCTCCAGGCTCTCGGCCAGCAGCGACAGCCGCTCCGAGGGATCGGAGGTCGCCTGGAGCAGGCGCCCGAACGTGACGGTCTCCCCGAACACCGAGGCGGTCTCGGCCAGGGTCAGGGGGGTCGTCTGGTGGAACACGCCCTGCCCCCGGGCCAGGTAGGCGTGCAGGCCGTGCCCCATCTCGTGGGCGAGGGTCAACACGTCGCGGCGGCGACCCGTCCAGTTGAGCAGCAGGTACGGGTGCTGCGACGGCACGGTGTACGCGCAGAAGGCGCCGGGTCGCTTCGCCGGCCGGACGGGGGCATCGATCCAGCCCTCGTCGAAGAAGCGCCGCGCCCCGTCGGCCAGCTCCGGCGCGAACGACTCGTAGGCGTCGAGGACGAGCTCCCGGCCCTCGCTCCAGGCGAAGCGGGGCTCGTCGCCGGTCAGGGGCGCCATGCGGTCGAAGTCGGCCAGCCGGGGCAGGCCGAGCAGCCGGGCCTTCAGGGTGTACCAGCGCCGGGGGATGTCGTAGCGGCGCTGGACGGCCTCGACCAGCGCGTCGACCGACGCGTCGCTCGCCTCGTTGGCGAGGTTCATGCTCGCCAGCCACGTCGGGTAGCGGCGCAGACGGTCGTCGGTCGACTTGTCGGCGAGCAGCGTGTTGAACACGAAGGCCCGGGTGCGCAGACCGGGTGCCAGGCCCGCCGTCACGGCTTCGGCCGCCCCTCGGCGGGAGTCGCGGTCGGGCGAGGCCAGGAGGGCCAGGCCCTGCTCGAGCCCGACGTCGTCGTCGCCGATCCTCACCCGCACGGCCGAGGTGAGCTCGTCGAAGAGGCGGGTCCACGCGCTCCGTCCCGTGACCGCCTTCTCGCCGAGGATGATCTCCTCCGGCTCGGTGAGCAGGTGTGGGCGGTACCGGCGGGCGCTGCGGAGATGGTGGCGGCAGAAGTCGAGCCGATCGTCGGCGAGGAGCTCGTCGATCCGTTCGTCGGGCAGCGCGGCCCACTCGAGCTCGAAGAACACCAGGCGGGTGGCGATGGCGGTGGCGCGCTCCTCGGTCTTGGCGAGGAGCGCGCCGCGCGGAGGATCGGCGGTGTCGATGCTGAAGCGCAGACCCGCGTAGCTCGACGCCCGGCCGACGGCCTCGGCGAGCTCGGCGCTGGTACGCATGAACGCCTCGAGGTCGGCGACGTCCATCTCGGCCACCCGGCCGCGCCAGCCCTCCATCTCGGTGGCGAGCCCGGCCGCCCGGTCGAGGAGGGCCATGGCGCCCCCCTCCCCCTCACCGCCGGTGAGCGGTTCGAGGTCCCAGGCGATGTCGGCGGCGGTGAGGTCGGACTCGTCGATGGCGGTCATGGCGGCCAGCCTACGGCGACCACCCCGGCGTCCGGCCCCGACGGGCGAGCGGGAGGCCCCAGGGGACCCGGTGGCCGCCGCGCGGGTTCGGTCAGCTCCGGGTGAGCGCCTCGGGGAGCGGGCCGGCGTGCACGACGGTCAGGGTCCGGGTGGCGCGGGTGAGCAGCACGTAGAGCATTCGCAGGCCGCGCCGCCCGCCCGGGACCAGCTCCACCGGCTCCACCACCACCACGTGGTCGAACTCCAGGCCCTTGGCGTCGGCACCGGCGAGGATCGCGACCGGGGCGTCGAGCGCGTCGGGGATGTCGGTACGCGCACCCAGGTCGGCGAGGGCGCCCGCCAGCTCGGAGTGGCGTCCGTCAGGGGCGATCACCGCGACCGTCCCGCCCCGCTCCAGCGCCGTCGCCACCACCTCGCGCACGGCGTCGAGCACCCCGGAGGCGTCGACGGCGACGAACCGCGGCTCCTCGCCGGTGGCACGCACGGACCGCGACGCCGCCACGCCCGGCGCGGCGACGCCGAGGAGCCGGGACGCGACGGCCATGATCTCGGCGGGGGTGCGGTAGTTCACGCTCAGCTGCGCGAACCGGGCCTCGTGGCGGCGGGGCAGGTGGGCGACCACATCGTCCCAGCCGTCGAGGGCCCCGGGCTGGGTCGCCTGCCCGAAGTCGCCGACGACGGTCATCGACGCCGACGGCACCCGCCGGGCGAGCATCCTCCACTGCATCGCGGAGAGGTCCTGCGCCTCGTCGACGACCACGTGCCCGTAGGTGCGCAACTCCCCGGCCGAGCGGGGGTCGACGGCCACCGGCTCCGCGAAGCGCTCCGCCAGCGCGGCCGCCGACATCGAGCCCGCCACGCCCAGCTCCTCCACGACCGCGGCCGCGGTGGCCAGCGCTTCGTCGTCGCCGGCCCGCGGGCGCCGGCGCCGGGGCCGCGCCTCCTCGGGGGCACCGAGGAGGGCGTCGGCCTCGTCGACCAGGGCCACGTCGGCGGGCGTCCACGGGACCTCGCGCACCGAGGCGGAGCGGGGGCGGTGGAGCCCCACCTGCTCGGCACGCGTCAGGACGCCGTCGGCGGCGGAGCGGATGAGGGCCGTGAAGCTGAACAGGTCGTGGACGAGCTCGGCGCCGGTGAGCACCGGCCACATGCGCTCCAGCGCGGCCCGCACCTCGGGCTGCCCGCGCAGGCGGGCCCGCAGCTCCGCCTCCCAACCCTCGGGGGGAGCCTCCCCACGGGCGAGGGTCGCGGCGACGGTCGGGTCGACGGCGCCGGCGGCGTCGCCCGGGTCGAACAGCGGCGCCGCCCGGTAGGCGTCGACCAGGCCCTGGCGGTACCGCGCCACGAGCAGGTCGAGGAGCATCTGCACCACGAGCGGGCGTCGCGAGTTGTGCGACCCCCGGCGTGAGCGCGCCCGCTCCACGATGCGGGCCGAGTCGCGGCGGCGGATCCGCAGGCGGACGCCGTCGAGCACGAACACCGTGTCGCGTGGCAGGGCCCGCTCGCGGTCGGCGAGGGCGCGGGTGATCACCTCGGCCAGGCGCGCGTCGCCCTTCACCGCCGCGACCGCCTCCGGCTCGCTCCCGCTCAGCGTGAGGCGCGGCTTGAGTCCGGCCAGGGTCGCGAGCTGGACGTCGTGCTCGCCGAGGGACGGCAGGACCTGCTCGATGTAGCGGAGGAACAAGCGGCCCGGCCCGATCAGGAGGACGCCCTGGCTGCGCAACCGGTCACGGTGCGTGTAGAGGAGGTAGGCGGCCCGGTGCAGTGCGACGGCCGTCTTCCCGGTGCCGGGCCCGCCCGTGACCACGAGCGTCCCGGCCAGGTCGGCCCGGATCGCCCGGTCCTGCTCGACCTGGATGGTGGCCACGATGTCGCCCATGCGGCCCGTGCGCTCGCGCTCCAGCGCGGCGAGCAGGGCACCCTCCCCCACCACCGCCAGGCCGGACTCCGCGGCCCGGTCACGGTCGAAGACCTCGTCGTCGAGCCCCACCACCTCGCGGCCCCCGCGCGTCGCGAAGTGCCTCCGGCGCACCACTCCCATCGGCTCGACCGCGGTCGCCCGGTAGAAGGGCTCGGCGACCGGGGCCCGCCAGTCGACGACCAGGGGGTTGTGGGCGTCGTCGTCGACGCCGATGCGGCCGATGTAGAAGCGCTCGCCGTCGTCACGGTCGAGGCGGCCGAAGACGAGCGGCGCCTCCCCGATGTCGAGCGCCGCCAGCCGGCGGCGGGTGGTGTCGTGGGCGATGTCGCGCTCGAGGCGGGCCTGGTGCGTACCGCCCCGGCGGACCTCGGCGTAGGCCTCCGACACCCGCTCGGCGGAGCGGCGCATCTCGTCGAGCGCGGCGTAGGCCGCGTCGACCCGGGCCTGCTCGGCGGCCAGCTCGGCGCCCGGGTCGGCGCCCGGGTCAGCGTCGGCGGTCTCGCGCCCGGCGGGCCCGGCGGTCAGCCGGCGGTCGGTCCGGGGGTCGGTGAGGTCGGTCGGGTCGCGCACGGCTCCTTCCAGGGCGGGGGGACCGTCCAGTCTACGCCCCGCCTCGCCGCGCCCGGCCCCGGCGGGGCCCCGCGCCCCGTCAGATCTGACCGGGGATCGTCACCTCGACCCGGTGCGGGTCGACGAGCAGCACCCGGTCACCGAGCGTGACCGCGTCGGCGGAGACCTCGAACCAGCGCCCCTCGAGGTTGGCGAGCCGTGGCACCGCGGCGCCCAGGGCCCGCTCCAGGGTCCGGATCACCCCGGCGTGCGTGACGGCCGCGACCTCGGCCGGCGGCAGCGCGCCGAGCGCGGCCAGCACCTCACGGGCCCGGGCCTCCACGCTCTCGTCGGGCTCGAAGCCCGGCGGCCGCCTCCGTGCCGCGAGGTACCCCGGCCACGCGTCCTCGATCTCGGGCCGGGTCAGCCCCGTCCACTCGCCCGCGTCCCGCTCGCGCAGCCGGGCGTCGGACCGGACGGAGAGCCCGGCCGGGCCGGCCAGGACCAGGGCCGTCGCCCGGGCCCGGGCGAGGTCGGAGGTCCACACGGCCCGCACCCCGGGCGGCAGGACCGCCACCGAGGCCTGGCGCTCCCCGAGCGGGGACAGCGGTGGATCGGCGTGGCCCTGCCAGCGGCCGTCGGCGTTCCAGGCCGACTCGGCGTGGCGCAGGAGCAGCACCCGGGTCACGGAACCCACCCCGGCGGCCCGCCCGCCGCCGGTAACCGCGGCCCGGCGACGCTCGCGGTCACCCCGCCTCGACGAGCTCGAACTCGCCGTTGCGGTACACGAGCGTCGCGGACCGACCCTCCAACGGCGGGCGCAGACCGCCCCGGAGCGGGTCGACGTAGACCCGGACGGTCCGGCGCCCCGCCCACGTCGGCAGCGTCACCCGGTCGGCGCCGCCCCACTTGAACGCGCCCGCCGGGAGGGTGAGCGACTGATAGGTGCTGAACCGCTGCCGCCGCAGGGCGGCCGCGACCCGTTCCACAGACGGCGTCACGAAGGGCGACGGCAGCTTGAACCGGTCGAGCTCCTCCTTGACCACGGACCGCAAATCGCCGCGTGCGACACCCGACGGATCGTGGACCCCGCGCTCGAGCAGGCGGGTCCGGGCCGCGTTGCAGGCCCGGTTGACCCGCTCGAGGGTCTGGCCGAGGAGCTCGTGCTGATCGGGGTCGGGCAGCAGCCTGACGGGCGGTTGGGGCATGGCCCGATGCTAAGCGAGGGGCCGCCTTGCCCCAGGCTCCGTTCCGGTCCGACAATGGTGGGTCGACATGAAGAAGGTCCTAGTCGCCACGGTGCTGATCGTCGCGGCCGGTGCCCTCGTCGGGGTGGCGGCCGTGCCCGGCGCTCGCGCCGCGAAACCCCTGCTCGACACCGGCGGCCCGGACCGGAGTGCGCTGCTCGGCGACGTCCCCGACGCCGCCGTCCGGATCTCGCCCGCCGACGGCGCCACCGGTGTCCGCCCCGACACCCCCGTCGACGTAGCCGTCCTCGACGGCCGCCTGGTCGCCGTCAGGTTGCGGCCGGTGGGTGCCGTGGGCGCCCCCGGAGCGGGAACCGGTCCCGGGACCGGAACCGCCGACACGGCGACCGGGTCGCTCAGTGCCGACGGCACCCGCTGGACGTCGTCGGCGGCCCTCGCGCTCGGGACCCGCTACGAGGTCACCGCCACGGTCAGGTCGGCCCACGGCCCGACGACCACCCGATCGTCGTTCACCACCCTCACGCCCACGGCCCGACTCGGGCCGATCGTCAGCCCCGGCGACGACGCCGTGGCGGGCGTGGCCCAGGTCGTCGTGGTGCAGTTCCGGGCACCCGTCGCCGACCGCGCCGCGGTGGAGAGGCGCCTGGCCGTCACGTCGCGACCGTCGGTCGAGGGTGGGTGGCGCTGGGTCTCCGACCACGAGGTCCGCTGGCGTCCCCGCTCCTTCTGGCCGGCCCACACCGCCGTCGAGGTCGATGCCGCGCTCGAGGGCGTCGACGCGGGCGGAGGTGTGTGGGGCGAGCGGAACATCCACGTGTCGTTCCGCATCGGCGACGCGCAGGTCAGCTACGTCGACGTCCGGACCCACAAGATGGTCGTCACGCGTGACGGCGCCCCCGTGAAGACCTTCGACCAGAGCGCCGGGGCGGACCGCTACCCCACCCAGAACGGCACCCACATGGTGCTCGAGAAGATGCAGAAGCTGGTGATGGACTCCGCCACCGTGGGCATCCCGCGCAACTCCCCCGACGGCTACCTCACCACCACCTTCTGGAACGTCCGGATCTCCAACAGCGGCGAGTTCGTGCACGGGGCGCCGTGGTCGGTCGACTCCCAGGGCCGGGCGAACGTCTCGCACGGGTGCGTGAACCTCGCCCCCGCCGACGCCCAGTGGTTCTTCAACTTCAGCCGGCCCGGCGACGCCGTCGTCGTGACCGGGTCCACCCGCCCCCCCTCGACCACCGACGCCGGGACCGCCGACTGGAACACCTCCTGGGACCAGTGGCTCGCCGGCAGCGCGCTGCGCTGACGTGGCCCGGCCTCGACCCCGACGCCCCGGACCGCGGGGCGGCATCCTCGGCGGCCCCGTCGACGGCGCGGCCCGCCTGGAGGTCGAGTACCCCTCACTGGAGGCCCATCCGGGGATCTCGGTGCGACACCGCGGCAGCGGCTTCGCCGGGACGATCGTGAGGGTCGAAGGCGGCGCGGCGGTACTGAGGGGAGCCACCGGGCTGGAGCGCCTGTTCCCGATGTCGCCCGGATCGTTCGCCCACGAGGGCGCCGCGGTCACACTCGTCGCACCACGACCCGCGGCCCGCAACGGCCCCGCCCTCACCGCATCCGGCTCGCGGGCCGCGCCGCCCGCGCCCGCGCGGGTGGCGCGAGCCGGGCGGATCTTCGTGGAGGGGATCCACGACGCCGAGCTGGTGGAGAAGGTCTGGGGCGACGACCTGCGGGTGGAGGCGGTGGTGGTGGAACGCCTCGACGGCATCGACGGGCTCGTCGATGCCGTCGAGGCGTTCGGGCCCGGCCCGGAGCGCCGGCTCGGCGTGCTCGTCGACCACCTCGTCCCGGGTTCCAAGGAGGCCCGCCTCGCGGCCGAGGTCGCCGGACCGCACGTCCTCGTCACGGGGTCGCCCTACGTCGACGTGTGGGAGGCCGTGCGTCCCGCCGTCGTGGGCCTCGACGCGTGGCCCACCGTTCCCCGTGGGCGCCCCTGGAAGGAGGGGATCTGCGCGGCGCTCGGCGAACCCGAGCCGGGGCGACTGTGGCGCCGGATCCTCGACTCCGTCGGCAGCTACCGCGACCTCGAGACCCCCCTGGTGGGCGCCGTCGAGGAGCTCATCGACTTCGTGACCGCGCCGGCATGAGCTCGCAACAGGAACGCTTCGGGGAGTGGGCCCGCCGCGTCGGCGGGACCGGGAGCGGTTCGGGTGTGGACCCGGGCGGTGGACCCGGGCGAGGTCCGGCGGAACCTGCCGTCCCGGACGCCGTGCCGGCCGCCACCGTGATCCTCCTGCGCGACACCCCGTCGGGGGTCGAGACCCTGATGCTGCGCCGCGATTCGCGCCTCGCCTTCGCGGGCGGGGCGTGGGTGTTCCCCGGCGGCCGGATCGACCCGGCCGACTACGAGCCGTCACATCCCGACGACGTGTACCGCGCGGCCCGGCGCGCCGCCGTCCGGGAGGCGGCCGAGGAATCGGGCCTGGAGGTCGACCTCGCGGGGCTCGTCTGGCTGTCGCACTGGATGCCCCCGCCCCAGACGCCCCGACGGTTCTCGACCTGGTTCTTCGTGGCGCCCGCCCCCGGCGGTGAGGTCCGGGTCGACGGGGGCGAGATCCGGGAGCACATGTGGGTGCGCCCGGCCGAGGCCCTCGAGCGCCGCGACGCGCACGAGGTGGAGTTGACGCCACCCACGTGGGTGACGCTCCACGAGCTGCGCGCCAGCTCCGACGTGGCGTCGGCCCTGGCCGCGGCCCGCGCCGGGCGACCGGAGCACTTCACCACCAAGGCCTGCATCGACGGCACGGAGGTCATCGCCCTCTGGCACGGCGACGCCGGGTACGAGTCGGGTGATCCCTCGGTGCCCGGACCCCGGCACCGGCTCCGCATGATCGATCACGGCTGGCGCTACGAGCGCACCGCGCCCCGTCCGGGACCGCCGGAGTAGCCCCTCACCACGTCCTCCTCCTCCGGGTCGCGGGATCGGCCGGCGGGCGCGAACCGGGGCCCGGATCTCTCCGGGCCCCGGTCACATGCGGGAACGTCGTCGCCCGAAGGCGAGATCAGCGCTTCTTGGTCGCCTTGGTGGCCTTGCGGGCCGGAGGGCGGCGCGCGGCCGTCGACTTCTTGGCCGCCGTCTTCCTCGCACCGGTCTTCTTGGCGCCCGCCTTCTTCGCCGCGGTCTTCTTCGCCGGCGCCTTCTTGGTGGTCGCCTTCTTGGCCGGCGCCTTCTTGGTGGCCGGCTTCTTCGCGGCCGGCTTCTTGGCCGCGGCCTTCTTCGCCGGGGCCTTCTTCGCCGGGGCCTTGCCGGTCAGCACGGCGTCCTTGAACGCCTTGAGCGGCGTGATCCGGGCCTTGCGCGACGCCTTGATCCGCAGCGGCTCACCCGTCGCCGGGTTGCGCCCCATGCGTGCCGCCCGCTCGACGCGGGCGAACTTGGCGAAGCCCGACACCGCGACCGCCTCGCCCTTGGCGACGGCGTCGGTGATCGTGTCCACGAACGCGTTGAGGTGGGCCTCGACCGTCTTGCGATCGGAATCGAGGCGCTCCATCAACGCCTGCACCAGGTCCCTTCGGTTCACAGGTCCTCCTGTCGTCGACCGGATGTCGATCGCCGCGACGTTCACCGGCGACGATCGGCGGGGACGCGGATCAGTCCGAGGAGGAACCAGGTTGCGTCCGCCGGGCGCGCAGGCTAGCGGGCGCTGCGCGCGATGCAAAGCAACTACGAGGCGGGCGGCGCGGTGAGCACCTCGACGCCGTCGTCGGTCACGAGCAACGTGTGCTCGTACTGCGCGGTGCGGCTGCCGTCGGCGGTCACCGCCGTCCAGCCGTCGTTCCACATGCGCACGCGCGCGTCGCCCACGCTGATCATCGGCTCGACGGTGAACACCATCCCCGGCTCCATGACCGTGCGCGCCGACGGTTCGAAGTAGTGCGGGATCTGGAGGTCGGTGTGGAACTGCTCGCCGAGCCCGTGGCCCACGAAGTCATGCACCACGCCGAAGCCGGCGGCCGTCGCGTGGTCCTCGATCGCGCGCCCGATGTCGGAGATCGGGCGACCGGGCCGGACGGCTGCGATGCCGCGCTCCAGGCACTCCTTCGTAACCCGGAGCAGCCGCCGCGACTCCGGGTCGATGACCCCCACCGGGAAGGTGGCGTTGGTGTCGCCGTGGACGCCTCCGAGGAAGATCGTGACGTCGAGGTTGACGATGTCGCCGTCGAGGAGCGCGCGGTCGTCGGGGATGCCGTGGCAGATCACCTCGTTCACCGAGGTGCACACCGACTTCGGGAACCCGCGGTAGTTGAGCGGGCTCGGATAGCCACCGCGCGCGATGCACGCCTCGTGGGTGAGCGCGTCGAGCTCGTCGGTCGTGATCCCCGGGGCCACCGCCGCGCCGACCTCGGCGAGGACCTCCGCCGCGGCGCGGCCGGCCTCCCGCATCCGGGCGATCACCTCGGGGGGCTTCACCCGAGGTTCGTCCCACCTCTCGACCCGGCCGGTCGCGGCGTAGGCGGGCGCCCGGATCCCGGGCGGCACCGTCCGCTGCGGGGAGACCGTGCCGGGGCGCAGAGGTTCGTAGGCGCCCTTGTGGCAGCGCTTGAACTTCCGGCCGCTGCCGCACCAGCACGGGGCGTTCGCCTGAGGGAGGGAGGCTCTCACGACGACGGCGCGGTCCCCAGGGTCAGCTTCACCGACCGCGCGCCCGAGGCGGTGGCGATGCGCAGGGTGATCTCGTCGCCGGGCTCGCGCGAGGCCAGCGCCTCGGTGACGCCGGCCGCCGCCACCACCTTCTCGCCTCCGACCTCCACGATCACGTCGCCGGCCTCGATCCCCGCCTCGTCGGCCGGGCTGCCGGACACCACCGAGGTGACCAGGGCGCCGGAGTCGACCGGGAGGTCGAAGCGCGCCGCGAGCGACGGCGTGGCGTCGGCGAGCTCGACTCCTATGAACGGGTGCGCGATGCGGCCCCGGGTGGCGAGGGCCTCGATGTCGGCCGCGGCGTTGGCCACCGAGATGGCGAAGCTGATGCCGGCCGCGCTCGCCTCCTTGGCGGTGTTGACGCCCACGACCACACCTCGGGCATCGAGGAGCGGACCACCGGAGTTGCCGGGGTTGATGGCGGCGTCGGTCTGCAGGAGGTGGGTCAGCACCGCTCCGTTGGGCTCCCGGATGGTGCGGTCGACGGCCGACACGATGCCCGACGTGACCGTGGGGCCGCCGGGGAGGGCGAGGGCGTAGCCCACCGCCACGACGGGTGCCCCCACCTCCGGTGGCTTAGACGCGAGCGCGAGGGCCTTCAGGCCGTCGGCCTCGATGCGGAGGACCGCGAGGTCGGTCCGGGCGTCGGAGCCGACCACCTTCGCGCGGTACCGCTTGCCGTCGACGAACGTGACGCCGATGGTGTCGCCGCCGGCGACCACGTGGTGGTTGGTCAGGATCAGGCCCGAGGCGTCGAACACGAATCCGGAGCCGATCTGGGCGGGCGGCGAGGGCTCGAGGAGGCTCCCGACCGAGACGGTCCGGGCCGTGACGGTGACGATCGAGCCGCGGACCTCGTCCAGGATCGCCGGGACGTCGAGGCCCCCGGCGCCGGAACCGGAATCCACGCCGGGCTGCGAGCCCGACCTGCCGACCGCCTCGGTCGACGCCGTCGATCCCGAACCGCCCGAGGAGTCCGAGCAGCCGGCCAGCAGCGCGGCCGTGAGGGCCGCGGCGGCCAGCACCGCGACGGCTCCGAACCGACCGTGGCGGCCGCGGGGGCTCACCGGCGGTCGGCGTCCGGGTGCGGGGACGGTGCGGGAGGCGCCTCCGCGTGGACGATCACGAGCGAGCGCTCCTTGTGGACGGGATCGAGGCGCAGTTCCACGCGCCGGAACGGCTCGCCCGGCGCCTCGGTCACGATCGCGATCTCCTCCCGGGGTGGCCGGCCCTCGATCACCTCGGCGAGGCCGAGCATCGCGGCGGCCAGCATCGCCCCGGGGCCCGACCGCCGGATCCGGTCCATGGCGCTGGGCCGGAAGGCATCGGGTTCGATCGGCCCGTCGGCCCAGCTCCACGCGCCGGGTCCTGGCGCCACCACGCCGCCGGGCTCGCCATCTGCGCGCGCGCCGGCATCGTCGCCCGACCCGTAGTCGAACGGGCCGGTCCGGGGATAGCCACCGCAGCGGACCGGGCGGCGGCCGAGCTCGGGCAGGGAGCGGGCGTGGCCGGGCATCGAGTCCAGCGTAACGCCGGCGGCGACCGCCGGGGCCGGGCCCCCGTCCGGGTCGGGACCATCGGCACCCCTGATCGGCCCAAAGGCTTCTATCGCTCTTGATGCTGCCTGCGTAGGTTCGGGACGTACACGCGCGACGCGAGCCTCTCCCGGGGGGGAAGAGGACTGAGGAGGCATCATGAGTGTCACCATCGACCACGCGAGGAAGGCCCCGGTCCGGGAGCGTCCGGCCCGGGTGGTCGAACGGGTGGCGACCGAGGACCGGACCGACCGGGCCGCTGTCGCACCCTACGTCTGGGCGGTGACGCGCATCGCCCTCGCGTGGGTCTTCCTCTGGGCGTTCGTCGACAAGCTCTTCGGTCTCGGACGGGCCACCCCCGAGGCCAACGCCTGGATCGACGGCGGGTCCCCGACGACGGGCTTCCTCAAGGGGGTCAAGGGACCGTTCGGCGACATGTTCAACAACCTGGCCGGGGCGGCATGGGCCGACTGGCTGTTCATGGTCGGCCTGGCCGCGATCGGCCTGGCGCTCCTGCTCGGGATCGGCATGCGGGTCGCGGCGGTGAGCGGTGCGGCGATGATGGTCCTCATGTGGATGGCCAGCCTGCCCCTCGCCAACAACCATGTCGTCGACGACCACATCGTCTACGCGCTGGTGCTGGTCGGGCTCGCCCTCACCCACGCGGGTGACACCGTCGGCCTGGGCCGCTGGTGGGCCCGGACCCCGCTGGTGCGACGGGTGCCTGCGCTCCGGTAGCACCGCCACCGACCGGATCCTCCCGGTGAGGGGGCGGCGACGAGCCGCCCCCTCACCGCGTTCCCGGGCCGGCGTTCCGGAGCCGGCGTTGCACGCGACGGCGTTTCCGGGGCGGCGATGAGCCCCGACCCGACCGCGCGTGCTTAGCCTCGGGCCCCATGGACCGACACGCATGGGACGCGCGCTACGCCACCACCGGCCTGCTCTGGGGTGAGGAGCCGAACCGCTTTCTCGTCACCGAGGCGGCCGGACTCTCGCCCGGACGGGCTCTCGACCTCGCCTGCGGCCACGGCCGGAACGCGGTGTGGCTCGCCCGGAACGGATGGGACGTCACCGGGGTCGACTTCTCCGAGGTCGGGCTCGGAAAGGCTCGCGACCTGGCGGCGACGCAGGGCGTGGAGGTCGAGTGGGTCGCCGCCGACCTGAACGACTACGAGCCGGAGCCCGCCGCGTTCGACCTCGTGGTCGTCCTCTACCTGCAACTCCCCGAGCCCGAGCTGACGCCGGTGCTGGTGCGGGCCGCGGGAGCGCTCGCACCCGGAGGCACGATCCTGATCGTCGGCCACGACGTGACCAACATCGCCGAGGGCGCCGGGGGGCCTCAGGATCCCGACGTCCTGGCGACACCCGAGAGCCTCGCCACCCACCTGCCGTCGGTGTGGGTCCAGAGGGCCGAGCGGGTCCGCCGCCCGGTCACCATCGACGGCGCCGAGCGCACGGCGATCGACGCGCTGGTGCGGGCCCGCCGGCCCGTCACCCGCTGACCGACCTCCCTCAGCCGTGCTGGGGCGCCGGCCCGGTCGCTCCGGGCGCCGCGTGACCGGCCGGGACGGGCGCCGGAACGGTCGACCCGTCGGGCATCACGTCGGCCTCCGACACGTGCCACACCGGGTGGTCGCCGGCGGTCTCGACGTTGAAGCCGTACTCGAAGACCATCGAACCGCCGAACGTCGCACCCACGGCCCCGACGAGCGCGGCAACGATGGTCAGCCCGAGGACGGCCGGGGGGGTGTGCAGGTTGTCGGGCCACACCAGCCAGCGGAGCGCCACGTCGACGAGCAGGGCGACCAGCGTCACCACCATGAGCAACGCGTGGGTGTTGATCGTCCGGCGAGCCTGGGTACCGGCCTCCGACGACTTGACGCGGTCCCACCAGCCGGTGAGGGCCGCGGCGAGGAACACCACCAGGCCCGCTATCAGCACGAAGGTGCCGGCCCGGTAGAAGTCGCGGGCCCACTCGCTCCCCGATCCGATGAACGAGATCAGGTCGAACGCCAGCGCCAGGACCACGGCGGCGATGGGTACGTCGGTGAGCGGAGGGTGGAGGGGCTTGCCCGAGTACCCGCGGAGCCCCTTGAACTTCCTCCCCTTGAGGGTGAGGGTCGGACGGACGCTGAAGTGCCTCATCTCCCACCTCCTGTAGTTCGCACCGGCGGCGCCCGAACCGTTGCCCGGTACCGGGACCAGGGCGCTCCGCGTCGGCACTACCCGGGTGAACGTGTCGGCGCACGAGGTTTGTTCCGCGCCGGGCGGGCGTGCGGCCCGAACCCGGCGCCGCGCCACCGGGTCCTCAGGCGAGGAGCGCCACGTCGTCGCCCTCGGCGAGGCGTCCGCCGTCGCCCGTGGGGACCAGGTACACCCCGAGGTTCTGGTCCGCCTCCCGCACGATCGTGTGCAGGATCTCCCGGTCGGCGGGGAGCTCGGCGAAGTCGCGGGTGGGCATCACGCAGCGGGGGCACGGGGCCACCACCTCGTATTCGCCCGCCCCGATCCGCAGGCGCCGCCCGATCCAGCCCGCTTCGGGGAACGGGGCGTCGCCGGAGCCTTCGCCGTCGAGCGCGACCACGAGGTTGGGCCGGAAGCGCCGGACGTCGAGCACCGACCCGGGCAGCGACCTCTCCAGCGTACGCAGCGAGGCGTCGGTGAGGAGGTGGATCGGGTAGGCGTCGTAGTAGGTGCCGGGCCGCGACTCGAACTCGACGATCTCGGGGGGGAACACGCTGAGGTCGGGTAGCGGCTCCTGCTCGTCGCGTCCGAAGATGTCGCGCAACTCGGCCAAGATGTCGTCGGTGTCGCCGGGCCCGCGGCGGTAGTGGTCGAGGTCCTCGGGTGGCTGGAGCGGCCACAAAGTGACGGGATGGTCGACCGCCGCCGAGACCCGCTCGGCCACGTCGGGGGCGCCGCTGTGGGTGGTGGACCCGTCGGGGAGGGTGATGGTGACGGGCGGCGACGGTGAGGTCGGGGTCGGCTCGGAGTCGTAGCGGGCGGCCAGGCGCATCAGGCCGCCGATCTTCTTGGCGCCCCGTATCCCGCCCCGGACCTCGTCACGGCAGGCCCAGCCCCGGTCGCCGACCAGGCCGATGCGGGTCACGGCGGCGGCGCCCACCCGCTCCCCCATCATGCTCTTGACGGGGTACCGCCAGACCTCCCGTACCGACCCGATCCGCATCCCCGGATCCTAGGGGCGGGCCACCACGGCGCCTCCGGCCCGCGGCCGGCGCGTTCCCGGCGACCCTACGATCCGCACCGTGGGTGACCTGCGCGTCGGCGTGATCGGAACCGGGATGATGGGCTGTGAGCACATCCGCAACCTCCGGGCTCTCCCCGGCGCGGTGCTCGCCGCGGCGGCCGACCCCCACCCCGCGTCGCGCCGCGCCGCCGCGGACGCCGCCGGAGACCCCGTCGAGCTGTTCGACGACCACCGCCGGATGATCGAGGCCGTCGACCTCGACGGCGTGGTCGTCGCCACGCCCAACCACACGCATCGCGCCGTGCTCGAGCCGATCTGGGACACGGGCCTGCACGTGATGCTCGAGAAGCCCCTCGCCACCACCATCGCCGACGGCCTCGCCCTGCGCGACCGCGCCGCCGCCCATCCCGCGATCGTGTGGATGGGCCTCGAGTACCGCTACATGCCCGCCATCGCCCGGCTCCTCGACCTCGTCCGGTCGGGCGCCGCCGGCCGGGTCCGGATGGTGTCGATCCGGGAGCACCGCTTCCCCTTCCTGGTCAAGGTCGGCGACTGGAACCGCTTCAACCGCAACATCGGCGGCACCCTCGTGGAGAAGTGCTGCCACTTCTTCGACCTCATGGACCTGGCGGCCGGAGAGCGCCCGTCGCGGGTGATGGCCTCGGGCGCCCAGGACGTGAACCACCTCGACGAGGACCACGACGGCGAGGTGCCCGATCTCCTCGACAACGCGTTCGTGATCGTCGAGTACCCGGGCGGCACCCGCGGCCTGCTCGACCTGTGCATGTTCGCCGAGGGCTCGCGTTGGGAGCAGGAGATCTCCGTCGTCGGCGACCGCGGCAAGGTGGAGGCGCACCTGCCCAACTTCATGGAGCTCGCCCGGGGACGGGCACCCGAGATCGTCGTCGGCGATCGCGGCCCCGACTGGCCGGTGCGGGAGGAACGCGTCGCGGACGATCCCCGCATCGGCCACCACGGCGGGCACCACGGGGCCAGCTACCTCGAGTTGGCGGCCTGGCGCGACGCGATCGCCGGCGGCTCACCGCCGGCGGTCACCGCCGACGACGGCTTCCGGGCGCTTGCCACCGGCATCGCCGCGCATCGCTCGATCGACGAGGGTCGCCCCGTGACCATCGCCGAGGTCCTCGACGGCGTCCCTCCCGTCGCCCCCGTTCCGGGCTCTTAGACGGCCCGCCGCGCCGCGGGATACGTTGAACCCATGCCTCTCGACGGTGAGTACGAACCGAGCCCCTGGGACCCCGTGCGCGACCAGGTGGAGCAGTACGAGCGCACCGGTGGCCGGGAGGGCGGCACCCTGGAGGGCAAGCCCTGCGTGATCCTCACCACCCGCGGCCGCCGGTCCGGCAAGCTGCGCAAGGTCCCGCTCATGCGCGTCGAGCACGACGGCCGGTACGCCGTGGTCGCTTCGCTCGGCGGGGCGCCGAAGCACCCGGAGTGGTACCTGAACCTGGTCGCCGACCCCGGCGTCACGCTCCAGGACCACGACACCGTCCTCGACCTCAGGGCCCGCACCGCGAGCCCGGAGGAGAAGGAGGAGTGGTGGGGGTACGCGCTTGAGGTCTGGCCCCCGTACGACGAGTACCAGGCCAACACCGAGCGCGACATCCCCGTCGTGATCCTCGAGCCCGCCGGTTAGGCCGGCATGGGTTCGATCGTCGTCCTCGGCGGCGCGGGCGGCGTGGGCCGCATGGCGGTCGAGACGCTCCTGCACGTCGACGAGGTCGACGAGGTCGTCGTCACCGACCTGCGCGCCGACGCCGCGACCTCGGTGGTCGAGGAGCTCGCCGACCCCCGCCTGAGGGCCGCGTCGGTCGACGTCGTCGACACCGACGCCGTGGCCGCCCTCATCACCGGGGCCGACGTCGTGCTCAGCTGCGTCGGCCCCTTCTACCGCTTCGGTCCGCCGGCGCTGGAGGCCGCGATCCGGGCCGGCGTCCGCTACGTCGACGTCTGCGACGACCTCGACGCCACCCGGGCCCTCCTCGCGCTCGACGGCGCCGCCCGCGACGCCGGGGTGCAGGCGCTCATCGGCATGGGCAACTCCCCCGGCATCGCCAACGTCTTCGTGAAGCTCTGCGCCGAGCAGTTCCTCGACACCGTCACCTCCGCCGACATCATGCACATCCACGGCGGCGAGCCCTCCGAGGGGGCGGCGGTGCTCAAGCACCGCGTGCACGCCATGGTCAACGACGTCCCGCTCTTCGTCGACGGGACGTTCGTCGACGTGCGGATGCTGGAGCCGAGCGGGCAGGCGTTCATCCGCACCGAGGACTTCCCCGGCCTCGGCCCCTACCCCGTGTACCCCTACCCGCACCCCGAGACGATCACCCTGCCGGCGGCGTTCCCGTCGCTGCGGCGGGCCACGAACCTCGGGGTCGTGTTCCCGCTCTCGTACTTCGAGCTCACCCAGGACCTCGTGCGCGCCGGTCTCGGCGGCGACGAACCGTTGCGCGTGGGCGACGCCGAGGTGGCCCCCATCGACGTGCTGGTCGCGGTGCTCCAGCGCGACCGGCCCCGTCTCCTCGCCGAGGCGGACGTAACCGGGCGGGCCGGCTGCCTGCGGGTGGAGGTGACGGGCGAGCGGGACGGCGCCGAGCACACCTACGTGTGCACGCTCTCGTCGACCTCGGCCGGCGCCGGCGAGGGCACCGGGATACCGGCGGCGATCGGCGCGGTGCTGCACGCGCGGGGGGCCCTGGCCGGCGGGCCCGGGGTCCACCCGCCCGAGGCCGTGGTGCCGGTCGATGAGTTCCTGGCCCTCGCGGCCGACGTGATCAGCCGCCTCGGCCTCTCCGGGGGGAAGGCCGACGGCGCGCCGGCGGAGCTGCCGTTGACGGTCGAGCACATCGGCCCCGACGGGGCGCGCGAGGTCCTGGCCGGGGCGCTGTGAGCGACGAGGGAGCCGGGGAGGCGCCGGTCGTCCTGGCCGTCGACCTCGGCACCGGCGGGCCGAAGATCGCCCTGGTCGACCTCGACGGCACCGTCATCGGGTCCGCGCACCGCCGGATCGAACCCCGGGTTAGCGCCGACGGCGCCGCGGTCCAAGACGCGGATACCTGGTGGGAGGCGCTGCTCGAAGGCGCCGGGGAGCTCGTCGAGGCCCATCCCGCCGCCCGGTCCCGGATCGTCGCGGTGGCCGTGACCGGGCAGTGGGGCTCCACGGTGCCCGTCGACGCCGCGGGCGACCCGGTCGGCGACTGCATCCTCTGGATGGACACCCGCGCCCGCGACCTCGCCCGCGAGGCGCTCGGCGGCCGGGTGACGGTCGAGGGGTTCGGACCCCGCAAGGTGGTCGAGTTCATCCGCCGCGCCGGCGGCGCGCCGAGCCTCGAGGGCAACGACCCGCTCGGCCAGCGCCTCTGGATCGAGCACGAGCAGCCCGACGTCTACCGCCGCACCGCTCACTTCCTGGAGCCGCTCGACTTCCTCGTCGCCCGGCTGACGGGCCGGGTGTGCGCCACGCCCGTCTCGATGCTCCTGTCGTGGCTGTTCGACAACCGCCGGCTCGACCAGGCGCGCTACGACCCGGTCCTGGTGGCGCTGGCCGGCGCCGACCCGTCCCGACTACCTCCGCTCCTGCCGGTCGCGTCCGAGGTGGGCCCCGTCCGCCTCGAGGTCGCGCGCCGGATCGGCCTCCCCGACGGCGTGCCGGTCGTGACCGCGCTGCCCGACCTGCACACGGCCGCGCTCGGCTCGGGGGCGGTCGGGCTCTACGAACCGCACATGGCGATCAGCACCTCGGCGTGGATCGGCTGCCACACACCGGGCAAGCGCACCTCCATCGGCCGCCAGATGGCCACCGTGCCGTCGGCCCTGCCCGACCGCTACCTCCTGGCCAACAACCACGAGACGGCCGGGGTGTGCGCCGAGTGGGCCCGCAACACCTTCGTGCTCGCCGACGACGGCCTCACCGAGCCCGCCGAGCCGTCGCTGGCGGCGTTCGACGCGGTCGCGGCCAAGGCACCCAGCGGCAGCGGCGGTGTGCTGTTCGCGCCGTGGCTGAACGGCGAACGCTCCCCCGTCGCCGACACCGCCCTGCGGGGCAGCTTCCACAACCTCTCGCTGTCGACGACCCGCGCCGAGATGGTCCGCTCCGTCCTGGAGGGGGTGGCCCACAACGCCCGGTGGCTCCTCGAGGCGTCGGAGAAGGTCCTGCGCCACCCGCTCGACGGGATGCGCGTGGTGGGCGGCGGCGCGGTCTCCGACGTGTGGTGCCAGATCCACGCCGACGTGCTGGGCCGGCCGCTCGCCCGCCCCCACGACCCGCTGCTCGTGAGCTCCCGGGGCGCCGCCTTCTTCGCCGGCCTGGTCCTGGGCCACCTCCGGGTCGACGACCTCCCGGCCCGGGCCGCCGTCGAGCGCACCTTCGAACCCGATCCGTCGACCCGGACCCTCCACGACGCCGTGCACCGCGAGTTCACCGGACTCCACAAGGCCGAGAAGGCCATGTACCACCGCCTGCGCAAGCTGCGGTGACCGGCGATGCGGCCGCCCGGATCCAGCCGGGCGGCCGCGCTCGAGGTCAGAGACCCAGGGCCCCCGACAACTCCTGCACCTGGGCCGGGGTGAGCACCGACTCCGCGAGCGCCCACACGCCGGCGAACGCCTCGGCCGGTGCGCCGGCCCGGATCCCGCCGAGGACCTCGGCCCGGTCGTCGACGTTCAGGGCGGGCAGCATGACCGCCAGTGACGTGGCGCGCTGGACGGGCGGGATCCCCGCCACGATGGCCTGCTGGACAGCCGCCGCGCCCTCGGGCCCGAGCACGGCCTCGAGCGCGGGCCCCACCCGGCGCTCCTCGTAGTCCTCGTGGTCGAGGAAGCGGGCCGTGAACTCGGCCAGATCGAGGTACAGGCGGTGGGTGCGGGCCCGAGCGGTCGGGCCGTCGGCCTCCAAGGCCCAGCGGGCCAGCTCCACGAGCTCGTCCAGCCGGGCCTCGATCGCGGCGTGCTCACGGGCCAGCACGGCCCCCATCTCCGGGAGGTGCTCCTCCAGCACCGGCTCGACGTGGGTCGCCTCGTGCTGCGCGTGGGCCGCGAGCAACTCCCGCACCCGGACGACGTGCCGCGCCACCTCGGCCCGGCCCTCGGTGTCGAGCGGGCTGACCCGGCCCGCCTCGAGCGTCACCCCGAACAGCTCGGAGCGGATCGCCTTGTGGATGTCGCGGAACAGGTCCACGGTCACGAGCGGCACGTCCGCGTCGCGGACGGCAGCGGTCGGTGCGTCGGTCACGGTCATCGGCTTCCTCCTCGGGTCGTCGCCCCGGGACGGGCGTCGGCTCTCATCACCCGTAGAATCCGGGATCCGCGGCCGCGCCGCGCCGAAGAGGACCGGCGCGGAGTCCTAAGAAGTCGCTAACCGGGCCTCCAGGGGACGCCATGACGACGCCCGCGCCGCCCCAACCACCGACGATCGATCCGCGCTGGCGGGATCTGCTCGAAGGCGGCTGCTCGCTGGTGGTCGCCACCGTCGGTCACGGCGGCCGGCCGCACGCGAGCCGCGGGTGGGGCGTGACCGTGCTCGACGGCGACGGGGCCCGTATCCGCCTACTGCTCGACGCCGACGACGCCGCCCTGGAGGCCAACCTCCGCGGCGGCAGCCGCCTGGCCGTGAACGGCACCGACGTGCGGACCCTCGACTCGGTGCAGACGAAGGGCCGGGTCGTCAGCCTGGAGGAAGCCGACGCCGTCGACCGGCATCGGATGCGACGCCACTGCGACCTGTTCTGGGGTGCTGTGGAGGAGGTCGACGGCTTCCCGCGCGAGATGACCGCCCACCTCATCCCGCGCCGGCTCCTCGCCTGCGTCGCGGAGCTCGACGAGTGGTACGACCAGACGCCCGGGCCCAACGCGGGGCAGAGCCTCGCGGACCCCGACGCGGGCCCGGGATCGCTCAGCGGGCGATGAGCGCTCCCCCGCTCTCGGCCCTCACCGACTGCTTCCACGGGGTCGTCCCGGCCGTGGTCGCCACGGCCTCGGCGTCGGGCAACCCGAACATCGCCTACCTCTCGAAGGTCCACCGGGTCGACGACGAGCACGTGGCGCTCTCGAACCAGTTCTTCTCCAAGACCTCACGGAACCTGGCCGAGAACCCCTACGCCAGCATGGTGGTGGTCACCCCCTCGTACCGCGAGTACCGCTTCGAGCTTCGCTACGCCCGCACCGAGACGCGGGGACCCGTCTTCGAGGGCCTGGCCGCCGACGTGGAGGCCCTCGGCTCGCTGGCCGGGATGCCGGCGGTGTTCCAGCTACGAGCCGCCGACATCTACCGCGTGCTCCACGTGGAAGAGCTCCCGTCGAGCCGAGCGCGCCCCGGAGACGGCGACGACGGCCCCACCGCGGACTCGCGACGGCTCGGCGAGCTCGCCGCGCAGCTGGGCCGCGCGGCCGACCTCGACTGCCTGTTGACCGTCGCGCTCGACGGCCTCGTCCGGATGGGGTACGAGAACTGCTCGCTGATGCTCCTCGACGAGCTCGGCGAGCGGCTCTTCACCATCGCCAGTCGAGGCTACGGAGGGGGCACCACCGACCGCGGCGTGGGTTCGGAGCTGGCCGTCGGTGAGGGCCTCCCCGGCATGGCCGCGGCGCGGGCCCAGCCGATGCGGACCGGGAACCTGGGCCAGATGCGGAAGTACTCCGAGACCGTCCGCCGGTCCTTCGAGGAAGGGAGCGCGCTCGAGCCCGACGCCCACATCCCCCTGCCTAGCCTGCCCGACGCCCAGAGCCAGCTGGCGGTACCGCTCCTCGCGCGTGGCCACCTCCACGGGGTGCTGGTGGTCGAGTCGCGCCAGTACGCGACGTACACGGACCACGACGAGGCTCTCCTCCTGATGGTGGCCGGGCTCGTGGCCGGCGCCCTGGAGCTGGCCGCCGCGTACGAGCGCACGGGCGGCCTCGGCCCGCCCGCCGATCGAGGGGCGCCGAGCGGGGAACGCGACGGGCCCGTCATCCGGGTGCGCTACTTCCCGGTCGACGGAAGCACGTTCCTCGGGACCGACTACCTCATCAAGGGCGTCGCCGGGCAGGTCTTGTGGTCGTTGCTCCGCCAGTACGTCGACGAGGGACGTGAGGAGTTCACCCACCGGGAGATCCGGCTCGACCCGTCGATCGACCTCCCGGCGTTCCGCGACAACCTCGACAGTCGCCTGATCCTCCTCAAGCGCCGCCTCGACGAGCGGGGCGCTCCCATACGGATCGAGAAGACCGGCCGCGGACGGCTCCGCCTGCTCGTCGACGCGCCGGTACGCCTCGAGAAGGTCGGCGTCGACCCCTGAGTGCCGGCCCGGACGGCCGCCCCGGGGCGAGCCGGTCCGGCCGGGTTCCGCGCTCCGGCCTATACCGCGGGAGCGACCGTGACGCGGACCTCGGAGGCGCCCGGCAGGCTGAACACGCGCAGCACCCCGGCGCCGGGGCGTGACACCACCACGCCCCCGGTGACCGACGCCCGGTAACCGTTCGGGTAGGTCCGCGCCGGCACCTTGATCTCGCTGAGACCGGGGTGGCCGGGGCCGGGGCGATCGGACCCGACCCGCCGGGTGGAGTACGTGAAGCTCATCGTGCGCGTCGCGGGGTCGAAGTCGTGCGAGAGCGGGGTGCCCGCAACCGCGACCGGGTGCGGCCGCACCAGCACGTCGACCACCGGGCCCCACAGGTTCGCCTCGGTGGGCGGCTGCCGGCCGTCGCGGATCACGTTCTCGTTGTAGGCCCACCAGATCCACGGCACGAGGGCGCCGTCGAGCTCGGAGATCTGGCGCTCGATCGGCACCGGATCGGTGGTCGCGCCCCACTCGGTGTTGAGCAGCGCGCCCCCGGTGCGATCGGCCCACTCCAACGCGAAGTCCTGGACGGCGGGCTCGAGCGCCGGGTCGGTCGTATACATGTGGTAGCTGAGCCCGCTGCGGGGGTCGTCGCCGGGCAGGCCGACGTTGGTGGGCGCATTTCCGAAGTTGAACAGCACGTAGGGCTCCCCGAACACCAGGTGGCGGCGGTCCCGGGTGCGGACGGCCTGCGCCATCCGGGCGTTGTAAGCGTCGAGGCGGGCGTCCTGCTCGGGGCAGCCGTGGGCGGTGTCGAGGGCGCACGCCTCCCACACCCGACCCGGCCAGGGCTCGTTGAGCAGGTCGTAGCCGAGGATGCCCCGGCGGTGGGAGGCCCGCTCGGCCAAGGCCTCGAAGATCGCCGCCACCCGCTCCTGGAGCGGGACGCCGCCGGCGCCGGGGGTGTCGGCCCAGAGGTTGTCGAACGCGGCCTGGATGGCCGGGTTGGTCACGTAGTAGAGCGGGAAGGGCGTACCGGTGTTGGGCTCGCCGTCGGTGATCGTCATCCAACCCGGGAAGCCGTCGCTGCCGAGCGTGGGGCCCCAACCGTCCTGGTGCAGGTCGATGAGCACCAGGAGGCCCTCGGCGGTCAGCTCGTCGACGGTGGTGAAGAAGGAGTCGAGATAGGCGTGGTCGATCACGCCGGGCTCGGGCATGACGGACCCGGCGGTGAGCCCGAGGCGCACCACGTCGAAGCCGTTGTCGGCGAGCCAGGCCGCGTCGTCGGCGCCGAAGCCCATCTCCGCAGGCGTCTCGCCGTCGACCTTGGCCACCAGGTTGACCCCGTGGAGCAGCAGCACCCGCCCGTGGGAGTCGGTGAGCCAGCGGCCCTCGTGGCCGACCGCGGCGCGAGGCGCGGCGCCGCCGCCCGGGGGCACGCACGCGGCCGCCAGCAGCGCGGCCGTCGCCATGAGCGCCGCGGTCACCAGCGCGCGGCGCCGGCGGGGCCGGCGGCCGGCGACCGACCCGGAGGATCCGGGGGTCGAGCCGGCGGGCGTGGCCGTCATCGAGGTGTCGGGCGTGTTCATCATGCCTCCCGCGAACCGAACAAACCGGACAGGAGGCTAGCGGGAGGCCATCGACGGCGTTGAGGCGCCGCAGCCGGTACCGTACCTCCCCAGTTCCTTCCACCGATTCGCGCCGCTCCCGGCGGCAGACCGTCCAGGGGGTCCCATGCGCTCCAAGTTGCTTCGCAGGTCGCGACCGGCGACCACGGCCGCCCGTGTAGGCGCCGTCGTGGCGCTCGGCGTGCTACCCCTTGCCACCGGCGCAGGGCCGGCGGGTGCCGCGCCCGTCGTCGAGACCTTCGACACCGCCGGCGGCCCGGTCACCTACACCGTCCCGGCCGGCGTGTGCGCCGTGACGATCACCGCGGCCGGCGCAGCGGGAGGTGACGGTGAGCCGTCCGGTGACGGCGCCGGCGGTCCCGGAGCCCGCGTCACCGCGCGCGTCGGTGTCGACCCGGGCCAGAGCCTGTCGGTGCTGGTCGGCGGAGCCGGTGCCGACGGGCAGGCGCTCGCCGGTGGCGCCGGCGGCGACATCGGTGGTGGCGGCGGGGGCGGGGTTTCCGGCTTCGGGAACACCGGCGGGGGAGGCGGTGCGTCGGTGGTCACCTCGGGCTCCACGGTCCTGGTGACCGCCGGTGGGGGCGGGGGTGGCATCGCCTACGCCGGCGGCGGTGGGGCCATCGGAGGTGCCGGCGGCCTCCTCGGTGCGGCCGGAGGCTCCGGAGGGACCACCGGCGGCACCGCGGCGACCGGCGGGACGACCGGCGGTGCCGGCGGTAGCGGCGGAGGCGGAAACGGAATGGGCGGCGGCGGGGGCGGCGGAACCTCGACCGGCGGCGCCGGTGGCTTCGCCTCCGGGGGTGCGGGCGGAACGGGAGCGGCCGGGGCCGGCGGCGGGGGCGGCAGCGCTTACTACACCGCGGGCGGCGACGCTCCCGGTAGCGGTGCGGGCGGTACCGGCGCCTCACCGGGCGCCGGAGGAGGCGCCGGGCGCGGCACCGGGGGTGACGGCGGCGACTCGGTTCCCCCGTCAGTGGAGGGCGGCGGTGGCGGTGGGGGCGTGGGTTTCGCGGGCGGCGGTTCCGGCGGCGGGGGCGGCGGGGGCGCCGGCTGGGGCGGCGGCGGCGGGGGCAACTCCGGCGGCAGCGGAGCCGGTGGGTCGTCGTACGTGATCGCCTCGGCCACCGGGGTGTCGTCGACGGTCAACGCCGAAGCCGCCGGTTCGGTCACGATCAGCTACGACCTGGCCGGCGACTCGTGCTCGCCCCCGGCCGACCCGACCGACTCGGCACCCGCCGCGACACCCGCTGCGGCCGTACCCGCCGAGCCATCGTTCACCGGCTAGACGGGAAGGAGCGCGCCCGGCGCGGCCGCCGATTCCCGGTGGGGCGGCCGGCGGCCGCCTCGGCGATCAGTTGTCGGCGGAGAGCTCCTCGGCGAGGCCGGCCCGGGCGACGATCTTCGCCTTCATGGTGACCATCACCTCGCGGGGGGCTCCGGCCATGAGGTCGGCGAACCGGCGCGCCTCCTGCGCGAGGAGTCCGGGTTCGCCCACGCTCGAGACCAGCCGGATGTGCAGCGCCTCGGCGGCGTCGACGGTGCGACCGGTGAGGCAGAGGTCACGGGCCATCCCGCCGCCGACCACGTCGTGCAGCGGGCCGTAGAGCGCCTCGATGAAGCGGAGCTCCGGATGCGCGAAGCGGGCGGTGGTGGACGCGACCCGTACGTCGCACATCACGGCGAGGTCGAAGCCGCCGGCCAGGGCGGGCCCGTTCACCGCGGCGACGATCGGCAAGGGGAAGTGCGCCACCGTCCGGTGGAACCGATCGGCCGACGCCCACAGGACCGGCCCCAGGTCGGGTTCCGTGGCGACGCGCTCGAACTCCCGGAGGTCGAACCCGGCCGAGAACGTCTCCCCCGCGCCGGTGAGGACGACGACCTTCACGTCGTCCCGGGCGGCGAGCCCGTCGAGAGCGTCACTCATGGCGTCGCGCAGGGCGATCGAGAGCGCGTTGTGCTTCCGGGGTCGGTTCAGGGTGAGGGTCGCCACCCCGTCGTCGGGCCCTTCGACCAGGAGCACGTCGTCGGGCGGCACGTCGTCGCTCGATGCCACGGGACCGAGGGTACCTCCGACCTCGGCCGCCGGCCTCGGGGAATACCCCAGGGGGTATAGCCGTTGCAGCCCCCGGCCCCACTACTAGGAGGTAGGCCGTGGCAACCATCGCCCTGAACGGATCCACCTTCGACGACACCGTCGCCGGGAACGACATCGTCCTGGTCGACTGGTGGGCGTCGTGGTGCGGGCCCTGCCGGATGTTCGGCCCCGTGTTCGAGGCCGCCGCCGAGCAGCACCCCGACATCGTCTTCGCCAAGGTCGACACCGAGGCGGAGCGGGACCTGGCGGGCGCGGCCGGGATCATGTCGGTCCCCACCCTCATGGCCTTCCGGGAGGGTGTCCTCGTGTTCTCCCAGCCCGGCGCGCTGCCGGCCGCGGTGCTCGACGAGCTGATCGGCAAGGTGCGCGACCTCGACATGGAGCAGGTCCACGCCTCCGTGGCCGCCTCGGCCGACGCCGCCACCGGCTGAGGGCCGACCCTCCCGGGGCGGGGCCGAACCGCCCACCCCGGCGACGCCCCGACTGACGCGTCGGGCGGAACCACCTCGCCGACCCGGCCGGCCGGGGCTCGGGCCGGCGGCCCGGTGCCACCTGCTGCGCGTCCGCCGCCCCAACCGTCGCTATCGTTCATCTGCCAGCAGAGAACCGGCAGACAGAGGTCGCGGATGCGTAGGGAATCCATCAGGTGGGCGAGGCGTTCGCTCGCGCTCGGCGCGGCGGCGGCGATGCTCCTGGCGGCATGCGGGGGCGGTGGCGGCGGGAACAGCAAGGCCGAGGAGCCCGGCGGGGAGACGGCGGCCACCAGCACGAGCACGACCTCCGGCGCCCGGGGCGACTGCTTCACCGAGCCCGGCAAGCAGAAGGCCCGGGTCCGGTTCGTGAACCTCTACAGCGACGCCAAGCACCCCGCCGCCGAGATCCAGGTCTTCCAGGGTGCCAGCTTCGAGGACCCCTGCGGGAAGAAGCTCGTCACGGTCCCGTACGGCGAGGCCAGCGACTACATCGACGTGACGGCCTCCGAGGAGGAGGGCGACTGGGACGCCGTCGCCTACCTGGGCGAGCCGTCCGACGACACCGAACTCGTCTCCCAGGGCGCGACCTTCGAGGGCGGCGAGCAGCAGACCGTCGTGTTCTTCGGCGGCGAGTTGCGCGACGGGGGCCAGACCCGCGCCGGAGCCGTGACGACCTTCGCGGAGAAGTTGCCGGCGGGCTCCGAGCCGTCGATCGCGCCCCAGCCGGGCCAGGCCGTGATCGGGTTCTGGGCGGCCTCGTTGGAGTCCGTCGTCGAGGACAACTTCTGGAACGCCGGCGTGGTGGGCCAGGGTACGTGCCTGGTCAACACCGAGGGATCCTCCGACATCATCGGCGGAACGAGCCTCCTCACCTACGCGGCTGCACCCGGCTCCCCCTCGGTGGGGCTCTTCCCGAGCGACAACAAGGGCTGCTCCGGCACCCCGGCCATCGGCCCCACCACCGTCGACGGAGAGGCCGGCTCGATGACGCTGGTCCTCGCCTACGGCAACAGCCCGTCCGACCTGAAGCTCATCGCCCTGCCCGTCGAGGACTGAGACGCCCACCGACCCCGCTCCCGTGATCGGAACCCCTTGGTAGGCCGCGCCGCGACCGTGAGCGGCGGGAGGAGTGCACGGCGGGCCCGGATCAGGGCGTCGCCGTCGAAGGCGTGGTCCTCGAAGCCGGCGCGGGTCGGCTTCAGATCCGATCGGCGACGGTGCGGGCCAGTGCCTCCAGAGGCTGGTCGAAGGCCGACGGATCCTCCAGCCTGGTGACCCGCAGCCCGAACCACGTCGAGCCCTTCCGGACGAAGATGTTCATCTCCTCGCGGTGTGCCTCGTCCCCGATGCCCTCGACGGCCGTGAACTCGTGCCCGAGGTCCCGGTCGATGTCGAGGTACTTCTCGGCCCCCGGGCCGACGAACACCTCGAACTGAGCGGTCGGCCCGCTCGGGGAGCCGGTGAACATGCAGCTCGCGCTGTCCGTGCCCACGCCGACCGAGGTGCCGTCCTCGAGCGCGGCACCGGTGACCGCGGCGGCCTCGTCCTTGGTCACCAGGGTGCACGGGTCGACCGGTGCGGGGCGGGTGCTCGGGGGCGCCGTCGACGTGGAGGCCGAGCGTTCGGGCGGGCGCGTCGAACCGGACGGCGCGGCCGCGTCCTTGGATCCGCCGCCACATCCGGCGGCAAGCGCCCAGAGCACGGCCGCGCAAGCAACGACCGGGACGAGCGACGAGTGCTTTCGGCAGGGCGAGGGCATGGGGATCCTCCGAGGGTCAGGTGGTGCCTGCGGTGGCCGAGCAGACCGGCACCGGCGGGACCGTCTGCTCGCGGTGCAGGATCTTCCAGTTCATCTCGATCGACGAGTTGAGCTGTGTCCCGGCGGGAAGGACCTTCTGCAAGACCGCGCCGGCGGCGGAGTTCAACACCACGCCGACCCCCCCGCCGACGAACAGGTCGAGCGAGGCGCTTGCGCAGCGGGTCAGGCTGGCCCCGAGCGCCGAACCGTTGGTGACTCCGGCCGTTACGGTGAAGGTGCTGAAGGGTCCCGCCATCCCGAGGTGCGTCCCGATACCGGCCATGAGCTGCGTCTTCACGCCGACCACCATCCCGGTGGGGGCGAGCGACACGCCCGTGATGCTGTTGACGATGCTCTTCTTCACGCTGAACGCCGGTGCGACGGCCCGGCCGTCTCGGAAGCCCCAATCGCCGCCGAGGTTCCACTCGCCGTGCGCCTTGATCGTGGAGTTCCTGCCGCCGATCGCGGTCACGACCGTGAACTTGAAGGTGACCTTGACGTTCAGAGGTAGACCGAGCGACATGGGCGACGGCGGTATCGGCACGTTGAGCTCGACCGGGAGCTCCATCGTCACCCTCGTGTTGTCGGAGCTTCCGTTCGCGGCACCGGCCTGCAGGTCGAGGGCGATCCCGGCGATGTCCCTGACCGTGAACCTGGGACCCGCACCGGACGGCGCCGGGGCCGGCGACCGCGACCCCTCGTACCCGGTCGACGCGGCTGCCGATCGGGCGGGGGAGTGGCGCTTCCCCGCGCGCGGGTCGACGGGTTCTCCGTCCTTCACGCCGTAGCGCGCGTCGAGGTGGATCTTCTTGGCCAGGAACGCCACGTCGATACCGACCTTCAGCGCCGAGACGGTCCTGTAGGCGAGGTTCAGCCCGAACTTGCCGCGCTCGGCGTAGGGGGTCACGATCCAGCCGCGCAGGGTGAGGGCGTTCGCGTGGCGGCGATCGGGGAGCTTCGGTGGCGGAAGCTCCGGGCCGACCGATCCCGGATCCGGCCCGGCCGGGCCGCCGGAGACCGGACGGGGCCCGGCCGGGCCGGCGGGAATCGCGGCCAGTCGCATCGTCGGGATCCGGACGGTCGGGTCGCCGTCGGGTGGGCTCACGGACGACGAACCGGTCGGGGCGCCGAGGGCACGATCCGATCCGTCGACCGGACGGTCGGACTCGAACGGCAACGCCGGGATCTCCTGCAACACGAGGTCGCCGAGGTCGACGGCGCGGTCGACCCTGACCGTGCCGTCGCGAACTATTTCGTCCAGGTCGACGGGGGCCAGGGTCACGATCCGGGTGTCGCCTTCGTCGCGCACCGCGGCGACCCGGCCGGTGGCCCGGCTGGTCGCGACCAGGACCGATCCACGCCGCAGCTCCGACACGCCCTTCGCGGAGCGGGCGAGCGCCCACACGAGGCCGTCGGCGCTCGCGCCGCGGATCGCGCGGGGACCGGCCTCGACGAACACGACGTCGGGCTGGTAGGGCACGTCGGGGACGGGTGCAGGCCCGTACCCGTAGGCGAGAGCCTCCTCCCGCGTGGCCGGAGCCTCGCGGACGCCCCGGCGCGAGCCCGCACCACCCGAGCACGCGGAGGCCACGACCGCGGCGACCACGACAACGGCGCCGACGGTGACGGGAACGCCGCGCCCACCGCGCCCACCGCGCCCACCGCGCCGACTGCGGATCACGGCCACGACGCCCACGCGGAACCCCCCTGTCCGTTCGGGTCACGAACCGTCGAGATGCAGACGTTCGACACGAGCCGCCGTGCACCGGCCCTAGCGGCCGGCGTCGGGCAGAGGGTACGCGATCCGGGCTACATGGGAAAGACGATAAGCAACTGCCTTCTCATGTCGAAGTGTCGACCCGGCCGAAGGGGAGCGAGGCCACCGCTACTGGGCCGGCCGCGACGGTGAGATCGACGTTCCGGGTGCCGGGCCGGTCCGGTCCGCTCGCCTCACGCTCCGATGCGCCGGCCCGCCACCGGCGGAGCGCGGCGTCGAAGCCGCCGGTCTCCGCGGGCTCCGAGGGATCGATCTCGACCTCGGGGCCGCCGGCGGGTGGCGGTCCGCCCGGGTAGCGGACCTGGATCCGGCCGTAGAGGCCGCCGCCGCGATCGACGAAGCAGTCGAGCTCGGGGGTCGGGCCGCCGGCGCCGTCCTCGGCGTCGACGCCGAAGCCGAGGTCGGCGAGGGCACCCTCGGCCGCGGCGAGCCCCGACAACACCGCCGGCGCGACGGCGCGCGGGTAGGGGCCCGCGGCGGCGTCGCCGGCCACGTAGATCCCCTCGGTGGCGGTGCGGCCCCGGGTGTCGACCGCGACCAGCGGCTCGCCGCCGGCGAGGCCCGCGACGAGCGGGTGGGAACGGTGCGGTGGCACCACCACGGCCAGATCGGTCGGGACGGCCTGCCCGGCG
>JADLDD010000021.1 GCA_020846855.1 Acidimicrobiia bacterium | reverse complement strand
GAGGCCTCGACCAGGGCCTCGGCCAGGGCCGGGTGCACCAGCAGCGAGTCGACGATGTCGCCCGTCTTGAGCCCGTTGGTGACCGCCACGGCCAGCACGCTCACCAGCTCGGCGGCGTTGCGCCCCACGATGGAGCCGCCGAGCACGACCCCCGTGGCCGGGTCGGAGACGATCTTCACGAAGCCCCTCGGGTCGCCCTCGATCAGGGCCTTGGCGCTCGACGAGAACGGCACCTTGGTCACCCGGACCTTGCGGCCGGCGGCGAAGGCGTCGGCCTCGGCCAGGCCGACGTCGGCGATCTCGGGCTCGGTGAAGATCGCCGAGGCCGCCTTGTCGTAGTCGAGGTGCCGGTGGGGCCGAGCGTGCAGGCCGAGCAGGTGCTCGGCGACCTTGCGGCCCTGCATGGCCGCCACCGACGACAACGGGAGCTTCCCCGACACGTCGCCGGCGGCGTAGACGTTGGCGACGCTCGTGAGGCAGTTGTGGTTGATGGTCACGTAGCCGGCCGGGTTCACCTCCACCCCGGCATCCTCCAGGCCCAGCGCCTCGCTGTTGGGGACCGACCCCACGGCCAGGACCACGTGCGAACCCTCGACGACCCGCCCGTCGTTGCAGGAGACCCGCACCGAGTCGCCGTCGCGCTTGACGTCCTCGGCCCGGGCGCCCTTCAGGAGGTGGACGCCCCGGCGCAGGAACTCCTCCTCGAGCACCGCGGCCACCTCGGGGTCCTTCTGGGGCAGGACCTGCTGGCGCGACACCACGAGGGTCACCTCGGAGCCCAGCGCGCTGAACATGTGGGTGAACTCCACGCCCGTCACGCCCGACCCGATGACGACCACGTGCTCCGGGATCTCCGCCGGCGGGTAGGCGTCGCGGGTGGAGAGGACCCGTTCGCCGTCGACGGGGACGAAGTCGGGGATACGGGGCCGCGACCCCGTGGAGAGCAGCACGAAGTCGGCGGGCACGACCTCCGGGCCGGCATCGGAGTCGACCATCACGCGGCGCGGCCCGTCGAGACGGCCCGCGCCGCGGATCATCCGGATCCCCTGGCTCTCGAGCTGGGTGCGCACCGAGTCGTGCAACGTCGCCTCGATCGAGGCCACCCGCTCGCGCAGCGCGCCGAGGTCGACGGAGCCGTCGGCGGCGAGCCCCATCGTGCGGGCCCGGCGCAGGTCGGCGAGGGCCCCGCCGGTCGCGATCATCGCCTTCGACGGGATGCAGTCGAGGAGGTGCGCCGCCCCGCCCACGATGTCGCGCTCCACGACGGTCACGTCGGCCCCCAGCGTGGCGGCCACCGAGGCGGCGGTGTTCCCGGCCGGGCCGGCGCCGATCACCACCAGACGTACGGGCACCGGACCAGGGTACCGCCGGACCTCCCGTCGCCCGTGCCGGCCCCGGTGCGGTGCGACCGCCCTAACCTCCGGGCCGTGCCCGACCTCCTCCTCGACCCGCTGAGCGGCCGGACGGTGATCCTCGCCCCGGGGCGGGCCGCCCGCCCGCACGGCTTCGCGGCCGCCGACGCCGGCTCCCGGTCGGCGGAGGGGTGCCCGTTCTGCCCCGGCCACGAGTCGATGACCCCACCGGAGGTGGCCCGCCGGGGCCCCGGCGAGGCCGACGGCCCGGGCTGGCGGGTGCGGGTGGTGCCGAACCTCGACCCGTTCACCGGCGCCCACGAGGTGGTCGTCCTCTCCCCCGACCACGACCGCTCGCTCGGCGCCCTCCCGGTTGGCGCGGCGGCCGAGGTCCTGGCCGTGATGCGCGACCGCACGGCCCACCACCTCCGCGAGGGCCGGGCCTACGTCCAGGCGCTGGTCAACCACGGGCGCGAGGCGGGGGCGTCGCTGCCCCACCCGCACGCCCAGGTGGTGGGCCTCGACTCCGTCCCCCCGGCCGTGGAGGCCCTGGGCGCGCGGTTCTCGGCGGCCGGCGCGGACCTCGTGACACGCCAGGCGGACGCGGCGGCCGGCCGCGGCCTGGTGGTGGTCGACGGACCGGCGCCGGCCTGGTGCCCCGCCGCCTCGGCGATGCCCTACCAGATGGCCGTCGCGCACCGGGCCGGCGGAGCCCGCTTCGACGAGGCACCGGACCCGGTGATCGAGGAGGCCGCCGCCGGGCTGGGCGAGGCCCTGGCCCGCCTCGCCGGGGCCGCCGGCGATCCTCCCTACAACCTCGTCGTGCACACCGCGCCGGCGGGACACGCCGGGCCGTTCCACTGGTACGTGGAGATCCTCCCCCGGCTCTCGGTGGTCGCGGCGTTCGAGCACGGCACCGGCGTCTTCGTGAACACCGTCGCCCCCACCGATGCCGCGGCCGCCCTGCGGGAGGCGCGACCTCACCGGAGCTGAGCCCGGCGGCGCCGCCTCCGCCCCGGAGGTCCCGCCCGCGCCCGGCCGTCGCCGCCTCGTGACCGGGGCCCGGCCGTCGCCGCCTCGTGACCGGGGCCCGGCCGTCGCCGGCCGCCGAGCTCAGCGCCCGGAGAACCTCGCCTTCCCGGGGCCGTGCTCGAGGAAGCTCGCGACGCCGGTACGTGCGTCGTCGGTGCGGAACGACTCCACGAACAGCTCGGCCTCGAGGTCGAGGCCCGCGCTCAGCGGACCGTCGAGCCCGGCGTCGACGGCCCTCTTGGCCAGGCCCATCGCGGCCACCGCGCCGGACGCGAGCTCCTCGGCCCACCCCAGGGCGCGCTCCTCGAGCTCCGCCGCCGGGACGACCCGGTCGACGAGGCCGATCGAGACCGCCTCCGACGCCCGGATCTGCCGTCCGCTCCAGATCAGCTCCTTGGCCCGGGCCGGGCCGACGAGGCGCGCCAGGCGCTGCGTCCCGCCCGCGCCGGGGATGATCCCGAGCAGGATCTCGGGCTGGCCCAGGCGGGCCGTGTCGGCGGCGATGCGTAGATCGCAGGCCATGGCCAGCTCCAGGCCCCCGCCGAGGGCGACCCCGGAGATCGCGACGACGACGGGCCGCGGGATCGACGCCAGGCCGTCGAACGCCCGCCGGAACACCGCGGCGATCCGCCGGGCCTCGTCGGGCCCGGAGAACTCGGAGATGTCGGCACCCGCCGCCAGCGCCTTGGGCCCGCCGAGCACCAGGACCGCCTTCACCTCCCCGGAGCGGGCCGCGTCCGCGAGGCGCTCGGCGCCGTCGGCCAGCTCGGTCAGGAGCGCGGTCGACAGGGCGTTGACCGGTGGACGTTGCAGGCGCACGGTCGCCACGCCGCTCTCGCGGACCTCGACGGCGACGGCGGGTGTGGGCGTGGTGGGCTCGCTCATGGCGCCGACGGTAGCGGCGGGCGGGCAACCCGGGCCTACGCCGCCCCCCGGTGCCCGGCCCGGGCGGCGACCGGGCGGTCTACGGCCGGCCGGACGCCGGGCGGCCGGCGAGGAGCTCCTCGGCCACCGAGTACGGGTCGCGCTCGCGCCGGACCATCAGGTCGACGAGCTTCTCGAAGCGCTCGCCGCGGCACCGGTCGGCGACCTCCACCCGGATCCGCTCCTCGAGGATCACCCGCAGCTCGTCGCGGAGGCGTTGCGCCCGCCTCCGCTCGAGCTGCCCCGTGCCCTCGAGGTGGCGACGGTGGTCGAGGAGCGCCCGCCAGAGGGCGTCGACGCCGGCGCCGGTGGATGCGACCGTCTCGATGACCGGGGGGCGCCAGTCGCGCTCGCCCGACAGGTCGAGCATCATCTCCAGGTCCCGCACCGTCTCGGCGGTGCCGTCGCGGTCGGCCTTGTTGACCACGAGCACGTCGGCGATCTCGAGCAGGCCGGCCTTGTTGGCCTGCACGGAGTCGCCCCACCCCGGGTTCACGACCACGACGGTGGTGTCGGCCGCGTCCGCGATCTCCACCTCGGCCTGGCCCACCCCGACGGTCTCGACGAGTATCCACGGGGCGCCCGTCGCGTCGAGGACCCGCACGGCCTGGCGGGTGGCGAGCGCCAGGCCGCCCAGGTGGCCGCGGCTGGCCATCGACCGGATGTACACGCCCGGGTCGGTGGTGTGGTCCTGCATGCGGAGCCGGTCGCCGAGGATGGCGCCCCCGCTGAACGGGCTGCTGGGATCGACGGCGAGCACCGCGACCTCGATGCCGTCGCGGCGCATGCACCCGACCAGGGCGCCGGTCAGGGTCGACTTCCCGGCCCCGGGTGCCCCGGTGATCCCCACCGTGAACGCCCGCCCGGTGCGACCGAACAGCAGCGCCCCCACCTCGGTGGCCTCGGCGCCCCCGACCTCGGCCAGGGAGATCAGCTTGGCAAGCGCACGCCGGTCGCCGTCGAGCGCGCGGGCGGTGAGGGCGCCGGGGCCGGTGGGCGGCACGCCGCCCCTCAGGCGTCGGCGACGACCGACGTGACGCCGGGGACGCGGTCCATGATGATCCGCTGGACCCCGGCCTCGAGCGTCATCGTCGAGACGGGACAGGTGCCGCAGGCGCCCACCAGCGTCACGTGCACCACACCCCCCTCGGCGATGCGGTTGAACACTATGTCGCCGCCGTCGGCCTGGAGCGCGGGGCGGATCACGTCGATCGCCTGGCGCACACCGGTCTCCATCTCGGCCGTACCGCCGGCGGCGGGACCGTCGATAGTGGTGTCGGTGCTCATCGGTACCTCCGGCCGCGGCTCGGCATGGGCTCCGCGGCGTGGACGGGCCCGGGAACCTCCCGGCCCTTCCGGACCCCCAGTATCCCAGACCGGCCGGCCCCGGCCGCCACGCGCTCAGCCGCCGATGGAGAACATGGCCGCCAGGTCGTGGCGGGAGTAGGCCCGGAAGGCCACCAGCGTCTCGGTGGCCAGGACCCCCGGCAGCTTGGCGATGCCGTCGGTGACCACCCCGGCGAGGGCCTCGTGCTCCCGGACCCGCACCAGGGCCACGAGGTCGTACTCGCCGGTCACGGAGTACACCTCGCTCACGTGCTCGAGCGCGGCGAGCTCGGAGGCGGTCTCGGGGATGGCGTCGATGTCGGCGCCGATGAGCACGATGGCGGTGATCACGGTCCCTCCTCCCCGCTCGGCCGGTCCGCCCCCACGGCCTCGACGTCGGCGCCCAGCGAGCGCAGGGAGCCGGCCAGGTCGCGGTAGCCGCGGTCGACGTGATGACGATCGAACACGACGGTCTCGCCGTCGGCGGCGAGACCGGCGATGACCAGCGCGGCGCCGGCCCTCACGTCGAGCGCCCGGACCGGGGCGCCCGACAGGCGGGGCTTGCCCCGCACCACGGCGTGGCGGCCCTCGGTGCGGATGTCGGCGTCCATGCGGTTGAGCTCGTCGACGAAGGAGAAGCGGTTGTCGAAGATGTTCTCGGTGACGATGGCCGTGCCGTCGGCGA
This sequence comes from Acidimicrobiia bacterium, assembly GCA_020846855.1. Taxonomy (GTDB): domain Bacteria; phylum Actinomycetota; class Acidimicrobiia; order IMCC26256; family JADLDD01; genus JADLDD01. The sequence goes on along the minus strand of JADLDD010000021.1, from coordinate 15,289 downwards.
CGGAGAGGAGCGCGACGGCGAGCGGCATGTAGTCGGTGGCGAAGCCGGGGAACGGGAGCGTGGCGATGTCGGCGGCGCGCAGCCGCTCGTCGGCCCGGGCCCACAACCCCGACGGCGCGGCCGAGACCCGCATGCCCATCTCGCCGAGCTTGCGGGCCACGAGCTCCAGGTGGTGGAGGCTGGTGCCCTCGATGGTGATCTCGCCGCCCGCGATGCCGCAGGCCATGAGGTAGGTGCCGGCCTCGATCCGGTCGCCCATCACCTCGACGTCGACCCCGGCGACCTCCTCGACCCCCTCGACCTCGATGGTCGACGACCCCGCCCCGAACACCCGTGCCCCCATCCGGTTGAGCATCGCCGCGAGGGCGGTGATCTCCGGTTCGCGGGCCGCGTTCTCGATCACCGACGTGCCCTTGGCCAGCACCGCCGCCGTGAGCAGGTTCTCGGTGGCCCCCACGCTCGGGAACTCGAGCACCACCCGCGCGCCCGTGAGGACGGGAGCCCGGGCCTCGATGAAGCCGCGCACCACCGAGAGCTCGGCGCCCATCGCCTCGAGGCCGCGGAAGTGCATGTCGAGCTTTCGGTTGCCGATGTTGTCGCCGCCGGGCATCGCCACCCGGGCCGACCCGCAACGCCCGAGGAGGGGTCCGAGCACGTTGATCGAGGCCCGCATCCGGGTGACGAGCTCGTAGGGCGCCTCGCCGGTGATCTCACCCGACGCGTCGACCCGGATCTCGTGGGGCCCGACCCACTCCACCGCCGCGCCCAGCGCCCGCACGACGTCGATCATCACGTCGAGGTCGGCGACGGGGTCGACGTTGCGCAGGGTGGTGGCCCCCGGGGCCAGGAGCGCCGCGGCCATCTGCTTGAGACCCGCGTTCTTGGTGGCGCCGGCGACCCGCACGGTGCCCGACAGCGGCCCGTTGGAGCGGACGACGAACGCCCCGCGGTCCTCCATGCCCGACGATGGTACGCGGGGGCGGCGCGCGGCGGGCCGATCGCGCCTCAGCGGGCCTCGTAGCGGGGGGGCCGCTGCTCGACGAAGGCCGCGATGGCCTCCTTCATGTCGTCGGAGCGCAGGCAGACGGCCTGCGCCTCGGCCTCGACGACGAGGCCGTCGTGGACGGTGTCGGCGACACCCGCGGCGGCGACGGCCCGCTTGGAGCCCCTCACGGCCAGCGGGGGCTGGGCCGCGATCAGCTCGGCGAGCGACGCGGCCTCGGCGTCGAGGTCGGCGTCGTCGACGAGCCGCTCGGCGAGGCCGATGCGGTAGGCCTCCTCGGCGTCGATGCGCGCCGCGGTGAAGATCATCTCCTTGGCCTTGCCCGCGCCGACGAGCCGGGGCAGACGCTGGGTTCCACCGAGGTCGGGCATGATCCCGTAGCGCAGCTCGAGCAGGCCGAGGCGGGTGCCGCGGGCCACGATGCGCACGTCGCAGGCCAGCGCGAGCTGGAGGCCGGCACCCAGGGCGTAGCCCCGCACCGCGGCGATGGTGGCGAAGGGGGCGTCCTCCAGCCACGTGTAGGCCTCCTGGGTGCGCAGGACGGCTGCCGCCACCGGATCGGCGTGCTGCGGGCCGGCACCGGGTTCGTTGCCGCCGGTGCCCTCCGTGAGGGCGTCGGTGGACTCGCCTACCTGGTCGAGGGTCCCGGCGAACATCGAGGTGTCGATGCCGCTCGAGAACGCCCGGCCCTCACCGGTCACGACCAGGGCCCGGATGTCGCCGGGGTCGGCGAGCAGCTCCCGGCCCAGCCGGCGGAGCTCGCCCCACATCTCGGCGGTGAACGAGTTGAGCTTCTCGGGGCGGTCGAGGACGAGCCGCGCGACGTGCCCGTCGCGTTCGAGTCGGAGCGTGTTCCAGGCCATCGCCCGAGGGTAGCCCCGCGCGCCTCGGGGCGCGTTTCGCTTCACTCCATGCAGGTTTGCACGGACTGCATCGTTCCTGGGTACGCTGGCGCGATGACCACCGACGTCGGCCTGCGCGAGCGCAAGAAGAGCGAGACCCGCCAGGCCATCGCCGATGCCGCCCTCGACCTCGCCCTTCGCCACGGGCCCCACGACGTCACCGTCGACGACATCGCGGCCGCGGCCGACGTCTCGCCCCGGACGGTGTTCAACCACTTCCCGAGCAAGGAGGCGGCCATCCTGGGGATCGACCCCGGGCGCCGGCGGGTGCTGCTCCGGAGCCTCGAGGAGCGCCCCGACGACGAGCCGCCCCTCGCCGCCCTGCGCCGCACCCTCGCCGAGCTCTACGCGCCCGACCGGCTCAGGCGCTGGCGCTCCCGGGCCCGCCTGGCCCGCGAGCACCCGTCGCTCCAGGCCGCCTACGTCGGCGCGTTCGCCGAGCTCGAGGACGACCTCACCGCCGTGATCGGCCGGCGCACGGGCGTCGACCCCGACACCGACCCCTACCCGCGGCTCGTGGTCGCCGTCATGGCCGTCACCATGAGGGTCTCGCTGACCCACGCCGCCGCCTCCCACCTCGACGACGCCGAGCTCGACCGCACCGTCGACCGGGCCTTCGCCATGGTCGCCGCCGGCCTGCCGCCGCCCGGCGGCTGAGCCCCCGACGCTCCCGTCCGCCTCCCGCGACCCGACCCCCGACCGACCCGCGACCGCCACCACGCCCAGGACCGAGGACCCGTGCTCATCCGCCTGCTCCGCGACTACATCGGCCGATACCGCGGCCTCGTCGTGGCCCTGCTCCTGCTCCAGACCGTCCAGGCCCTCGCCACCCTCACGCTGCCCAGCCTCATCGCCGACATCATCGACCGCGGCGTGATCCGCGGCGACAACGGCTACATCTGGTCGACGGGCGGGGTGATGCTCGGCATCACGTTCCTCCAGGTGGTGGCCAGCGCGGCGGCGGTCTACTTCGGGTCGCGCACGGCCATGGCCTTCGGACGCGACGTGCGCGCCGACCTCTTCCACCGGGTGTCGGCCTTCTCGGCCCGCGAGGTCGCCGACCTCGGCGCCCCCTCGCTGATCAACCGGCTGACCAACGACGTGCAGCAGGTCCAGATGTTCGTGCTGCTCACGTGCACGCTGCTCATCGCGGCCCCCATCACGGGGGTGGGCGGGGTCTTCATGGCCATGCGCGAGGACGTGGGCCTGTCGTGGATCATCGCCGTGAGCATCCCGGTGCTGCTGGTCGGCATCGGGCTCGTGGTCTCGCGGATGATCCCGCAGTTCCAGCGGATGCAGGTCCGCATCGACAACGTCAACCGGGTGCTGCGCGAGCAGCTCACCGGAATCCGGGTGGTGCGGGCCTTCGTGCGGGAACCCGCCGAGCAGCGCCGCTTCGCCCACGTGAACGGCGAGCTGACGGAGACGTCGCTGCGGGCCGGGCAGATCCAGGCCTTCCTGTTCCCGATCGTGATGGTGGTCCTGAACGTCTCCAACGTCGCGGTGCTCTGGTTCGGGGCCGGGCGGATCGACCGGGGCCAGATGCAGATCGGTGCGCTGATCGCCTTCCTGACCTACCTCACCCAGATCCTCATCGCGGTGATGATGGCCACCTTCATGGTGGTGCTGGCGCCGCGCGCCGCGGTCAGCGCCGAGCGGATCGTGGAGGTCTTCGACACCTCACCGTCGGTCCGACCCCCGGCGGTCCCGGTGGCGCCCCCGGCCGGGCGGGGCGGGCTCGAGCTGCGCGACGTGGGCTTCCACTACCCGGGCGCCGAGGCGCCCGTCCTCTCGGGCGTCGGCTTCACGACCGGGCCCGGCCGCACCACGGCGATAATCGGCAGCACCGGGGCCGGCAAGACGACCCTCCTCAACCTCGTGCCCCGGCTCTTCGACGCCACCGAGGGCGCGGTCCTCGTCGACGGCGTCGACGTGCGCGACCTCGATCCCGAGGCGCTGTGGGCGCGCATCGGCCTCGTGCCCCAGAAGCCCTACCTGTTCTCGGGGACGGTGGCCTCCAACCTGCGCTTCTCGGCCCCCGGAGCCACCGACGACGACCTGTGGGAGGCGCTGCGCGTCGCCCAGGCCGCCGACTTCGTGGCCGAGATGCCGGGCGGCCTCGAGGCGACGATCAGCCAGGGCGGCACCAACGTCTCGGGCGGTCAGCGCCAGCGTCTCGCCATCGCCCGGGCCCTGGTGCGCCGGCCCGGGATCTACCTGTTCGACGACTCCTTCTCGGCCCTCGACCTCGCCACCGACGCCCGCCTGCGCGCCGCCCTCCGGCCGTGGACCGTCGACGCCACGATCGTGGTCGTCGCGCAGCGGGTGTCGACCATCCGCGACGCCGACCAGATCGTGGTCCTCGAGGGCGGCCGGATCGTGGGGCTCGGCACCCACCCCGACCTGCTGGCCGGCTGCCCCACCTACCAGGAGATCGTCGCCTCGCAGATGAGCCCCGAGGAGGCGGCGTGAGCCCGGGCGCCGGGCCGTCCGGCGACGGGGCCGGGCCCGGGGGGACCCCTAAGCGACCCGTAGCCACCGAGGCCCGGGGCTTCGCAGGAGGCCGGTTCGCGGCCGGGATGCCGGCCGAGGCGGTCGAGGACGCGCGCGGCGCGGCGCGGCGGTTGCTGGCCGCGGTCCGGCCCGACCGGGCCGCCGCCACGGCCATGGTCGCGGCCTCGCTGGTGAGCGTGACCCTCTACGTGCTGGGGCCCAAGATCCTCGGCCACGCCACCGACATCATCGTCGACGGGATCATCGCCCGGTTCGGCGGCCGGGGAGGCGTCGACTTCACGGCCCTGCGCAACACCCTGCTGGGCGTGCTGGTCCTGTACGCGGGCGCGTCGAGTCTGGCCTGGCTCCAGTCGTACCTGCTCGCCGGGGTGGTCCAGCGGATGATGTCGCGGCTGCGCTCCGACGTCGAGGACAAGATCCACCGCCTCACCCTGTCGTACGTCGACGGGCAGCCCCGCGGCGAGCTCCTGAGCCGCGTCACCAACGACATCGACAACCTCGGCACCAGCCTCCAGCAGTCGCTGAGCCAGGTGCTCACCTCGACGCTGACGATCATCGGCGTGACGGTGATGATGCTCACGATCTCGTGGATCCTGGCCCTCGTCGCGGTCGTGACCATCCCGACCGCCCTGTTCCTGGTGAGGCAGGTCACCCGCCGCTCCAAGCGGCTCTTCGTCGCCCAGTGGACCCACACCGGCACCCTCAACGCCCAGGTGGAGGAGGCGTTCACCGGCCACGCGCTGGTGAAGGTGTTCGGGCAGACGGCCGCCTTCGAGGAGAGCTTCCGCGACACCAACGACGCCCTCTACCGGTCGGGGTTCGGAGCGCAGTTCATCGCCGGGATCATCCAGCCCACTATGTACTTCCTCGGGAACCTCAACTTCGTGGCCATCGCGGTGATCGGCGGCCTGCGGGTGTCGTCGGGGGCGATGACCGTCGGCGACATCCAGGCGTTCATCCAGTACTCCCGCCAGTTCACCCAGCCCATGAACCAGCTCGCCTCGATGGTGAACGTCCTCCAGTCGGGCCTGGCGTCGGCCGAGCGGGTGTTCGCGCTCCTCGACGTGGAGGAGCAGTCGCCCGACCCCGCCGAGCCGCTCACCGACGAACAGCCCCGGGGGCGCATCGAGTTCGACTCGGTGTGGTTCTCGTACCGACCCGACGAGCCGCTGATCACCGACCTGTCGCTGGTGGCCGAGCCGGGCCGGACGGTCGCCATCGTCGGCCCCACCGGGGCCGGCAAGACCACCCTCGTCAACCTCATCATGCGTTTCTACGAGATCGACGCCGGCACCATCACCCTCGACGGCCACGACACGTCGAAGATGTCGCGGGCCGAGCTGCGATCCAACGTCGGGATGGTCCTCCAGGACACCTGGCTCTTCGGCGGGTCGATCCGCGACAACATCGCCTACGGGCGTCTCGACGCCACCGAGGACGAGATCCTCGACGCGGCGCGGGCCGCCTACGTCGACCGCTTCGTGCACGCCCTGCCCGACGGCTATGACACGGTCGTCGACGACGAGGGCACCTCGGTGAGCGCCGGGGAGAAGCAGCTCATCACCATCGCCCGGGCCTTCCTCGCCGACCCCACCATCCTGATCCTCGACGAGGCCACCAGCTCCGTCGACACCCGCACCGAGGTGCTGATCCAGCGGGCCATGGCCGCCCTGCGCTCGCAGCGGACCAGCTTCGTGATCGCCCACCGGCTCTCCACCATCCGCGACGCCGACCTCATCCTGGTGATGGAGTCGGGCCGCATCGTGGAGCAGGGCGACCACACCGAGCTCCTGGCCGCCCGGGGCGCCTACTGGCGGCTCTACCGCTCCCAGTTCGCCGGCGCCATGGCCGACGTGTGACCGGCACCCGCGTCGCGCCACGCCACGCGATCGCCACCGGCCGGTCAGGGACCCGGCGTCGGGAGGGACGCGACCCAGGCGGTGGCCGCGGCGGCAGCGTCGGCGACCGTGTCGTCGAGGGTGAGCCCCGACGCCTTCAGGGGGCGGAAGCCGTGGTCGGCGGTCTCGAGCCAGTGGAACGTGACCGGGCCGGGGACGGCAGCGGCCTCGCGCTCGAGGAGCTCCCGGTCGGCGAGCGCGTCGCGGGTGCCGCTCACGAACAGGACCGGCACGTCGATGCGGGGGAAGTGCTCGACCCGCCGCTTCTCGGGCCTCCCCGCCGGGTGCAGCGGGTAGCCGAGGAGCAGCAGGCCGAGGCACGCGACGGGATCCGTGGGGTCGGCGGCGACGAGCGAGCAGTACCGGCCCCCCATCGACCGGCCCCCCAGGACCAACCGCTCCGAGGGGAGCCGCACCTTCCGGGCCAGGTCGGCCGCGGCGGCGCGGGTGGCCTCCAGCAGCACGGCCGGCCGGTCGGGGGTCCGGCGCCCGGCGGCCCGGTACGGGTAGCGGAACCTCATCGACGGGATCCCCGCTTCGGCGAGCGCCGCGGCGGTGGCGGCGAGCGGCGGCGCGTCGAGGTCGGCCCCCGCCCCGTGGGCGAGCAGCACGGCCCGGTCGGCGCCGCGGCGCGGCCCGTCGAGCACCACGTCGGCGGCACGGCGCCCCGGAGCTCCCACACGGGGCACGGTACCGGCGGCGGTGTGGTGCGGGAATCGGCGGTTCTGGCAAGCTTTGGCGCCATGCCTCTTCCGGATCGGCCCTCGCGCGACCGCCCCCTCCGTGTCGCCTACCTCGTGTACCGAGGTAACCCGCACTGCGGCGGCCAGGGCGTCTACACCCACTACCTGGCCCGCGAGCTCACCGCGATGGGCCACCACGTCGAGGTGTACTCAGGCCAGCCCTACCCCGAGCTCCACGACCCGAGCCTGCTCGTGAAGGTCCCGAGCCTCGACCTCTACCGCCCCGACAACCCGTTCCGGGTTCCATGGCCGCACGAGTTCCGCGACTCCGTCGACCTGCGGGAGTTCGGGATCATGAGCGCGGCCGGCTTCCCCGAGCCGTACACGTTCAGTGTCCGGGCCCGTCGCCTGCTCGCCCGCCGCCGCGACGACTTCGACCTGGTCCACGACAACCAGTGCCTGGGGACGGGCCTGCTGCGCATGATCGACGACGGCTGGCCGGTGTGCGCCACGCTGCACCACCCCATCACCGTCGACCGCGACCTCGACCTCGCCCACACCACCAACCCGTGGCGGCGCCTCACGCTGCGCCGCTGGTACTCGTTCCTCGGCATGCAGATGAAGGTGGCGCGGCGCATCCCCCGCCTGGTCACGGTCTCCGAGAGCTCCCGCGGCGACATCGTCGAGCAGATGGGAGTGGCCCGCGACCGCCTGCACATCGTGCCCGTCGGGGTCGACCAGGCCGTGTTCCGGCCCCTGCCCCACGTGGCCCGGGTCCCCGGCCGGCTGATGACGACGGCCAGCTCCGACGTCCCCATGAAGGGCCTGGTCCCCCTGCTCGAGGCGCTGGCGAAGATCCGGACCGAGCGCCCCGACGCGCACCTGGTCGTCATCGGCAAGAAGAAGAACGGCAGCCGCATCCCCGGGGTCATCTCCCGCCTGGGGCTCGAGGGCGCGGTCGAGTTCGTGAGCGGCGTGTCGACCGAGCGGATCGTCGAGCTCTACGCCGAGGCGGAGGCGGCCTGCGTACCGAGCCTCTACGAGGGCTTCTCGCTACCCGCCATCGAGGCCATGGCCTGCGGCGTCCCCCTGGTCGCCACCACCGGCGGCGCCCTGCCCGAGGTGGTCGGCACCGGCGGCGAGACGGCCGTCACGGTGGAGCCGGGCGACCCCTCCGCGCTGGCCGGTGCCCTGCTGCGCCTCCTCGGCGACCCCGACCTCCGGGCCCGCATCGGCGCCGCGGGGCGCGAGCGGGTCCTCGACCGCTTCACCTGGCGGGCGACGGCCGAGGGGATGGTCGAGAACTGGCGGGCGCTCCTCGACTCCCGCGCGGGGTCCGGCGGTGCCGAGGGGGCACCCGCCGCGTGCTGACGGTCGACTTCGACCGCCTCCGCCTCGAGCCGGGCCGGCGCCTCCTCGACATGGGCTGCGGCGGAGGCCGCCACGCCTTCGCGGCGCTCAAGCGCGGCGCGACGGTCATCGCGCTCGACCACAGCGAGGGTGAGCTCAAGGAGGTCCGCCACACGGTGGCGGCCATGGTCGACGCCGGCGAGGTGCCGACCGGCACCGGATGGGGTGCCGTCAACGGCGACGCCCTGCGCCTGCCGTTCGACGACGGGTCCTTCGACGCCGTGGTCGGCTCCGAGGTGCTCGAGCACATCGGCGACGACGAGGGCGCCATCGCCGAGCTGGCCCGGGTGCTCCGCCCGGGTGGACGCATGGCGGTCACGGTGCCGACCCGCTGGCCGGAGCGGATCTGCTGGGCCCTCGACCACAACTACCACGACACCCCCGGCGGGCACGTGCGCATCTACCGCCAGCACGAGCTGGAGCTCAAGCTCGAGCGGGCCGGGCTGTTGCTGCGGGGGTCGCACCACGCGCACGCGCTCCACAGCCCGTACTGGTGGATCCGCTGCGCGGGCGGAGTCGACCGCCCCGACCGGCTACTCGCCCGCCGCTACCACGACGTGCTGGTGTGGCAGCTCACCCGCAACCCCCGCTGGCTGGCGGCCCTCGACCGGGCCCTCAACCCGGTGATGGGCAAGAGCCTGGTGGTCTACACGGAGAAGCCGGCCCGGTGAGGCTGCCCGAGGTCGAGGGCGTCATCGGCGCGCGCGACGTGGCCGCCACCGTCGACGCCATCGCGTCGGTCCAGCTCCCCGACGGCAACATCCCGTGGACGCCGGGCACCAAGACCGACCCGTGGAACCTGGTGGAGGCGGCCATGGCCCTCGACGTGGGCGGCCGCCACGCCGACGCGGCGCGGGCCTACGAGTGGCTCCGCGGACATCAGCACGACGCCGGTTCGTGGCACGCCTACTACCTCGGCGACGACGTCCACGACCCCACCCTCGACACCAACGTCACCTGCTACGTGGCGGTGGGGGTCTGGCACCACCACCTCACCACCGGCGACACGGCCTTCCTTCGCCGGATGTGGCCCACGGTGGAGCGGGCGATCGACTACGCGCTCTCGCACCAGCGGGAGACGGGCGAGATCGCCTGGCGCGGCGACGACCCCGCCGACGGCGCCCTGCTCACCGGCTCGTCGAGCATCCACATGAGCCTGCGCTGCGCCATCGCCATCGCCGACCGCCTCGACCAGGACCGCCCCGACTGGGAGCTGTCGCTCGGATCGCTCGCGATCGCGGTGGCCCACCGGCCCGGCGTGTTCCTCGACAAGGCCCGCTGGGCCATGGACTGGTACTACCCCATCCTCGGTGGGGTGCTGCGAGGCGAGCCGGCCCACGCCCGCGTGGCCGCCTTCTGGGACACGTTCGTGGTCGAGGGGCGGGGCGTGCGCTGCGTCTCGGACCGCCCGTGGGTGACCGCGGCCGAGACCTGCGAGCTGGTGATGGCCCTCGACGCGATCGGCGCCCACGACCGGGCCCACGAGCTGTTCGCGTGGGTGCAGTTCCTCCGCCACGACGACGGCGCCTACTGGTGCGGGATGAACTTCCCCGACGGCGCGTTCCACGAGACCGGCCAGCACTTCACCCCCGACCACCCGACGTGGAACTCGGCCGCGGTGGTGCTGGCCGCCCAGGCGCTGGGCGGCACCGGCCCCACCGCCGGGCTCTTCCGGGGCGAAGGCCTGCCCACGGGCCTCAGCGCGGAGGAGCTCCTCCAGGCCGGGGTCGAGATCGAAGCCGAGCGCGTCCGCCCGCGCGTCGGGCCGTCGCCCGCGCACGAGGCGCGGCCGCCCGAGGGCTGAGACGGACCGGCCGTACTCTCCCGTCGGGGCGGATCCGGCTGCGACCTTCCCCAAACGGCCACCTCCGGACCGTCAGCTCGCCGGTCGCCTCAGCACCCGGAGGCTCCCGGTCGTGGCGGCGGGCACGAAGCCGTCGGCCACCGCCCGCTGCCACACCCGGAACGGCGCCTGGCCCCCGTCGGCCGGGTCCTCGAAGACATCGTGGATCGCCAGTCGGCCGCCCGGCGCGACGTGGCGGGCCCACGCCTCGTAGTCGGCCATGGCGACGTCGTCGGCGTGACCGCCGTCGACGAACAGCAGGCCGAGGGGAGCACCCCAGAGCGCGGCCACCGTGACCGACTCCCCCACCACCGCGACCACCGAGCCCTCGAGGCCGGCGTCCTCGACCGTGCGGCGGAAGAACGGCAGGGTGTCCATCCGACCGGTGCGCGGGTCGACGACCTCGGGGTCGTGGTGCTCCCACCCGGACTGGTTCTCCTCCGACCCGCGGTGGTGGTCGACGGAGACCAGCACGGTCCCGGCCTTCCTGGCGGCGGCGCCGAGGTACACGGCCGACTTGCCGCAGTACGAACCGACCTCCAGCAACGGCCCGACGGCCGCCCCCTCCAAGCCGGCCCGGTGGAGCGCCGCCCCTTCGTCGTCGGGCATGAAACCCCGCGCGGCGCGCGCCGCGGCGAGCAGGGCGTCATCCACCGACGGGACCTCCGGCGGGGAGACGGCGGCGGGAGCGCAGCAGGCGCTCGTAGAACGGCACGAGCGCGTCGGCACCTCCGGGCCTCCCGGCCCGCACGGCTTCGGCCGCGGCCCGGCCCAGACGGTCGCGCCGCTCGGGGTCGCCGACGAGCTCCTCCAGCGCCCGGCGCAGGGCGGGCACGTCGCCGGGCGGCACCAGGAGGCCGGTGCGCCCGTCGTCGACGACCTCCTGGAGCCCACCCGTCCGGCTGGCGATCACCGGCAGGCCGTGGGCCGCGCTCTCGAGCGCGACGCGCCCGAGCGGCTCCTGCCAGACCGACGGGACCGCGACGACGTCGACCCCCCCGTAGAGCTCCGCGGCGGGCACGAAGCCCACGTACCGGATCCCCGGATGGGAGTAGCGGGCCTTGAGGCCGGCGACGTAGTCGTCGTCGCCGGCGCCGGCCACGAGGAGCTCGGCGCGCCCGGGCGGGAGTCCGGTGAACGCCTCGAGGAGCGGGGCGATCCCCTTCTGGGGCTCGATCCGCCCCAGGAAGCCGATCCGCACCGGCGCACCCGCCGGGCGGGGTGGCCGGTCCTGGGCCGTGCGTCCCGGAGGCGGCAGGTCGACCCGGGGCCGGGAAACGAGGTACTCGCGGGCGCGGGGGAAGTACCCGGCGCTCAGGTGGGTCTCGAGGACGAACGCGCTGATCCCGACGACCCCGTCGACGGCGGCCGAGGCGTCGAGGCGGGGCAGCGAGAACACCCGGCAGGTGGTGCAGTGGGTCTCGCAGTTCGCGCCGGTGTCGGAGCGGAACATCCCGCTGTTGGGGCACATCAGGTAGTAGTCGCGGATCGTGTGCACGACCGCGATCCCGGCCTCCGCCGCGGCGCGCCAGGCCGCGACCGACACGCCGGCCAGGTTGTTGGTGTGCAGCACGTCGGGGCGCTCGGCGTCGAGCACCTCGCCGACCCGGCGGGCCATGGTGCGGTTGTAGGAGTCGAAGGTGTGCCACAGGGGCTTGCCGAGCAGCGCGCCCCCGTGGGCGATGCGCCCCTCGTTCTCGCGGCCGAACGGCCAGTAGAGGTTCCGCAGGCCGAGCCGGTGGACGCGCACGCCGTCCTGGTTGGTGAGGGAGTACGAACGGGGATCGGGCTGGAGGCTGACCACCGCCACGTCGTGCCCGGCGGCCAGCACCTCCTTGGCGCTGAGCTGCACGGAGACCTCGGCTCCGCCCACCCGGTACGGCGGGTACAGCGAGTTGACCATGCAGATCTTCACGATTCGACTCCCGACATCACCGGCTCAGAAGACCGCCTGCTCGCGGTGGCGGCCGAAGACCGAGGCCAGGGCGTCCATGATCTCCCCGACGGTGGCGTAGGCGCGCACGGCGTCGAGGATCACGGGCATGAGGTTGACGGCCGGGTCGGCGGCGTCGGCCCGGACGCGCACCAGCACCGCCTCCACGCCGGCCGACGACCGGTCGGCCCGCACCTGGGCCAGGCGGGCGAGCTGCTTGTCCTCGTACTCGGGCCCGATGGCGAGGGTCTCGGGGGGATCGTCCTCGTTGCCCTCGGTGTGGGCGTTGACTCCCACCTTCAGGTGCCGGCCGTCGGAGAGCTTGCGCTCGAGCTCGTAGGCCGACTGGGCGATCTCGGCCTGGAACCAGTTCTCCTCGATCCCGGCGAGGACGCCCTCGAGCATCGACCCGTCGCCGAGGCGGTCGAGGTGGGCGAACACCTCCTCGGCCCGGCGCTCCATCTCGCCGGTCAGCGTCTCGACGAACCACGAACCCCCGAGCGGGTCGGCCACGTTGGCCACGCCCGTCTCGTGGGCGATCACCTGCTGGGTGCGCAGGGCCAGGCGGGCGGCCTGCTCGGTGGGCAGGGCGAGGGCCTCGTCGTAGCTGTTGGTGTGGAGGCTCTGCGTACCGCCCAGGACCCCGGCCAGGGCCTCGACGGCGGTGCGCACCAGGTTCACCAGCGGCTGCTGGGCGGTGAGCGACACGCCCGCGGTCTGGGTGTGGAACCGGAGCTGCATCGAACGGGCGGCCTCCGCGCCGTAGCGGTCACGCATCCAGCGGGCCCAGATGCGCCGCGCGGCGCGGTACTTGGCGATCTCCTCGAAGAAGTCGATGTGGGCGTTGAAGAAGAAGCTGAGGCGGGGCGCGAAGTCGTCGACGGCGAGACCGGCGGCGAGAGCGGACTCCACGTAGGCGAAGCCGTTGGCCAGGGTGAAGGCCAGCTCCTGGGCGGCGCTCGAGCCGGCCTCCCGGATGTGGTACCCGGAGATGGACACCGGGTGCCAGCGGGGCATCTCGGCGGTGCAGAAGGCGATGGTGTCGGACACGAGCCGCATGCTCGGCCGCGGCGGGAACACGTACTCCTTCTGGGCCTGGTACTCCTTGAGGATGTCGTTCTGGAGCGTGCCCCCGAGCCGGGCCCGCTCCACCCCGCTCTTCTCGGCCGCGGCCACGTACATGGCCAGGAGCACCGCCGCCGGCGAGTTGATGGTCATGGAGGTGGTCGCCCGACCGAGGTCGATGCCCCGGTAGAGGTCCTCGACGTCGGCGAGGGTGTCGACGGCCACCCCGCACTTCCCCACCTCCCCGGCCGAGAGGGGGTCGTCGGAGTCGCGTCCCATCAGGGTGGGCAGGTCGAACGCCGTCGACAGGCCGTCGCCGCCGTTGGCGAGGATCTCCCGGAAGCGGCGGTTGGTGTCCTCGGCGGTCCCGAACCCGGCGAAGAGCCGCATGGTCCACAGCCGGTCGCGGTACATCCGCGGGTAGGCGCCGCGGGTGTAGGGGTACTCCCCCGGTCGCTCGGCCGGGTCGCCGCCGGGTTCCCCCGGGCCGGCGCCCGGCGCCGGCGACGGCCCGTAGACCGGCTCCAGTGGCACGCCGGAGTACGTGTCGAAGTCGCCGGACCGCTCAGCCATCCCGACCATGCTCGCGCGTCCGACCCCACCCGGGCCCCACGCCCGATCCCCCCGGCATGTTGCGTTCGACCGCGGAATGTGTGGGTCGATCGCGACATGCTGCCCGATCCCCCCGGCATGTTGCGTTCGACCGCGGAATGTGTGGGTCGATCGCGACATGCTCGAGGGGGATGCCCCTGGCGTCAGGCGACTCGGGAGTGGTCGGGGCCGCGGATGTGGAGGCGGTCACCGTCGAGGCGGAGGACCCATCCGGGTCGGTGGACGAGGCGGTGGTGGTGCGAGCACAACGAGACGAGGTTCGGAAGGTCGGTGGGGCCGCCGCACCAGGGCGTCGGCCCGGCGCTGCGAACCGGGCCGACGGTCGTCGTCGGTAGGCGGGTCGGTGTAGGCGTGCAGCGCGGTGACGACCGTCTCCGCGGCCAGATCGCCGAAGTCGCCTGTGGCCGCAAGCAGATCGCAGACCTCGCCGGCCTCGATCGCGGCCCGGGCGTCGCCGGTGCGCATCACCGCCCGCCGCGCCAACCACGCCGCGGTCGACGGCGCTCCCGACTCGGACCCCAGACCCCGAAGGTGCGCGGCCCGCGCCAGACGGACGAAGCAACCCTCGAGGCGATCGATCCCCCGCCGCGTCGCCACCGCCAGGTCGGCGACCGCCGCGTCGGGGAGATCCGCCGGATCGAGACGGGCCAGCGCATCCGCCGCCGCCGCCAGCAAGGCGACCGGATCATCGGCCCGAGCACCGCGAGGATCCGGAACCGACGGCCCACGGCCGTGAGCCCCACCCCGACCGTCGGGAGAACCCGGACCGTCGACCAGCACGTGCACCTGCCCCACCTCCCCTCACGGTTCATGCCCGCCACGGGCTCGCCAACCGGTGACCGCCATCGCCTAGCAACAAGGAGACCCATGGCGGTGCAGTCGATGGTGGAAGTAAGGGAGGAAGCACTACGTACTATAGCCGAACTGGCGTACGCCGCGCAGGCACCTCCGAGGAGAGGGCGGCCGGCACCCTCGACGGGCGCGGAACGGTCGGTGGCCACCCGCGTCCGCTGCACATCGATCGATCAGCAGATCGCGTCCCACTCCGGCTACGAGCTCACCGCCACCGATCACGCCGATCTGGCCTTGCTTCGCGGGCTGCGCGCCCGTTGAACGGCCGGCGGGCCTCTACGGTCGCCGCCCAGCGGGTCCACCCCGTCGCGACCGGTCGGATCGGGTGCTCCCGGCGGTAGAGTCCGGAACATGGACAACCCGCAGGCCCCCGACCGCAACCTCGCCATGGACCTCGCCCGCGTCACCGAGGCCGCCGCGCTCGCCGGCGGCCGGTGGCTGGGCCGCGGCGACAAGAACGCCGCCGACCAGGCCGCCGTCGACGCGATGCGCCAGGTCCTCAACTCGGTGCCCATGAGCGGCGTGGTCGTGATCGGCGAGGGCGAGAAGGACGAAGCGCCGATGCTCTTCAACG
>JADLDD010000020.1 GCA_020846855.1 Acidimicrobiia bacterium | reverse complement strand
GCCCGCGGTCAGGTGGCGTCGTCGACCATGCCCCTCAGCCGCGACAGCGTGCGGGCGAGCAACCTCGACACGTGCATCTGGCTGATCCCCAGCCGATCGCCGATCTGGGACTGCGACAGCCCCTCGTAGAAGCGAAGGCGGATGATCTCGCGCTCCCGCGACGGGAGCACGTCGACCAGGCTCGCGACCAGCATCCGGTGCTCCACGGCCTCGTGGCCGGACTCCTCCGACCCGATGTGGTCGGCCACGGTGCCCGCGTCGGCGTCGGCGGTGAGCGGGGCGTCGAGCGACCCGACGGCGAGGATCCGGTTGGCCTCCATCGCCGCCAGCACCGCCTCCTCGGAGAGCCCCGACGCCCGAGCCGTCTCGGCCACCGTCGGCGACCGGCCCAGCACCTGGTGCAGGTCCTGGATCGACCGGGTCACGGCCAGGATCTGCTCCTGGACCTGGCGCGGCACGTGGACCGTCCAGGCCCGGTCGCGGAAGTGGCGCTTGAGCTCCCCCAGGATCGTGGGCGTCGCGAACGTGGTGAAGGCCAGCCCGCGGGACGGGTCGAAGCGGTCGACCGCCTTCACGAGGCCGAGCAAGGCCACCTGGTTCAGGTCGTCGGCCGCCTGGCCCCGGTTGCGGTAGCGCCGCGCCAGGTGCTCGGCGAGCCCCATGTGCTGCTCGACGAGCGCGTTGCGGACCCGGCGGTCACCCGTGCGCCGGTACTCGCGGAACCGCTCGAGGGTCGCTTCGCTGGCGGACACCCCCGGGGCTCAACCGTCCTGCTGCCCGTGCTTGACGAGGCTGAACCGGCGGACACCGCCGCCCAGCTCCATGCGATGGTCGTCGCAGACGGCGGACACGATGGCCCGGGAGAGGTCGGTCTGCGGTGGCAGTCCCCACGAGTCGGGGCAGAGGAGCACGCCGTCGATCTCCACCGTCGCCCCCGCGTTGCGGTAGGTGAGCGTCATCGACTCGTCGACCTTGTCGTAGCCCATCACCGCCGAGCAGAGCTCGTCGACCGCGATCCGCAGGTCGTCGATCTCCTCGAGGGTGAAGCCGGCCCGCGTCCCGAAGTCGGCGGCCGCCAGCCGGGCCAGGCGGAGGAAGGCCGGATCGCCCGGGATCACCAGCTGGACCACCACCGGGTCGCCGGACTCCGGATCGGGACCGGACCCCGGGGTGGGTCCGGTGGGTTCGTTCACGATGGTTCCCATGCCTGCTCCGGTGCGTCGCCGCCGTACCACCGCGGCCGGGGGATCGGGTCGCGTGCCCGACCATTGTGCCCGCCGGCACATCCTCGCGCGGCGCCGGCCCGGTCGTGCCCCTCCCCCTCACCCCCCGAGACGGGCCCGTGCCGGGTGGGGACCCGGGCGGGAGGTGCGCGATAGCCGCGATCGCGCGATGATCGACACCCGCGCCGGCCGCCCGGGAGACACCCCGAGGGCCGTCCACGCGACGTCGAACGGGAACCAGGAACGCAACCGACCACGCAACCACGCCCGCACCGGCGGTCGGGTTCCGGAGGAGGCGGGTAGATGGGCACCAGCCCCAGTGGCGCACCGGAACCCGGTGCCGACACCGTGGAGATGCACCACGAGGTCGGGTCCCGGCCCGACGAGCTGATCGTGACCGTGGCCGGCGAGCTCGACGCCGCCAACTCCGCCGCCTTCGGCCGAGAGCTGGTCGGGCTGATCGACTCGGGAGCGCGCGACGTCGTGATCGAGGCCGAGGGGTTGTCGTTCATCGACTCCTCGGGCCTCCAGGTCCTGGTCGAGGCCCTCGACCACGCCCGCGAGGGCGGCGGGAGCCTCACCATCCGCTCGCTGTCCGCACCGGCACGCAAGGTGTTCGAGGTGACCGGCCTCGCCGGCCTGTTCGCGCCCTAGGCGGGGCGCGGCCCTGCTGGGCCTCCTTCAGGCCCCGGGCGGGGCCACGCCGAGCTCGAACCAGACGACCTTGCCGGCGTCGACCTCTCTCACCCCCCAGCGGGTCGAGAGCGCGTCGACCAGGACCAGACCCTTCCCGCCGCGCGCCCGGCCGGCGTCGAGCCGCGGGAAGGCGGGACCGGCGTCGGCGACCTCGATCCGAACCGAGCCGGCACGGGCCGAGACCGCCACCGTGAAGGCCGACCCGGCGTGGCGGACGGCGTTCTGTGCCAGCTCGCAGGTGAGGAGCGCCGCCGTCTCGACCAGGCTCTCGTCGACGAGGCCCGCCAGCCGGCCGGCGACCATCCGACGCGCCGCGGTGACGCTCGTGACGTCGGCGGAATACTGCTGTGGTGCGTCCATCCCCGCCTCGGTAGGTTCACCGACCGTGATGCTCACCGACTGACCGCTCCCCCCGGGCGCTGCTGGGCCGGCACCTCGCTCCGTCGTGTGCGTACGGGGAGTGATATCCCCGGGGGAAGCCGTCGAAACCCCCGATGGCCGACCGGTCGGGACGCGGGCGCGTCCGGCCGCCGGGGGCGGTACCCTGGCGCGCGCGGCGGAGACGACGGGCAGTGCTGCTGCCGACCGGACCGTCTATCGGATCGCTCGATGGAAACCCGACCGCGAACCACACCAGACGATCAAGAACGGGCCGACGGGTTCCTTCGTGGCTTCGTGACGTCCCTGCCCGGCGCGGTGGTCCTCGTCGACGGCGATCTGGTG
Source organism: Acidimicrobiia bacterium (assembly GCA_020846855.1). Taxonomy (GTDB): domain Bacteria; phylum Actinomycetota; class Acidimicrobiia; order IMCC26256; family JADLDD01; genus JADLDD01. The sequence goes on along the minus strand of JADLDD010000020.1, from coordinate 41,272 downwards.
GTCTGGAGCGCCAACCCCGCCGCCGCGGAGCTCCTCGGCCGGCCCGTCGACGGGCCCGAAGGCATCACGGGCCGGCCCGTGCTCGACCTCTTCGCCCTCGGCAGCACGCGCGCGGTCACCTTCGCCGCCGCGGTCAGGGGCGCGGCCCGCCGACCCGACCCGCCGGGAGGCGCCCCGGGTGGCCTCCTCGCCACCGAGCCGCCCACCACGTTCACCGTGACCCCCTCGGCGGTCCGGACCCCGGGCGCCTCGCTGCGGGTCTCGGTGGGCCACGTGACGATGGGCGACCACCGCTTCGCCACGTTGGTCCTCGACCCCGACGAAGGCGCCGACGGGAACGCGCGCGGCCGGTTCACCGGCCAGGGTGCCGACGCCCCGGTCCCGCTCTGGATCACCGGCGTCGACGCCACCACCACCTGGTACAACGCGGCCTGGTCGGAGATGACCGGCTACCCCGCCCGGCTCGACCTCGACGAGTGGGCCGACCTGATCCACCCCGACGACCGCGACGCGGTGGTGGCGGCGTACCGGGACGCGGTCTCCACCCGGCGGGCGTTCGAGCTCCAGTACCGGCTGCGTTCGGCGACGGGCGTCGCCCGGCACGTGCTCGATCGTGGCACCCCGTACCGCGACCACCACGGCCGCTACGCGGGCTGGGTGGGCTCGACCGTCGACGTCAGCGAGCTGGTGGAGGCCAAGGACGCCCTCGCGCTGCGCGAGCACCGGCAGGCCGCCGCGTCGATGCTCGGACGCATGGGCCTGGGCCCCGCCCCGATCGAGGAGATCCGCCAGGCGGCCGTCGACCTCCTCCACGCGGAGCTCCACACCGACGCCGCCGACTACTTCACGCCGATCGACGACCTGCCCGACTGCGTCCTCCTCGCCCACGCGAGCGGTTTCCGACCCGACCGCGCCGGAGGGACCTTCCCCCGCCACCAGCTCTTCTGGACGAGGGCGTCCGACGACGATCTCGCCGACGGGCTGCTGGTCCCCGACTGGAGGGCCGAGACCGAGCTCGTCGCCGGGACGTTCGTGGCCCAGTACGGGTACCGGTCGAGCATGGCCGTGGCGGTCCCGGGCGAGACGGGCCGGCGGCCCGACGTCATCGTGGTGCACTGCACCCGGCCGGGCCTGGGCCCCGAGGAGCTCGCCCACCTCCGGTACCTGGCCCAGGTGGTCGGCGCCGCGGCGACGGAACGCCGCACGACACGGGCCCTGCTGGACCGGGAGACGGTGCTCACCCTGTCGATGGAGGCCGGTCGGATGGGGCACTGGGTCTGGGATCGGACCACCACCGAGGCCCACTTCTCGCCGGGCCTCGAGGCCATCTGCGGCCGCGAGCCGGGCGAGCTGGGCAACCGGTGGAGGGCGTTCTCGCGCTTCATCCTCCCCTCCGACCGGTGGCGGGCCCGCCGGGAGCTCTTCCCCGCGGACCCGGCCGAGACCGAGGTGCACACGGAGTTCCGGATCACCAAGCCCGACGGCGACGAGCGGTGGCTCGAGATCCGGGGACGGGCGGTCCCCGGCTCGTCACCCCCGGGTACACCTCCGCGCCGCTGGGTGGGCGTGGCCATCGACGTCACCGAGCAGAAGGCCGCGGAGCGCGAGGCGAGGGTGATGGCCGGGCTGAGCGACCTCTTCGCGTCGCGCCACGGCTTCGACACGATCCTCGAGCGGGTGGTCCGCGCCGTGGTGCCGCACCTCGCCGACACCTGCTCCATCCACCTGGTCGGCGACACGCCCACGGCCCGGCGCTGGTGGCTGGCCGACACCGACCCCGAGGTCCAGCAGCGCATCGACGAGGCCCAGGCCCGGCGCGACTTCGACCCCCTGAACCTCCTGCCCGACCTCGATCGACCCGGGCACCACAAGCCCATCCTGCTGGGGGAGATCACCGACGCCGACCGGCGGCGCGTCGCGCGCGACGACCGCGATCTCGAGCTGTTCGGCCGCCACGGCGCCACGTCGGCCATCGTGGCGCCGCTCGAGGCGCGGGGCCGGGTGCTCGGGCTCCTGACGCTCGAGCTGCGGGGCACCACGGGACACCGCTACGCCGAGACCGACCTGCGCGCGGCCGAGGAGCTCGCCCGGCGCGTGGCCAACGCCGTCGACAACGCCCGGCTCGAACGCGACGCCCGCCAGGCCCGGGACCGCCTCGACGTGCTCGCACGGGTCGGCAACATCCTGACCGTGTCGCTCGACTCCGACGCCCGCCTCCGCGCGGTGGCCCAGGCCGTGGTGCCCAGCTTCGCCGACGCCTGCCTCATCCACTCGGGCCCCGCGGGCGGGAACCTGAAGCTCAGCCACGTGGCGACGGCCGATCCGAAGCTGGGCGAGCTGGTCGCGGCGGCCCCCCACCCGACGTTCTCGATGGAGTCCGACGTACGCCCGGCCGAGGCCCTGCGCAGCGGACGGCCCATCCTGCTCGAGAACCCGGCCGAGTTCGGGCGGCTCGACACGCCGCTCGCCCGCCTCATGGTCGACCAGGGGATGCACAGCTCGCTGATAGTCCCCATGCCCGTGCCCGACGACCCGGACGCGACCCTCAACGTGATGAGCTTCCTGCTCTTCGACCCGACGCGACGCTTCAGCCACGAGGACGTCGCGCTCGGCGTGGAGCTGGCCCGACGGGCCGCACCCGCCCTCGAGCACGCGGCCAGCTACGAGCGCGAGCAGCACACGGCCGAGGTGCTGCAACGGAACCTGCTGCCGGACCGCCTCCCCTCGCTGCCGGGGGTGACGTTCAGCGCCTGCTACGTGCCCGGCCTGGCCGGGGTGAGCGTGGGGGGCGACTGGTACGACGTGCTCCCGCTCACCGACGGACGCGTCCTGCTGGCCGTGGGCGACGTGGTGGGCCTGGGGATCCCCGCCGCGACCAACATGGGGCGCATCCGCACCGTCCTGCAGTACTGCGCCCTCGAGGACCCGGACCCGGCGACGGTGCTGGCGCGCCTCAACGCGTACCTGCGTGCCCTCCCCGACGCCGAGATGGCCACCCTGGCGCTGCTGCTCTACGACCCGGGATCGGAACGGGGGCTGCTGGCCAGCGCCGGGCACCTCCCGCCCCTGCTCCGGCCGGCCGACGGACCGGTCCGCCAGCTACCCGGCGGCGGTGGTGCTCCCCTGAGGGCGTCGGCCGCCTCCCGCTACGAGAACCAGGAGGTCGAGATCGGGAGCGGGTCGACCGTGGTCCTCTACACCGACGGCATCGTGGAGCGGCGCGGGGAGTCGCTCGACGAGGGCTTCGCCCGACTCTCCCGCGTGCTCGAGTCGGTCGACGGCGCGCCCGACGACCTCGCCGGGCACCTGGTCGAGCGCATCATCGGTGACCGGACACCCCCCGACGACACCGCGGTGCTGACGATGCACGTCTGCCCCCCGGCCGACCTCGAGCTCAGCCGGCCCGCCCGGCCCGAGGAGCTCGCTCGCGTCCGGGCCGCGCTCCGGCGCTGGCTCGGAAGGTCGGGCGCGGCCGACGACGAGGCCGCCGAGGTGGTGCTGGCCGTCAACGAGGCCGTGGCCAACGCGGTGATCCACGCCTACGGGATCGGTGGCGGCGAGGTCATGCTCTCGGCCCGACTACGCTCCCCCGCCCGGGCAACCGTCCCGGAGCGGGCGCGCGCTCCCGAACGCGCGACGCTGCCGCCCGGCGACATGGAGCTGGAGGTCGTGGTGCGCGACACCGGCCGCTGGAGACCACCGGGCCGGTCCGGCTCGAACGGCGGGCGCGGGTTCCAGATGATGCGCGGCCTCATGGACGAGGTCGCGGTCGACCCGGGCGAGCACGAGACCGCACCGGGTACGACCGTGGTGCTGCGGCGCCGGCTGACCGGGTTCCCGACGCCATGAGCACCGCCTACGAGCTCCGCCTCGACACGGCGGGCGGCGTGCTGGTGGCGGCGCTCGGCGGCGAGGTCGACCTCTCGAACGTCGACGAGATCGAGGACCGGATCGCGCGGGAGGTGGGGCCGGAGACCACGGGGCTCGCGATCGACCTGCGGGAGCTGACCTACCTCGACAGCAGCGGCGTGCGCCTGCTCCTGAACCTGAACGACCGGCTGCGGGGCGTCCGGCGCGGCTTCGCGGTGGCCCGGGCGCGCGACGGCGTCGTGGCGCGGGTCGTGGAGCTCGTCCACCTCGGCGACGAGATGACCCTGACCGACGACATCGAGGGCGCCGTCGAGGCCGCCGGCGGGTCCGGCTGAGGAGCCGGGCGGGGGCCCGCCGGCGCCCCCTGGGCGCCGGCGGTTCCGGTCAACCCCGGGCCCGGATCGCCTCCACGATGCGGGGCACGACCGTGGTGGCGTCGCCGACGATCCCGAGGTCGGCGACCGAGAAGATCGGCGCCTCCGGGTCCTTGTTGATGGCGATGATCGTGTCGGAGCCCTTCATGCCCACGAGGTGCTGGGTGGCGCCGGAGATGCCCACGGCGACGTAGAGCTTGGGCTTGACGGTCTTGCCGGTCTGGCCCACCTGCTTCGAGTACGGGACCCAGCCGGCGTCGACGATGGCGCGGGTGGCGCCGCTGGCGCCGTTGAGCAGGCCGGCGAGGTCGTCGACGAGCGGACCGTAGTTCTCGGCGCTCCCGATCCCGCGTCCGCCCGAGACGACGACCGCCGCCTCCTCGAGCTGCGGACCCTCCCGCTCCTCGACGTGCTTGTCGAGGACGGCGGCCTCGCCGGAACGGCCGAGCTCCAGGTCGCCGAGCGACACCACCTCGCCCGCCGCCGCGCCGCCCGGCTCGGCGGCGAAGGACTTGGGTCGTACCACGACCAGCCACGGCTGGCCGGACGTCAGCTTCGTGTCGACGAGGGTGTTGCCGCCGAACATCGCGCTCTGGGCCACCAAGGCATCGCCGTCGACCCGCACGTCGACGGCGTTGGTGAGCACCGGCCGGTCGATGCGGGCCGAGAGGTGGGAGATGGCGTCACGCCCGTCGTAGGACTGCGCGCACAGCACCACGGCGGGGGCCGACGAGGCGACCACCGACGCCAGCGCGGCGGCGCCCACGACACCGGAGAGGCGTCCCTGCGGGTCGGCGGCGTGGACCACCGCCGCGCCGTACTCGCCGAGCTGGGGAGCGACCGCGGCGGCGTCGGCCGAGACGATGACCGCCTCCACGGCGTCGCCGATCTCGCGGGCCTTGGTGAGCAGTTCGAGCGTCGCGCTGCTGACGGCGGCGCCGTCGGCCTCGGCGAACACGAGGACCTTCCCGATTGCCATCGGATTCTCCTTGGGAGGTTCGAACGTGGGTGTGATGGGTGCGCCGGCCTGCCGGCCGGGTGCCCGCCGAGCGGGCCCGGACGGGACTCAGATCAGCTTGAGCTCCTCGAGGAAGGCGACGACGCGCTCGTGCGCGGTCCCGTCGTCCTCGATCTTCTCGCCCGCCTCGCGCTCGGGCGCCGCGGCCACCGAGACGATCTCCTGGCGGGCACCGGACCAGCCGACCTGATCACCCGACAGGCCGAGGTCGGACGGGGTGCACTCGTCGATCGGCTTGTTCTTGGCGGCCATGATCCCCTTGAAGCTGGGATACCGGGGCTCCACCACGCCGGCGGTCACGCTCACGACCGCCGGCAGCGGCGCCTCGACCACGTCGTAGCCGGCCTCGGTCTGGCGCTGGATCGTGACCTTGCCGTCGGCGACGTCGACCTTCTTGGCGAAGGTGAGCGACGGCCAGCCCAGCAGCTCGGCCACCTGGCCCGGGACCGTGCCGGTGTAGCCGTCGGTGGACTCCGTGGCGGTCAGCACCAGATCGGCGCCGCCGGCCCGCTCGACGGCCCGGGCGAGCACCCGGGCGGTACCGAGGGAGTCGGAGCCGGCGAGGGAGCCGTCGGAGACGAGCACCGCCTTGGCCGCCCCCATGGCCAGGGCGGTGCGCAACCCGCCCTTCTCGCTGTTGGGGGCCATCGAGACGAGGGTCACCTCTCCCCCGCCCGCGGCGTCGACGAGCTGCAACGCCATCTCGACGCCGTACATGTCGGACTCGTCGAGGATGAGCTTCACGTCGCGCTTGAGCGTGTGGTCGGGGTCGAGCTCGCCCGGCAGGGCGGGGTCGGGGATCTGCTTCACGCAGACGATGACGTTCATGGCGCTCCCGTTGGGCGTGGGCGCGTCCGGTCGGCGGACCGCCTCGGCTGATCTCCCGATTCTTCCCCGGTCCGGCCGTGCCGGCCAAACCGAACGGCTCCGTCCGGGCCCCGGCGGCGGATCGTCCCACTCGCGTCGGCGCGTCCGGCCGGGGCCCGGGCCCGCCGCGGTCGGCACCACCGGGCCGGGGTCCGCGACGATGGACCCACGCAGCAGCCCCGGGGCGCACGCCCCGGAGGGAGGATCACCATGTCACCCGAGGAACTGGTCGAGATCGAGGCGATCAAGGTGCTCAAGCACCGGTACATGCGCGGGGTGGACCTGAAGGACTGGGACCTCGTGGAGAGCTGCTTCACCGACGACGCCCGGGCCCGCTACGGAGGCGTCCCCGACCTCGACGGTCGCGACGCGGTGCTCGCGTTCCTCCGGGACTCCCTCAGCGACGAGGGCTTCGTGACCAGCCACTGCGTCTCCCAGCCCGAGATCGAGCTCCTCGGCCCCGACCGCGCGCGGGGGACCTGGCTGCTCCGCGACGTCGTCATCGTCCCCGCCGCGCAGCTCACGCTGCGCGGGGCCGCCTTCTACGACGACGAGTACCGCCGCGTGGACGGGCGCTGGCTCCTGTCGAGCACCGGGTACCGGCGGGTCTACGAGGAGGTGGAGTCGCGCCGGCCCGAGCCCGACCTGCGGCTCACGGCCACCTGGTTCGGCGGGGCGACGGGCCCGGGCGCCGCCGGCTCCGGCGCGTGACGGACCGGCGGGGGCCGGGCGGAACGCGGACCTGCGACGTCCTCGTCGTCGGCGCCGGTCCGGCCGGCATCGCGGCGGCTCTCACCGCCGCCGGGCGCGGTCTCGCGGTGCGCGTCGTCGACAAGGCCGGGTTCCCGCGCGACAAGACGTGCGGCGACGGCCTGACCGCCGGGGCGCTCCGCCGCCTGGAGGCCCTCGGCCTCGACCTGCGTCGCCTCGCCGGCTGGTCGCCCGTCGACGAGACCGTGGTGGTGGCGCCGTCGGGGCGCCGGGTCCACCTGCCGCTGCCCGCCGGGCCCGGCCACTGGTCGGTCGTGGTCCCCCGGCGGGCGCTCGACTCCGCCCTCGTCGACCTCGCCCGGGAGCGCGGCGTGACCGTCGAGGAGCGCACCTCTCTCGTGGCCGTCGACCGGCAGGACCCCGTCGACCCCCGAGCCGCCGGCGGAGCGGACGGTGCGGATGCTGCGGTGGCCGGGGAGCTGGAGAGCGACGGCCGGCGGTCCGCGTTCCGGGCCCGCTTCGTGATCGCGGCCGACGGCCACTGGTCCGCCACGCGGCGCCTCGTCGCCTCGCCGACTGCCGAGCGCCGGGACCCGGGCGAGGGTGGGATCGGCGATGGCGGCGAGTGGGCGGCGTTCCGGCAGTACTGGCGGGGGGTCGCCGACCCGCGGCTCTGGGTGATCTTCGACTCCGGCCTGATCCCGGGGTACGCGTGGGTGTTCCCCCTCCCGGGCGGCCGGGCGAACGTCGGCTTCGGGCTCCCGCGGCGGCCCGGGCTCGACGGCAAGGCCCTGGCCCGCATCTGGCGGGAGCTACCCGACCTCCCGTCGGTGCGCGCCGCGCTCGGCCCGGCCGCGGAGCCCGACGGTCCCACCCGCGCCTGGCCCATCCCGTCGGGGTACGACCCGTCACGGCTGGCCGACGGGCGCGTGCTCTACGCCGGTGACGCGGCCGCGGTCGTCGACCCGATGACCGGCGAGGGCGTGGCCCAGGCGCTCGAGACCGGAGTGCTCGCCGCCACCGCGGTGGCCGACGCCTCCGGCGACCCGGCGGTCGCGTACTCGACCGCCGTCGAGCGCGCCCTGGGCGCCGACCTGCGCTTCTCCCGGCTCCTCCAGCGGGCCCTCGCGCACCGGCGGGGGGCGGAGTGGAGCCTCCGGATCGTCGACCTCAACGACTGGACCCGGCGCAACTTCGCCCGCTGGATGTGGGAGGACTACCCCCGCGGCCTGGTCCTGACCCCGGGCCGCTGGCGGGGCGCGACCCTCCGGGGCCGCGGCGCCTACCCCGACATCGACGGGACCGGCGCGGCGGCGTCCCGCCCGCCGGCCCCGCCCGGGACCCGGATCCCCGACGGGGGCCAGGGCCCTGCTTGACCGGCCCGGCGGCGTCCCATGACACTTCCCGCGGGGCCGACCCGCGCCGGTGGCCGGCCCGGCGGTGCCGCGTCCCACCGGCGTGCTCCCGACCCCGACCCCTCCCGGCTCCCACCCCGCCCCGACCCCACCGAGGACCCGCAGATGATCGACTTCACCCTCTCACCCGAGCTCGAGGCGATACGAGGCCGGATCCGGACCTTCATCCGGGAGGTGGTCCGCCCGATCGAGGAGCGCATCGACGAGTCCGACCGCCGCTCCCTCGTCGAGGGGGTCGTCGAGATGCGCACCCGCGCCCGCGAGGAGGGGCTGTGGCTGCCGCACATGCCGCCGGAGTGGGGCGGTATGGGGCTCGGGCACGTGGAGCTGGCCATGGTGCAGGCCGAGGCGGCCAGGAGCCGATACGGATCCTTCGCGATCAACGCCCAGGCTCCCGACGAGGGCAACATGCACACCCTCCTCCACTGGGGCACCGATACCCAGAAGGCGAGGTACCTGCGCCCGCTGTGCGAGGGCGTGATGCGCTCGTGCTTCGCGATGACCGAGCCCGAGGTGGCCGGCTCCGACCCGACCCTCATCCGCACCCGCGCCTACCCCGACGGCGACGAGTGGGTCATCGACGGCCACAAGTGGTTCATCAGCGGGGCCAACGGGGCCCGGTTCGCCATCCTGATCTGCCGCACCGAGGACGACCCCGAGATGCCGAAGGCGGCCAACACGGCCTTCATCGTCGACCTGCCGGCCGAGGGCTGGAACCAGGTGCGCGAGATCGAGACGTGGCACGGCCCCCACGGCCACGCCGAGATCGTGATCGACGGCCTTCGCGTCCACGGCGACCAGATGCTCGGCGGCCGCGGGCAGGGCCACATGCTCGGCCAGTACCGCCTCGGGCCGGCCCGCCTGGCGCACTGCATGCGCTGGATCGCCCAGGCCGAGACCGCGCTCGACATGATGGTCGACCGGTCCCTCAAGCGCTTCTCGCACGGGTCGCTGCTGGCCGAGAAGCAGGGGATCCAGTGGATGATCGCCGACTCCGCGATGGACCTCTACCAGTCGAAGCTGATGGTCCTCCACGCGGCGTACCGGATCGACCGGGGCGACGACTTCCGATCCGAGGTGTCGATGGCCAAGCACTTCGTGGCCAACGCGCTGAACCGGATCGTCGACCGGTCCGTGCAGGTGCACGGTGCGCTCGGGTACTCCAAGGACACGCCGCTCGCCGACCTGGCCCTCAACGCCCGGTGGGCCCGCTTCGCCGACGGCGCCGACGAGGTGCACCAGATGCGCATCGCCGAGCGCGCCATCGCCGCCTACCGCGACCACGGGAGCACCGCCGCCGCGACCGGCAACCTGCCGATCTGAACCGCCCTTGCCCACCGCCTCCGGACGGACGGTGACGGAAAGCGCGAAATCCACGCGTTCGCGGTGGCGCGGGGTGATACTCGCCGGACTTCACGCCCCGGACGGGAGGCACGGACATGGGTGGGACCCTGAGGTACCGGACCCGGCGCTCGCTGCTGGCGGGGCTCGGCGCGCTGCTGGTGGTCGCCGGATCCGCGGGGATCGCGTCGGCGGCGACCACGCCGTGGAAGTCGGCCGAGGTCTCGCCGTCCGGCACCCTCTCGTCGACACCGCGGGTGTTCGCGTCGGCCTCCACGCTGGGCGACGGCTCCCGCGCCGTGCTCTACGGGGGCGGCGTCCCCGACGCCGGACCGGCGTACGCCGACACCTGGGTCTTCGACGGCCATGGGTGGACGCGGGCCTGCGGCGACCCGGCCGCACCGGCCGACGCCTGCGGACCCGACGGCCGGTTGATCACCGGACTGGCCGACACGCCGGCCGGAGCCGTCCTCTACGGCGGCGGCCCGTCGTTCGACGACCTCACCGACGCGATGGCCGACGAATGGTCGTTCGACGCATCCACCGGCGAGTGGACCCCGATCTGCGGGACGGGCGCGCTTCCGGACTGCGCGCCGGGCCCCCGGGTCATGCACTCGACGGCGGGCCACGGCGGCCGCGTGGTGCTCTTCGGCGGCACGGCCGGCGAGGACCCCCTGGGCGACACCTGGGTCTCCGACGACTCCGGCGTGACCTGGACCCAGACCTGCGGAGGTGCGCTGCCGGCCTGTGGGCCGGAGCCCCGGGGCGGCGCGGCGATGGCGTGGGACGGCGCCCGCTTCGTCCTCTTCGGCGGCATGATCCCGAACGCGAGGGGCAGCACCCTCCTGGCCGACACCTGGACGTTCGACGGCCAGACCTGGACGCCGGTGTGCGGAACCGGCGCGCTGCCCGCCTGCGGCCCGGAGGGCCGCCCGTTCGCGGCGTTCTCGGGGATCGGCACGCCCGACGCCGGCCGACCCCGAGCGCTGCTCGTCGGGGGCATCGACATGTTCAACGAGACCGGGACCACCATTTTCAAGGACGCCTGGCTCTGGGACGGCGCCACGTGGACCGGCCAGCCGGTGCCGTGGGACGACGCCGCGGTCTCCTTCGCACGCGACGCCGCACCCCCGGTCGGCCCGGATCCGCTCGTGGTGGCGGCAGGCGGGGTCGACTGCCGGGTGGCCGTGACCGGCCCCGTCGTGACCGGTGGCGAGGACTTCTTCGGCACCCAGCGGACGTTCCTCTTCGGCGAGGACCCGTCCGGGTGCCCGACCACCCCACCGCCCGCCGCCGCCCCGGCCACCGCGGTGCCCACCGCCCAGCTCGCCTACACCGGGCGGTCGTCGACGGCCGCGATGCTGGCCGGCTTCGCCGCCCTCCTCGCGGGCGCCGCCCTCGTCGCCGCCTCCCGCCGTAGCCCCGGGCTCGGGGCGGACCGACCCGGGCCCGCACGCGGCTAGCGCGTAGGGATCGAGACCCCCCGCACGGCTCGCGCGACGGGCACCGCGACACGGCCCCGCCGGAACGGTCGCCGGAGGTGCCATCGGGGCCTACCCGCCCTCGGCAACCCGCGATGCCGCGCCGGGCGCCACGCGCCCTCGGTGCGGTATCCACCCGCGGCCGGCCCGCGGCTGTCATGCTGCGCCGGTTTCGGAGAAGGTCGGAAAGGTGAAGACATGAGGCGGATGGCCCACAAGCGTGCGAGAACACCGCTGCTGGCCGCGGCGGGTGCACTGCTCGTCGTGCTCGGCCCGGCCGGGGTGGCGGCCGCCGCGCCCACACCGTGGGAGGTCGCCGACGTCAGCCCGTCGGGCGACCTGGCCGACAACCCGCGGGCCTTCCCGACGGCCTCCACGCTGGGCGCCGGCGACTCCGCGGTTCTCTTCGGGGGTCTGCTCCCCGAGAGCGAGTACGCGTTCGCCGACACCTGGGTCTTCGACGGCGAGCAGTGGCAGCGGATCTGCGGCGACCCCGACGCGGATCCCGCCGACCCGTGCGGCCCCGACGGGCGCATGGCCGGCGGCCTGGCCGACACGCCGGCCGGTGCCGTCCTCTACGGGGGGCAGAGGTCCTTCGAGGGCTCCGCCCTGGCCGACCAGTGGAACTTCGACGCCTCGACCGGCCAGTGGACCGCGGTCTGCGGCACGGGAGCCCTCCCCGCCTGCGCCCCGGGCTCCCGGACGATGCACGCCATGGCCGGCCACGGCGGCCGGGTGGTGCTCTTCGGTGGTCTCGCGGGCCGGTCGGTCCTGGCCGACACGTGGGTGTCCTCCGACTCGGGCGCCACCTGGACCCAGGTCTGCGGCGGGCCGTCCCAGCCGGCCTGCGGCCCCGCGGTGCGCATGGGGGCGTCGCTGACGTGGGACGGCGCCCGGTTCGTGCTCTTCGGGGGCACGGCACCCGGCGACCCCGCCACCCTCCTCGCCGACACCTGGACCTTCGACGGCGCCACCTGGACCGCGGAGTGCGGTACGGGAGCCCTCCCCGCCTGCGGCCCGGGCGGGCGGGCGCTCGCCGGGTTCTCCGGCGTGGGCTACGGGAAGGCCGACCAGCCCCGGGCGTTGCTGGCCGGGGGCGCCGACATGACCGCGAGCGGCAGCACGACGCTGTTCAAGGACGCCTGGCTCTGGGACGGCACGGGGTGGACCACCCAGGCCGTGCCGTGGGACACCGCCGCCGTCACGTTCGGTGGCGACGAGTTCCCGCCGCCCGGCCCCGACCCGCTCGTCGTGGTCGCGGGCGGGGTCGACTGCCGGGTCGTGCTCACCGGCCCCAACGTCGCCGACGGCCCCAGCGGGCCCGACTTCGGCTCACAGCGCACGTTCCTCGCCGGCGAGGACCCGTCCGGGTGCCCGACCACCCCACCGCCCGCCGCCGCCCCGGCCACCGCGGTACCCACCGCGGAGCTCGCCTACACCGGGCGGTCGTCGACACCGACGGCCCTCGCCGGCCTCACCGCCCTCCTCGCCGGCGCCGCCCTCGTCGCCGCCTCCCGCCGCCGCCCCCGGCTCGCGGCCGGCCGACCGGACCCCGGGCCCGGCTAGGAGCCGCTCCACGGGCGGGCTCAGGGCTCGGCGGGCCGTTCGTCGGCGCCCACGAGGGCACCGTGGTGGACGACGAGGCGCCAGCGGCTGCCGTCGTGCACGAACACGTTGACCGCGGCCACCCGGGCTCCCGAGAGCTCGGAGACGTCTTCGCCCCCGTCGCGTGAGCCGGCCCCCTGGAGGATGTTCTCCTCGAGGGTCACCCACGCGGTCGCACCCTCGACGGAGACCGCCTCGTCGGTGCAGAGGAACTGGATGAACGGGGTGTTGCGGAAGATCAGCTCCCACGACGCCCGCACCCTCGCCCAACCCCGGACCGGAGGCCACCCCGGGTGCATCACCGCCGCCCGGTCGGAGTGCTCCCACAACTCGACCATCGCGTCGAGGTCGAGACCCTCGAACGCCTCGTAGAACGCGGCGTTCGCGGCGCGCACCTCGTCGGACCGGTCGGGCACGGTGCCAATGATGGCCCACCGGCGCTCCGCCGACCCGCGATCCCACGCGCCGCCCGCACGGGGAGCCGCGCGCCCACCGTGTGGGATCCACCCGGGGCACCGGCGCGGCGGCAATGCTGCTCCGGTTCCGGAAGTGGTCGGAAAGGTGGGGACATGGGTCGGATGGCGCGGAGTGGTCCAAGAAGATCGCTGCTGGCCTCGGCAGGTGCTCTGCTCGCCGTGCTCGGCACGGCCGGGGTGGCGGCCGCGGCGCCCACGCCGTGGGAGGTCGCGGAGGTCAGCCCGTCGGGCGACCTGGCCGACAGCCCCCGGGCGTTCGCGGCCGTCTCCACGCTGGGCGCCGGGGATTCCACCGTCCTCTTCGGCGGCCTCTTGCCCCCGACCGACGACGCGTTGGGAGACACCCTGATCTTCGACGGCGAGCAGTGGCAGCGGGTCTGCGGCGATCCCGACGCGGTTCCCGCGGACCCGTGCGGCCCGGACGCGCGCGTCGCCGGAGGCCTCGCCGACACCCCGACGGGCGCCGTCCTCTACGGGGGTGAGGAGAACCTGGGCAACCTCGGCCTGACCGACCAGTGGAGCTTCGACGCGTCGACGGGCGAGTGGACCGCGGTCTGCGGCACCGGCGCGCTACCGGCCTGCGCGCCCGGAGCGCGCGGGATGCACGCCATGGCCGGCCACGGCGGGCGGGTCGTGATGTTCGGAGGACTCGGGGCCGCGGGGCCCCTCGGCGACACGTGGGTGTCCTCCGACTCGGGCGCCACCTGGACCCAGGTCTGCGGCGGGCCGTCCCAGCCGGCCTGCGGCCCCGCGGCGCGCATCGGAGCGTCGATGGCGTGGGATGGCGCGCGGTTCGTCCTCTTCGGAGGCGGCGCCCCCGACGACCCCCCCACCCTGTTCACCGACACGTGGACCTTCGACGGCGCCAAGTGGACACCGGTGTGCGGTACCGGAGCCCTCCCCGCCTGCGGCCCCGGCGGGCGGATCCTGCCCGGCTTCTCCGGCGTCGGCTACGGGAAGGCCGACCAGCCCCGGGCGTTGCTGGCCGGCGGCCTCGAGATGTGGGACGACGACGACGACATGACGCTGTTCAGAGACGCCTGGCTCTGGGACGGCGCGGGGTGGACCGCCCAGGCCGTGCCGTGGGATTCCGCCGCCGTGACGTTCGCCGGCGAGGATTTCCCGCCGCCCGGCCCCGACCCGCTGGTGGCGGTCGCGGGTGGGGTCGACTGCCGGGTCGTCGTGACGGGTGCGGTCGTCGAGGACCTGCCCGGCGGGCCGGGCTTCGGCTCGCAGCGCACGTTCCTGGCCGGTGAGGACCCGGCCGGCTGCCCGACCACCCCACCGCCCGCCGCCGCCCCGGCCACCGCCGTGCCCACCGCGCAGCTCGCCTACACCGGGCGGTCGTCGACGCCGGTGGCCCTCGCCGGCCTCACCGCCCTCCTCGCGGGCGCCGCCCTCGCCGCCGCCTCACGCCAACGCCCCCGGCCCGTGGCGCGCCGACCGGACGCCGGGCCCGGCTAGGGGCCGCCGGCACCCCGCAGCAGGCACCCCTCGCCGGACCGGCCGGGCGCGGTGCCATGATGGCGCACCGTGACGCCGCCGAACCGTGATCTCCAACCGGACCCGCTCCCACCGGCCGACCGGCCCGGCTCGGGCGCCGCGGCGCCGCGGCGGGTGGTGGCGACCCACCGGTTCACACCGCCGGGTGGCCCGGCGCTCGCCGTGCACGCCTGGGGCGGCGACGGGCCACCCGTGCTGCTCGCTCACCCGACGGGGTTCCACGGGGTGGTGTGGGCTCCGGTCGCATCCGCCCTCGTCGACGCCGGGCGCCATGTGTGGTCGTTCGACTTCCGTGGCCACGGCGACTCCGACCCCGCCCCCGGCGGCGACTACGACTGGGCCGGCTTCGGCGCCGACGTGGGCGCGGTGGTCGACCACCTCGACCTGGCCGGGCAGCCGGGGCTGCTCGGGGTCGGCCACTCCAAGGGCGGCGCCGCCCTGCTCCAGGCCGAGGCCGACCGGCCCGGCACCTTCGAGCGCCTCTACTGCTTCGAGCCGATCGTCTTCCCAACCGACGACCCGCCGCCGCCCGACCCCGCCAACCCGATGTCGGCCGCCGCCCGCCGCCGGCGCGCGGTGTGGCCCGACCGCGACGCGGCCTTCGAGTCCTACTCCTCGCGCCCGCCGCTCTCCGTCCTCGACCCCGAGGCGCTCCGCGCCTACGTCGACCACGGCCTCCGGGACCGGCCCGACGGCACCGTCGAGCTGAAGTGCACCCCCGAGCACGAGGCCCGGGTGTACGAGACCGGCGGCCGCAACGGCATGTACTCCCGCCTCGGGGCGATCCGTTGCCCGGTGGTCGTCGCCTGCGGCGCCCCCACCGACGCGATCAACGAGGCCGTGGCGGGGATGCTCGCGGCGCGCCTGCCCCGGGGCCGGGTCGAGGTGTTCGAGGGCCTCGGCCACTTCGGGCCGCTCCAGGATCCCGAACGCTTCGCGACCGCGGTGCTCCGCTTCGCCGACGCCCCGGACGACCCGGCCCACGACCCGGGCGGCCCGGCGTGACCCCGCCCGGCCCCCCCGAGGCGCCGCCGCCCGACGCGCCCATCGCCCGCTCCACCCGGTCGCACGACGATCTGGCCCGGCGCCTCGAGGCCTGGCTGCGCGACGGCCCGCCCGGCCTCGAGGGTGCGGCCGTGACCGGCCTCAGCGTCCCCGAGACCGGCGGGATGTCGTCGGAGACCCTTCTCTTCGACCTGACCTGGACCGAGGAGGGCCGGACCCGCCGGGCGCGGCGCGTCGCCCGCGTCGAGCCCGATCCCGGCGACATGCCCGTGTTCCCGCGCTACGACCTCGCCGCCCAGGCCCGGGTCATGCGCCTCGTCGCCGAGCACACCGCGGTACCGGTACCGGCTGTCGTCGCGGTCGAAGAAGACCCGGCCGTGCTCGGAACCCCGTTCATCGTCATGGAGCGGGTGGACGGGCGCGTCCCCCCCGACGTGATGCCGTACACCATGGAGGGCTGGCTCCGCGACTCACCGGAGGCCGACCGGCGGGCCCTCCAGGACGCCACCGTCCGGGTGCTCGCCGCCCTGCACGCCGTCGGCCCCGCGACCTGCGATCTGTCGTTCCTCACCTACGACGCCCCGGGCGACACCCCGCTGCGTCGCCACGTGGAGCACTGGCGCCGCTACTACGACTGGGTGCGTGCCGACATCCGGTTCCCGCTCCTCGACGCGGCGTTCGCGCGCCTCGACGACACGTGGCCCGCCGAGGAGGGACCGGCCGCCCTGAGCTGGGGCGACGCCCGGATCGGCAACGTGATCTACCGCGACCACGAGCCGGCGGCCGTCCTCGACTGGGAGATGGCCGGAGTGGCCCCGCCCGGGGTGGACCTCGGGTGGTTCGTGGTGCTCCACCGCTTCTTCGACGGCATTGCCGAGATGCTGGGCGTGGAGGGCCTGCCTACGTTCGCCCGACGCGCCGACGTGATCGACGCGTACGCGCGGGCCGGGGGGCAGGTCCCCGGCGATCCCGACTTCTTCGAGCTCTACGCCGCGCTCCGGCACGGGATCGTGATGGCGCGCGTCCACGCGCGCCGGGTCCACTTCGGCGAGGCGGCGTGGCCCGACGACCCCGACGACGCCATCATGCACCGCCCGATGCTGGAGTCGATGCTCGACGGATCGTGACGCCCCACCCCCGCCGACGGCCGCGAGGCGCCGCCGGTCAGGACTCCTCGTGGAAGCCGGCCAGCATCGCGGCCCAGCGCGGCGCGTCGACCTCGTAGGGCGCGTAGACGGCGAGCCGGTCCACGACGTCGCCGTAGCGCCTGCGCAGCAGGCCCGGGATCGCCTCGTAAGAGCCGGACACGGCGAAGGTGGCAAGCATCTCCTCGTCGATCAGCTCTCCCATCTCGACCCACCGGCCCTCCTTGGAGAGCCGGTTCAGCTCCGCCGAGAGGTCGCCCCAGCCGTGCAGCTCCAGCACCGGCCGGTACGCGGGGGTCGAGCCGTAGAACGCGATCTGCTGCTTCACGGCCCGCGCCGCGTTCTCGGTCTCCTCGTCGGTCCGGCCCGTCACCACGAACAGCGGCCCGGTGATCTGGAACGAGGCACGCGACCGACCGCCGGCCGCGAAGCCGCGCTCGAGTGCCGGGAGGGTCACCTCGCGCACGTAGCGCTCGGTGGTGAACCCGTGGAGGATGACGCCGTCGGCGACCTCGCCGGCCACCTCGGTCATCCGCTCGCCCACCGCGGCGAGGAGCACCTTCGGGGGTCCGTGCGGGTTGGGGCCCGGATCGAAGAACGGGGTCATGAGGGTGTGCCGGTAGAACTCACCCCGGAAGTCGAGCTTCTCGCGGTCGTTCCACGCCGCCCAGACGGCCCTCATGGCGAGGATGAACTCCCGCATCCTCGCCGCCGGGTGGCTCCACGGCATCGAGAACCGCTTCTCGACGTGGGCCCGCACCTGGCTCCCGAGGCCGAGCAGGAGGCGGCCGCCCGACGCCGCCTGGACGTCGTTGGCGACCTGCGCCATCGTCATGGGGTTGCGGGCGAACGCCACCGCGATGCTCGTGCCGAGCTCGATGCGCTCCGTGTGCCCGGCCGCGATCGCCAGCGGGAGGAAGGGATCGTGGCTCGTCTCCACGCTGAGGAGGCCGTCGTAGCCGGCCTCCTCGAGCTCCCTCGCCCGGGCCGGGACGTCGGCGAGCGACGACACCAGCAGTCCCCCGTCCACCTTCATCTGCGCCTCCTCGCGCCGTGCGCCCGTCGGCCGGCGGCCCCGGAGATCGAACCCGTGCCGCGAGCGGGCTGCTCCCCGACCGCCGGTCGCCCCGCGGCCGGTCGGCCTCGTGGTGCGCCCCGGGCCGGCCGGGCGGCAGGCTAACGGCACCATGCGACCCGCGCCGCGCGCCACACCGAGCGACCCGTCCGTACCGGGCGGGTGGGAGGTCGTCGCCCGCCGGCTCGACGTCCATCCCGACCCCGAGGCGGTCTTCGACCGGCTCGTCGCCGGGCGGCCGTCGCCGTTCTGGCTCGACACCGCCGCGCCCGGACCCGACCACCGCTTCTCCTACCTCGGTGCGGGCGACGGCCCGCACGCCGAGCTGCTCACCGCCGACGCCGCGGCCGGGAGCGTGACCGTGCGGAGCGGAGACGGGTGCACCACCCGTCCCGGGGGCCTCCTCGACACCCTCCGGCAACGCCTCTCCACCTGGGCGGAGCGCCTGGGGCCCGCCGGCGGGCCCGGGGGCCCCGAGCTGCCGCCGTTCCGCCTCGGCTACGTCGGGTACCTCGGCTACGGCCTGGCCGGCGAGTGCGGGCTCCGGCTGCGCCACCGGGCCGACCCGCCCGACGGGGCGCTGCTGCTCGCGGACCGGGCCGTCGCCGTCGACCACCGGCGGCGGGTCACGTGGCTCCTGGCCCTGTCCGCCCCGGGTGAGCGCGCCCGCACCGCTTCGGACCTCGAGGAGACCGCCGACCGGCTGGACGGCTGCCCGCCGGCGCCGGCCGGCCCTCCGCGCGCGGACGCCCCGTGGCGCCCCCCCGACCCGTTCCCGCTGCCGGTCGTGCTGCGCGACCCGCCCGCCCGGTACCGGGAGCTCGTCGCCGCGTGCCGGGAGCACATCGCCGCCGGCGACTCCTACGAGCTGTGCCTGACCACCGCGCTCACGGTGCCCGGCCCGGTCGACGCCCGGGCCGTCTACCACCACCTGCGCCGGGTGAGCCCCGCGCCGTACGCCGCCTTCCTCGGGTCGGGCGAGCGCTCGGTGCTGTGCTCGTCGCCGGAGCGGTTCCTGCGCGTCCATGCCGACGGGCGGGTCGAGACCCGGCCCATCAAGGGCACCCGACCCCGGTCGGCCGATCCGGCCGACGACGCGCGCCTGGCCGCCGAGCTGGCCGCCAGCGCCAAGGACCGGGCCGAGAACCTGATGATCGTCGACCTGGCCCGATCCGACCTCTCGCGGGTGTGCGCTCCGGGAAGCGTCGAGGCGACGCGGCGGTTCGAGGTCGAGAGCTTCGCCACCGTCCACCAGCTCGTGAGCACCGTCACCGGCCGCCTGGCGGAGGGGCGGACCGCGGTCGACGCGGTCCGGGCCGCCTTCCCCCCGGCCTCCATGACGGGCGCACCCAAGGCCCGGAGCGTCGAGATCCTCGACCGCCTCGAAGGGTCGGCGCGGGGCGTCTACTCCGGCGCGCTGGGTTGGTTCTCGCTCGACGGGGCCGCCGACCTCGCCGTGGTCATACGCACCGTGGTCGTGGAGTCGGACCGGGCGACGCTGGGGGTCG
The DNA here is from genome assembly GCA_020846855.1 of Acidimicrobiia bacterium. Taxonomy (GTDB): domain Bacteria; phylum Actinomycetota; class Acidimicrobiia; order IMCC26256; family JADLDD01; genus JADLDD01. Next base: position 21,878 of record JADLDD010000020.1, on the reverse strand, counting down.
GGGGCGCGGTCGTGTGGGACTCCGACCCCGCCGGCGAGTGGCACGAGGCGCTGGTCAAGGCGGTCCCCGGCATCGGGGCGCTCACCCGGGCCCGGAGCAGTGGCGCCCGCGAGCGCCCCTGACGGCGCCGGGCGGGCGTGGCCGGTCGGGCCCCTCCCGACCGGTGGCCCGGGCCACCCGGTTCCCCGCCCGTGTCACAGGAGCCGGATACCCTCGGGCTCATGGGCCTCACGCGGCCGTCGTCGCTCTCACCCAGCTCGATCTCGACGTTCACGAGCTGCCCGCTCTCGTTCCGCTTCGCCTACATCGACCGCCTGCCGCAACCGCCCTCGCCGTGGACGGTCAAGGGCACGCTCGTGCACCGGGCCCTGGAGCTGCTGCACAACCGCCCGCCCTCCGACCGTGACCTGGGAGCGGCCCTCGCCGACCTGGCGACGGCCGGGGCCGAGCTCGCCGGCGAGCCCGAGATGGCCCTGCTCGGGCTCTCGGCCGAGGAGGAGGCGGCGTTCAGTGCCGACGCCGAGGCGCTCGTGCGCCGGTACTTCGAGCTCGAGGACCCGTCGACCGTGCGGGCCATCGGCCTGGAGCTGAAGCTGAGGGCCCGCCTCCACGACGAACCCGGCGCGCCCGAGCTCCGCGGGGTCATCGACCGCCTCGAGCTCGACGCCGCCGGGGAGCTCGTGATCACCGACTACAAGACGGGATCGGTGCCCCGGGAGCACAACGAGCAGTCACGCCTCACCGGCGTCCGGCTGTACGCGCTGCTCTGCGAGCGGGTCTTCGGCCGGCGACCGGCCCGGGTCCAGCTCCTGTACCTGTCGGAACCGGTCGCGATCATCGCCACCCCGTCGGAGCAGTCCGTCAGGGGTTCGGCCCGCAAGGCCACCGCGCTCTGGTCGGCGGTGGAGCGGGCGTGCGACCGCGACGACTTCCGGCCGCACCCGAGCCGCCTGTGCGACTTCTGCGCCTTCCGCGCCTACTGCCCCGCCTTCGGGGGCGACCCGGCCGCCGCCGAGGAGCTGCGCCGCGCCGTCGCACCGGCCGGTCCGGCGCCCGGCGCCGAACCCCGCCCCTACGCTCTTCCGGAGCCGTCCGGGGCGGCCCGGCCGGCCCTCCCCGTCGCCGGCGCCTGAGGTGGCCCGGCTCCGGGGTGGCGCGCTGGACGCCGCCGACGCCAAGGTCGACCGGTGGGTCGAGGCCGTCCGCCGCCCCACGCTGGACCACGCGTTCTTCGGCCTGTCCAGTGCCGCCGACCACGGTCTCCTGTGGCTGTCGATCGGCGCGGTGCGCGCGGCTCGCCGGGGGGATCCGGCCGCGGCGGTGCGCCTGGGCGTGGCGATGGGGATCGAGTCGGCCGTCACCAACGGGATCGTCAAGAGCCTGTTCCGGCGGGTGAGGCCGGCGCCTCCCGCGCCCGACGCCCGGGGGCGGCTGCCCTACGGGATGCACCGGCCGCTCACCAGTTCGTTCCCGTCGGGGCACGCCACGTCGGCCTTCACCGCCGCCACCTTCCTCGCCGACGGCCGGGGCGCGGCCGGCGCGCCCTGGTACGCCCTGGCGGCCGCGGTCGCCTTCAGCCGCGTCTACGTGCGCATGCACCACGCCTCCGACGTCGTGGTGGGCGCCGCCCTCGGCCTCGCCTTCGGGAGGGTCCTGTGCCGCGCCCTCCCGCGCGGCGCTCCGCCGGTACCGGATCCAGGGATATGATCGTTGCCATAGCAACGATTTCCCGATCTGAGACCACCCGGAGGTCGCCATGGCCTACCGCTACGAAGTCACCTTCGACTACCGCTGCCCCTTCGCCCGCAACGCCAACCTGGCGGTCGTCGAGGCCGTCCGCCGAGGTCGCGGGCACGAGGTGGGCTTCCGCCCGTTCTCGCTCGACCAGGCCCACGTCGCGGAGGGCGAGCCCCCGATCTGGGAGCGACCGCCGGGCGAGCGCGGGCGCGGCACCCGAGCACTGCTCTACGCGCTCGCGGTGCGCGACCACTTCCCCGAGCACTTCCTCGACTGGCACGCCGGAGCCTTCCTGGCCCGCCACACGGAGGCCCGCGACCTCTCCGACGACGCCGTGCTCCGCGACGTAGCCGCCTCGGCCGGGCTCGACCCCGACGCCGTGGCCGTCGTCGCCGACGACCCCGCGACCGTCGCCCAGCTCGCGTCGGAGCACGTCGAGGCCGTGAAGCGCTGGGACGTGTTCGGCGTACCCACCTTCATCGTCGGCGACGAAGCCGTGTTCGTCCGCCTGATGGAGCCCGGACGGGTCGACGACCTCGAGCGGGCACTCGACCTCGTCCCCTGGTCCCGGTTCAACGAGTTCAAGCGGACCCGCATCCCCAACTAGCCCGTCGGCGACCGCCGCGGCCCGCCCGGGACCGGTTCCACGGCCCGGGCCACTCCGCCCGGGCGAACACGTCGAGGCTTGCGCGGCCGGCCCGCCGACGGCGACCCTGGACCCGTGCGGATGAGCGACCTCGAAGCGCTGATGTGGGCCCTCGACAAGGACCCGGCGCTGCGCTCCGACTTCACCAACGTCACGATCCTCGACCGACCACCGGACCCGGCGCGGCTGCGCCGGACCATGTCGGCGGCGCTGGAGGTGATGCCGAGGCTGGGCCGGCGGGTGGTACCCGCCCCCCTTCGCCTGGCCTCCCCGGCCTGGGAGCCGGACCCGACCATCGATCTCGACTACCACCTACGCCGGGCCGCGGTGCCGCCACCCGGCGACGAGCGCGCCTTCCTCGACCTGGTCGCCGAGTTCTCCTCCACCCCGCTCGACCGGTCGCGCCCGCTCTGGGAGTTCCTGACCGTCGACGGCCTGCCCGGCGGCCGGGCCGCGCTGATCCAGAAGGTGCACCACACGATCACCGACGGCGTCGGCGGGCTGCGGCTCTCCCTGTCGATGCTCGACCTGGAGCGCGACCCGCCGGCCGACGACCGGAACCGTTCCCAACCCCGCCGGAGAGGTCGCGCCTCCTCGGCGACACCCGGCGAGGCGTCCGGCCCGGCCGGCGACGACGGCGACGAGACGGGCGACGGCGGGGCGACCACGCGGTCGTCGCCGCTCGGGATCCTCGCCGACGCCGCCGCGTTCGTGGCCGGCCGGCCGATCGAGTGGGTCCGCCGGGGTGCCTCCACCGCCGGCGACGCCCTGACCCACCCGGCCGAGCTCCCGCACCGGGCCGCGGAGGCCGCCTCCCTCGTGGCGTCGCTCCGCCGGCAGCTCGTGGTGACCGAACGGGCCCGGTCACCGCTGATGGCCGAGCGGTCGCTGGGGCGGCGCTTCGAGATCTTCAGCGTCCCGCTCGCCGACGTGAAGGCGGCGGCCCGGCGCTTCGACGCGACGGTCAACGACGTGTACGTGGCCGCGATCGCCGGCGCCCTCGACCGCTACCACCGTGACGCCGGGATCGAGCTCGACGAGCTGCGCGTGGCGATGCCGGTGAGCCTGCGCGGTGGTCCCGAGGGGACGGCGAACCACTTCGCGCCCGCCCGGGTCCTGCTGCCCGTCGACGGTCACCCCCCCGCCGAGCGGGTCGCCGTCATCCACGATCGGCTGCACCGGGCCCGCGGCGAACCGATCCTACGGGCCGCCGACTCGCTCGCCGGCCTCCTCATGTTCGCCCCGACCGCGCTGCTCGTGTCGGTGACGCGCGCCCAGGCGCGGGCCGTCGACTTCGTCGCGTCGAACCTGCGCGGCAGCCCCGTCGAGCTGTTCGTGGCCGGAGCACGGATCGAGTCGCTCCACGCCATGGGACCCCGGCTGGGAGCGGCCGTGAACGTGACCGTGATCTCCTACCTCGGGCAGATGCACATGGGCCTCAACATCGACCCGGCCGCGGTCCACGACCCGGGCCGCCTCGTGGCCGCGCTCTCCGAGTCGTTCGCCGAGCTGACGGCGGCCCCGGGCGCTCGGCGCGCCGCCAAGGCGGGCCCAGCCAAGGGGTAGGGGCGAATCGAGTCGGACGGGAGCCGGGGCGGGTCAGCGGCGCGGCGGGCTCTCGCGCTCCTGCTCGGCGACGACGTCGGCCCACTCCTCGAAGCCCGGGTCGCGCCACCGCGGGTGCGAGCACCTCCGCTCCCGGTCCATCACGTAGATGTGCAGGGTGGGGGCGTCGTCGGCCAGCGCGGCGAGCTGCACCGACGACGGGTGCGGAGGCGCCGCCTCGAGCAGGTCCACCAGCGCCACGACCGCCACCACCCGGCTCCGGCAGTCGGGGCAGGCGGAGACGGTGGCGGCGTCGAGGGAGCCCGCGAGGGCCATCAGCGACTCGGCCTCCGGGGCGTCGAGCTCGACCCGGTGACCGTCGTCGTCGACGAAGGCCAGTGCCGCCGTTCCCATGACCGGAACCCTAACGTCGGCCCGCCGCGCCCGGCCCTGAAACCCGGCTCAGCCGATGTCGACGACGACCCGGGGCGGGTCGGTGGCCGCCTGGACGCGGAAGGGGCGCGACTCGTCGAGCCCCACGGCCCACTTCACATAGCCCTCGAAGGCGTCGAAGAGCGCGACCTGCCGCACGAAGTCGAGGCCGTCCGGCTCGATCGAGCGCGGGCCGGAGTACGTGAGGGGCGCGCTCTCCTGGTCGAGGTCGGCGATCGCGGCCGGGTGTAGCTCCACCTCCAGGAATCGGTTGCCGAGCACCACGGTCTCCCGACCGGCGCCGGAGTCGCGGAACGGGGGGTCCTCGTACTCCACCTCGTACGGGGGCGTGGCATCCGGGGCGCCGGCCACCGGGCGGAACTCGAACACGATCCGGTCCTTGCCGTCGCATCGGGAGGTGCGAACGTCGGTCAGCAGCCAGACGGGCGGGGCCGGCCGGTCGGCGCTCTCCTGGTCGCGGGTGCTCCCCGGCGCGTCGCACGCGACGTCGGTGTCGGGGGAACCCGCCGGCGCGGTGGTGCCGGTGGACGAACCGGTGGTGCCGCCACCGGTGGTCGAGGTCGAGGGACGCGTCGTCGAGGCCGTCGACGGGGCGGCGGTCGACGACGTCGCCGGGGAATCGCCACCCCCGTTGCACGCGGCGAGGACCAGGGCCGCGAGCACGGCGGCCGTGAGGAGCGCGAGCGGCGCCGGGGGCCGGATGCCCGACCGGCGGCGACCTCCGGCCGCGCCGGGGGCGGCGCCGACGGCCGTGGACCTACGAGCGGGACCGCGCTCGCTCATGTTCCCCACCTCCAGGGGCGGCCGGCGGATGGATCCGGCCGGGGCGCCTGATCGTACCCAGCCCCCGGCCGGGATCGGCGGCACCCCCGCCGGCGGCGCGGTCCGCGGCACGTCGGCCGGCGGCGACCGGCCCGGCGGCCCGGCGGCCCGGCGACCCCGGGCCACGATCGCGGTGCGGGTCGCGTAACCTCGGCGACCGTGACCGAACTGGCGGAGCGACTCGGCTACCCGGCCGGCGCCAAGCTCCTCGTCATCAACTGCGACGACCTCGGCTCCACCCGGTCGGCCAACGTGGCCGCCTACGAGTCGCTGCGCCAGGGGCTCGCCACCACCGCCACGCTCATGGTGCCCTGCCCGTGGGCACGCGACGCCGCCGCCGGGTACCGCGGCGAGGACGTCGGCGTGCACCTCACCCTCAACGCCGAGTGGGAGACGTACCGGTGGGGGCCCATCACCCACTCCCCCAGCCTCCTCGACGGCGACGGCGGCTTCCCCCGCACCGTCGCCGACGTCTGGGACCACGCCGACGTCGAGGAGGTGCGCAAGGAGTGCCGGGCCCAGATCGAGCGGGCGATCTACTGGGGGTTCGACGTCAGCCACCTCGACAGCCACATGGGCACCCTCCAGCTCCGCCCCGAGTTCTTCGACGTCTACGTCGAGCTGGCGGTCGAGTTCGCGCTGCCGCTGCGCATGGTCGGGGCCGACGTCGAGGACATGATCGGCTTCCCCTCCCGCCGCCTCGCGGCCGAGGAGGGCGTGGTGTTCCCCGACCACTTCGTGGTCACCTCGATGGGCTCACGGCGCGGCGCCGAGAAGGCCCTGTTCGACCTGCCCGAAGGCGTCACCGAGATGTACTTCCACCCCGCGGTCGAAACCGACGAGCTCCGGTCCTCGCACCCCGACTGGGCCAACCGGGTCGACGACCACGCCGCTCTGTGCCACGACCCCGCCTTCGCCGACCTGGTGGAACGCTCGGGCGCGGTGCTGATCGGCTACCGGGAGCTGCGCGACCTGATGCGCTCGGGGTCCTGACCCGGCGGCGACGCCCGAGCCGGGGCCGAACCGGAGGCGCTACCAGGTGGTCGCGCCGGCGATGCGCGCCAGCAGCGCCGACCCCTCCGCCGTCTCCGCGGCCGGGAGGAGGGTCAACAGGACCCCCATGTCGCCCTCGACCTTCATCCGGCCCTGCATGAAGGCCACCGAGAGGTCGAGCTCCCCACGCACCACGGCCACGGCATCGTCGTAGGGGACGGTGAACGTCACGTCGGCGTCGTCGATGTCGCCCAGCATCATCTCCACCGGACGGCCGTGGTCGAGGATCATGTAGAACCGCGTCTCGGCGCCCGCCGCGCCCGCCCCGCGGCCCCGCGGCCCCTCTCCCGGGCCGCCCCGCACCACCCAGCGGACCCGGGCCGACACGTCGGGGCGAGGGCCGCCGGAGGCCAGGCGGCGCACCTCGTCGAGCCAGGCCTGCGAGAGGAGCTCGGCCACCTCAGCCCCCCGGGGCCACCACGGGCGAACGGATCCCGGCGAAGAGGTCGTCCTCGGGCTCGCCGTCGGGTACGCCCGTGTCGACGAGCGACCGGGCGAGCTGGTACTCGTCCCACGGGAACACCTCGCGCACGACGTCGTCGGGGAGGCGCATCCAGAAGCCGTCGGGGTCGACCTGGGTGCGGTGCGCCAGCAGCGCCGCCCGGCGCACGGGCAGGTAGGACGACACGTCGACGAAGGTGGTGAACGCGGCGTCGATCGCCTCGGCGTCGAGTCCCATGTCGAAGCCTCGCTCGAGCCACTGGGCGTAGGGGCTCTCCTCGCCGCGGGCGAGGAACGCCTCGTGGAGGGCCCGCACCCGCTTCACCGAGAAGCCCGTGTAGTAGAGCTTCAGCGGCTGCCAGGGCTCCCCGGCGTCGGGGTACCGGGCGGGGTCGCCGGCGGCGTCGAAGGCCGGGCCCGAGATCTCGTGGACCCGGACGTGGTCGGGGTGCGGGTAGAAGCGGGTCTCGTCGTAGGTGACCACGACCTGGGGCCGCTCGGCCCGGATGATGCGCACCAGGCGCCCGACGGCTTCGTCGAGCGGGGCGTTGGCGAAGTTGTCGGGTCGGGCGTTGGCTTCGGTCCCCGGCATCCCGGAGTCGCGGTAGCCGAGCATGTGGACGGCCGAGTAGCCGATGGCCGCCACGCTGGCCGCCAGCTCCTCGAGGCGGACCTCGGCGAGGCGGGCCCGGACCTCGGGCCGCTCCATGGCCGGGTTGAGGATGTCGCCCTCCTCCCCACCGGTGGCGCAGACGAGCACGGTGTGGACGCCTTCAGCCGTGTACTTGGCCACCGTGGCCGCCCCCTTCGACGCCTCGTCGTCGGGGTGGGCGTGCACGGCCAGGAGCGAGAGGCGCTCGGGCATGCCCTCAACGGTAGCGAAGCCCGCCCCCCGAACCGCCCGCGGGCGACTGCCGGTCGCCCCGGCGACGTCCCTCCTCCCGACGCGACAGGGGCGGGAGCGGGGCCCCGGGGTCAGCCGGCCTCGGGTTCGGGCCGGCGGACGGCCCAGAGCTCCACCCAGCCGATCGAGCGGATCCGCCGGGGCCACAGCCGGCTCCACACCAGGTCGGCGTCGTCGCCCACTGCGTTGCGCAGCTCGGCCGAGGCGATGACGGTCCCCGGACGTGCCACCCCCACGCTCCGGCTGGCCAGGTTCACCACCGGCCCGTAGTAGTCGCCCTCCCGCGCGAGGAGCGGGCCGTAGGCGAGCGCGGCCCGCGCCGTGGGAAGGAGGTCGTCGCCGTCGCTGCGGGTCGCCAGGTGGAGCGCCACCTCCACGGCGTCGAGGGGGTCGTCGGCGACGAACATCACCTCGTCGCCGATCATCTTCACCACCCGACCACCGTGCTCAGCGACGGTGTCGTAGGCCAGCTCCTCGAAGCGCGACACGAGACCGGCCAGGTCGTCGGCGTCGAGCTGCTGGCTGAGCGCCGTGTAGCCGACCAGGTCCACGAACCCGACCGTGCACGGGCCGGAGACGGGGACCTCCGGGTCCTCGGCCCCGAGCTTGCGCCACATGGCGGCCCGGGTCTGGATCCGCAGGGCGTAGTCGTTGAGGCGGGACAGGTTGCGCCAGTCGAGGTTCTCCACGATCAGCCGCGCGGCATCGACGTCGCTGACCCCCAGCTCGCGGGCCCGGCGCAGCGCCTCGAAGATCTGGTCGCTCAGCATCTCCGCGTAGCGGGCGAAGAGCGAGCTCGCGACCCTCACCTGCTGGACGAGCAGGTGGGCGGCCTCGTCGTCACCCACCAGCAGCGGGCTGTTGCCGCTGTCGATCAGGGTCTCGAGGGTCTCGGCGTCGGAGTCGGTGAAGGCCTTGGCGTCGGCGGGCAGGTCGGGGAAGCCGAGCGCCCGCCACAGCCGGCGGGAGAAGTCCTCGTCGGCACCGGCTCGGCGGCTCATCTCGGCCAGCGTGTAGCGGGGCTTGCCCGGCATGAGCATCCGATCGACGGTGAGGAGCGACAACCACCCCTCGCGAGCCGCCCGGTCGATCTCGTCCGAGCGGGCCCCGCGCCGGCGGAGGAACGAGCGGAGCTTGCGGTCGACGGCGACGTCGTGCCCGCCGGCGTCGTCGCCACGGACGACCACCGAAGGCGCCAGCGGCACCGGCGCCCCTCCGACGGTCGGCTCCCGGCGGGTCACGTCGCCGGCTTCGGCTCCGACGGCCGCGCCCGAGGAGTCGTCCGGATGCCCGTTCATCGCGACTCGGTGACACCTCCGGTCCCGCCCGCCTGGCCAGCGGCCATCTTGCCCGACGCGGCCGGGTGACGGCTATGCCCGCGCGTGGTCCTCCAGGAAGGCGCGGATCAGGGCCGAGGAGTCGACGGGGGCCCGGACCGCCGCACCGGGTCGGTTCGCGGCGCTCCCATCGGGGCCTCCCATCCACGAGTGCCCGGCGCCGGTCACGGTCAAGAAGCGGACCTCGGTGCCGTCGCGGCACGGAGCCCACGTGGTCACGGCCACCGCCGGGTTCGACGCGTCCCGGCTCTCGGCGGGCCGCGCCGGGCATCCGATCCCGGCGGCCACGGCGGCGGCCGCGTCGAGAGGCGGTCGGAAGTCCACTCCGCTGATCGAATCCGGACCCACTCCGCCGGCGAGCGGGAGGTTTCGGTCGTCACGGCCGTGTATGTGGAGGACGGAGACGGGCCGGGCCGGGTGGCAGGCCGGGACCCCCAGGGTCCCCGCCTGGACGCCGATGGCCACCACCACGTCGGAGAGCTCGCAGGCCAGGCGGTAAGACAGGATCGCCCCGTTGGAGTGCCCCGCCGCGTACACGCGGTCCGGGTCGATCCGGTGCGTCGACGCGACGGCCGCCACAAGGCGGCGCACGAACCCGACGTCGTCGACGCGCGCCGCGGCGGCGTAGCCGCAGCACGTCCCGGCGTTCCACGTCCGCCCCCGCCCCCGGGGCCCGGCCACGCCGTCGGGGTACACGACGACCGCCTCCCCTCGGCGGGCCAGCGCGTCGAACCCCGACGCCCGTTCGAACTGGCGGCCCGAGCCCAGGCCGCCGTGGAACGCCAGGAGCAGCGGTAGCGCGGCGTCGCCATAGTCGTCGCCGTCGGGGGCCACCACCCGGTAGGAGCGCTCCCGGCCGTCCGGTGTCCGCAGCTCGCCGTCGACGGTGGTCACCCGCCCCGAGGCCGAGCCGTCGGGGGTCGGGCGGGTCGGCGAGGTGGTCGCGGTGGAGGGGGCCGGGGTCGAGGTGGGTCCGCGCCCCGCCGTCGTCGACGTCGTCGGCGCCGCGTCCGACCCCCCCGAGCACGCACCGAGGGCCGCAACGAGCAGGAAGAGCAGCACGGCGACGGCGACCGACCGACGCCCGGCCGGCCCCCGCGGCGGTCGGGTGCGCCCTCGCTCGCTCCCTTCCCGCATCACGGTCTCCCGGTGCTCAGACCAGGCGGGGCGCGAGCTCGTCCATCAGCCGGTGGAGCTCGCGGGCGCACGCCTCGAAGACGGGCATCTCACCGCCGGCCGGATCGTCGACGTCCTCCCAGCGCTCCAGGCGCACCGCCGCCAGCTCCAGGGCCGCCACCCGGCGGGCGAGGGTCCCGGGCTCGCCCGGCGGGAGATCGCGGACCAGCCTCTGGAGGGTGGCGGTCCGGACCGCCGCCGCCGGGTGGCGGCGCCTCACGTAGGTCACGTGCTCGCGGGCCATGGCGACCACGAGGGTGGAGTCGGAGGCCTCGGCCTCGGTGAGCTGGCGGCTCCGGTGCGACGGGGCCGAGACCCCCACCAGCGCCATGGCGTCGCGCGTCCGCCAGCTCATGGGCATCCCCTCCACCACGTGCGTGCCGGCCGTGGTGACGCGCAGCGGAACGCCCTGGGCGACGGCCAGCGCCCCGGCCATGACCGAGCGCGCCGCGTTGCCCGTGCACAGGAACACGACGTGGTCGGTCGTCGCGGGGGCCGTCGGGTCGGGAGCCGCACCGTCGAGCGCCGGACCGGACGCCGTCCGGACCTCGGGTCCGCTCTCCTCCATAGACGTCACGCTACCGGGTGCCCCGCGACCGCCGGCTCACGGAGCGTGCGACCACGGCCGGGGGGCCGCCGGTCGCCAACCGACTCAGTGGAGCAGGTAGCCCTGCGAGATGGGCGTGCGGCCGTCGTAGAACCCGGTGAGGGTGGCGTCGACGTTCTCGGGCGTCCAGCGGTCGTCGGTCCGGAAGGTGGTGTCGGTCGTGGGCCCCGACACCACGCTGATCTCGCGGCCGTAGACCACGAAGAGCTGCCCCGAGACCTTGGCCGCGGCCGGCGAGGCGAGGTACGCGACCAGCGGCGACACGTTCTCGGGGGCGTACATCTCGAAGTCGCCGTCCTTGACGTCGAAGCCGCCGAGGCTCTCGGTCATCCGGGTCAGGGCCCGGGGGGCGATGGCGTTGGCGGTCACCCCGAAGCGGCCCACGGCCTGCGCCGCGGCCAGGGTCAGCGCCACGATCCCCGCCTTGGCCGCCGCGTAGTTGGGCTGGCCGGGAGGGTTGAAGAGCATCGCCTCCGACGCGGTGCTGACGGCCCGGCCGTAGACGGTGCCGTCGGCCGAGCCCTTGGCCGCGTCGCGCCAGTACTTGGTGGCGTGCCGCAGGGTGCAGAAGTGGCCCTTGAGGTGGACCCGTACGACCAGGTCCCACTCCTCCTCCGACATGTTGTAGAGCATGCGGTCGCGCAGCACGCCCGCGTTGTTCACGAGGATGTCGAGGTGGCCCCACCGGTCGACGGCCAGGCGCACCATCGCCTCGGCGTCGTCCCAGTCGGCGACGTCGCCGAGGTGGGCGACGGCCTCGCCGCCGGCCGCCTCGATCTCGGCCACCACCTCGTGGGCCGGGTTGTCGGTGGACCCCCCGCCCTCCACCGTGGTCCCGAAGTCGTTGACCACGACCCGGGCGCCCTGGCGCGCCAGCTCCAGCGCCTCGGCCCGCCCGAGGCCCCGCCCCGCCCCCGTCACGATCGCGACCTTGCCTTCCAGACCCTCGAGCATCGCTCCTCCATCGTCGGGTATCCCGCGTCGCCCCGCTGCTCCCCGCGCGTCTCCGGGAGTCCTCGGGCCACGGCGGGTTGGTCTCCGCACACCGGCGCGGCGGCGCACATCCTCGCGCGCCGCGCGGCCGGGAAATGGAACGTGTTGCACCTGCCGGCGCCGCGACGCCCGCCCGAGTAGCGGCCGGGGACGACGACCGCCGCACCCCGCGGTGTTAGCGTCCGCGCACCATGGCCGCTTCCGACACCAGCGAGTCCGCCACCGGCGAGCCGGGCGGAGCCGGCGCCGCCGAGCGCCCACGGACCATCACCGAGCTCGTCCTCGCCCGAGCGGGCGACGACAACCCCGCCCTGCTCCACGACGACGAGGCCTGGACCTACGCCGAGTACGTCGACGCGTGCGCCCAGCGGGCGGCGTGGCTGCTGGCGCACCGGGTGCCGGGCCCGTTCCACGTGGGGATCCTCCTCGAGAACGTCCCCGAGTTCCCGATGTGGCTCGGCGCGACCGCCCTCGCGGGCGCGGTCTCGGTGGGCATCAACCCCACCCGCCGAGGCGCCGAGCTCGCCCGCGACGTGACCCACACCGAGTGCGCGTTCCTCGTCACCGAACCGGACCTCCTGCCGCTCCTCGAGGGCCTCGACCTCGGCATCCCGCCGGAACGGATCCTCGTCGTCGGGACTCCCGGCTACCTCGACGCCCTGGCCCCGCACCGCGGCGCCGCGCCGCCCGCCGTCGAGGTGGATCCCGCCGACCTGTTCGCGCTCATCTTCACGTCGGGCACCTCGGGGGCCCCCAAGGCCGTGGTGTGCTCCCACGGCCGGCTGGGGAACATCGCGACGATCGCGGGCTCGATGATGGGCCTCGGGCCGGGGAGCGTCACCTACGAGGCGATGCCCCTGTTCCACTCGAACGCCATCATGGCCGGCTGGGCACCGTCGCTCGCCATGGGCGCCGCGGTCGCCCTGCGCCGCCGGTTCTCGGCCTCCGCGTTCATCGACGACGTGCGGCGCTACGGGGCGACCTACTTCAACTACGTGGGCAAGCCGCTCGCGTACATCCTCGCCACCCCCGAACGCCCCGACGACGCCGACAACCCCCTGCTGCTGGCGTTCGGCAACGAGGCCGCGGAGACCGACGTCAAGGCCTTCGCCTCCCGGTTCGACTGCGTCGTGGTCGACGCCTACGGCTCCACCGAGGGCGCGGCGATCGTGCAGCGCACCCCCGACACGCCCCCGGGCTCCCTCGGCCGCCCGCCCGAGGGCACCGTCGTCCTCGACCCGGCGACCGGCGAGGAGTGCCCGCCCGCCCGCTTCGACCCCGACGGGCGGCTGGTCAACGCCGAAGAGGCCGTCGGCGAGCTGGTGAACCGCCTGGGCGGAGCGGGTTTCGAGGGCTACTGGCGCAACGAGGACGCCTCCCGGGCCCGGGTCCGCGACGGGGCCTACTGGACGGGCGACCTCGCCTACCTCGACGAGCAGGGCTTCGTGTACTTCGCGGGGCGCGACGCCGACTGGTTGCGCGTCGACGGCGAGAACTTCGCCGCCGCGCCCGTCGAGCGCATCCTCTCGCGCCACCCCGACGTGGTCCTGGTCTCGGTCTACGGCGTCCCCGACATCGACGCCGGCGACCAGGTGATGGCCGCCCTGCTGCTCCGCCCCGGCGTCGAGTTCGACCCCGAGGGCTTCCGGGCCTTCCTGGCCGTGCAGGCCGACCTGGGCACCAAAGCCGCGCCCCGCTTCGTCCGGATCACCCCCGACATGCCCGTCACCTCCACCAGCAAGGTGCTCAAGCGCTCCCTCCGGCGCGAGCACTGGGAGACGGCCGACCCGGTCTGGTGGCGCCCCGACCCGCGCGACGACGCCTACCGGCGGTTCGAGCCGCCGGACGCGCAAGCGCTGCGCCGGAGGTTCGAGGAGCGAGGACGCACGTCGGCGCTCGACGCCCTCTGACCCCGGCCCACCCCGCTCGGCGGGCGACGGTCAGGCGTCGCGACCGAGGATCAAGGCGCTGGTCGGGACGGCCGTACCGGCGGTCACGAGGACGTTCTCGACCCCGGGGACCTGGTTGACCGCCGTGCCCCGGACCTGGCGCACGCCCTCGGCGATCCCGTTCATGCCGTGGATGTAGGCCTCGCCGATCTGGCCGCCGTGGGTGTTGACCGGCAGGCGGCCCCCCATCTCGATCGCACCGTCACGGATGAAGTCCTTGGCCTCGCCCCGCCCGCAGAACCCGAACTCCTCGAGCTGGGTGAGCACCAGCGGCGTGAAGTGGTCGTAGATCACCGCGGTCTGGACGTCGTCGGGGCCGAGGCCGGTGCTGTTCCAGAGCTGGCGCGCGATGAGGCCCATCTCGGGCAGGCCGGTGATCGACTCCCGGTAGTAGCTCGTCATCATGTGCTGGTCGGCGGCCGCGCCCTGCGCCGCGTTGCGCACGATCACCGGGGGCCGGGCCAGGTCGCGCGCCCGCTCCGGTGTGGTGACCACCAGCGCCTGGGCACCGTCGCTCTCCTGGCAGCAGTCGAGCAGGTGGAGAGGCTCCACGATCCACCGGCTGGCCTGGTGGTCCTCCAGCGTGATCGGCTGCCCGTGGAACCACGCCTTGGGGTTGGTGGCGGCGTGGCGGCGGTCGGCCACCGCCACCCGCCCGAAGTCCTCGCTGGTGGCGCCGTACTCGTGCATGTACCGGCGGGCGAACATCGCCACCCACTGAGCCGGGGTGAGTAGCCCGAACGGTGAGTACCAGGAGTACTGGGTGCTCTCGGCCGTGGCTACCGGCGACAGGCCCTGCACCCCGGCCCCGAAGCGGGCCCCGGAGCGCTCGTTGAACGCCCGATAGCAGACGACGTGGTCGGCGACCCCGGCCGCCACGGCCAGGACGGCCTGCTGGACGGTGGCGCAGGCGGCGCCGCCCCCGTAGTGGATCCGGGAGAAGAAGCTCAGCTCCCCCATCCCGAGCGAGCGGGCGAGGGCGATCTCGGGGTTGGTGTCCATGGTGAAGGTCACCAGGCCGTCGATCTGGTCGGGGCGCAGGCCGGCGTCGGCGATCGCGGCGTCGACGGCCTCGCAGGCGAGGCGCAGCTCGCTGCGACCGGAGTCCTTGCTGAACTCGGTGGCGCCGATCCCGACGATCGCGGCGGCGTCGACGAGGCGGTTCCGCTCGCTCAACGGACGGCCCCCGGGAGCTCCACGTCGACGCTCCCGGTGACGTGGTTCCCCTTCGAGTTGGCCCCGGTCACCTCCACGGTCACGACGGCGTCGGTCTTCTCGGTCACCCGGCCCGACAGGACCATCGTGTCGCCCGGGTAGTTGGGCACCCCGAGGCGGATGCTCACCGCCCGGAGCACGGCGTCGGGCCCGGCCCAGTCGGTGACGAAGCGCCCCACCAGGCCGTTGGTGGTGAGGATGTTCATGAAGATGTCGGGCGAGCCGTGCTCGCGGGCGAGGTCGGGGTCGTGGTGTACGTCCTGGTAGTCGCGCGACGCGATCGCGCCGGCGACGATCAGCGTGCGCGTGATCGGCACCTCGAGCTCGGGCAGCGCGTCGCCGACCTGCACGTCGGCGTGACGGGGGCTCGTGGTCGGTACGGTCACGACGCACCTCCTGTTCCGGCGCTCGGGGCGGCGCCGTCCGGCGCCGCGGCGGTCAGGGTCCGGCCCAGGCGGGCGAGGGTGGCGCTCGCGCCGCCGAGCGTGTTCTCGATCTGCTTGCCCCACAGGAAGTAGCGGTGGATCGGGTAGTCGACGTCGGCGCCCATGCCCCCGTGCATGTGCTGGGTGGCGTGGCCCACCCGCTGGCCCGCCTCCGACGCCCACCACTTGGCCACCAGCACCTCCGACGCGGCGGGCCGGCCGGTCGACAACCGCCACACCGCCTGCCACAGCGTGACGCGCATGGCCTCGGTGTCGATGGACGCGTCGGCCGCCTTGAGGGCCGTGCCCTGGAAGCTCGAGAGCGGGCGGCCGAACTGGTGGCGCTGGGAGGTGTAGGCCGCGGCCTGGGCCACGGCCGACTCCGCCACACCGACCTGGACCGCGCACAGGGCCACCGTGGCCCGCGCCACGACGTCGGCGAGCACGGCGGGACCGGTGACGGCTCCGCCGAGCGGTTCGGCGGGCGCCCCCGAGAACACGAGCTCGGAGAGGATCTGGCGGTCGGTGCCCTCACCCGGGTGGCGGGTGACACCCGGGCCCGACGGGTCGGCCACGAACAGGGCGACGGTGCCACCGGGGGTGCGCGCCGGGACGAGCACGGCCGCGGCCAGGTGGGCGGCCGGCACCGACGGCTTGGCGCCGTGGAGGGTCCAGCCGTCGCCGGCGGGGCGGGCCTCGACCGACGAGCGCGCCGGGTCGTTGCTGCCGGGTTCCTCGAGGGCGACGGTCAGGACCGTGTCGCCCGCGACCACCCCGGGGAGCCACCGCCCGCGCTGGGCCGCCGAGCCGTGGTCGGCGACGGCTCCTGCCGCGGTGAGGGTCGGCCACAGCGGGACGGGCGCCACCACCCGCCCCTGCTGCTCGGCGAGCAGGCAGACCTCGACGAGGCCGAGCCCGCTGCCGCCGTGCTCGACCGGCAGCGCGATCCCGAGCAGGCCGGCGTCGGCGAGGGCGCCCCACAGCTCGCGGTCGAAGCGGTCGGCGGTGGCCTCCACCGCCTTCACCCGTTCGGGCGGCACCGCGCGCTCGAAGATCTGGGCCGCCAGGTCGCGGACCGCCTCCTGCTCCTCGGTGAACGAGAAGTCCACGTCAGCGCCCGCCCTCTCCGCCTCCGGCCGAGGCCGGGCGGAACATGGGCAGCGTGAGGTCGGGATCGCACTCGACGAACTCGACCTCGAGGGGCATCCCGATCCGCACGTCGGCGGGTTCCACGCCGATCAGGTCGGCGACCACGCGGAGGCCCTCCTCGAGCTCGATCAGGCCCACCAGGAGCGGGTACTCGAAGGGCGGCACCTGGGGGTGGTGGTTGACGGTGTAGCTGTAGAGCTCGCCGCGCCCCGACACCGGGACCGCCTCCCACCCGTAGGAGCGGCACTGCGGGCAGACCGGCGACGGCGGGTGGCGCAGCCGCCCGCACCCGTCGCAGCGCTGAACGAGCAGCCGGTGCTCACGGGCGCCCTCGAAGAAGTAGGCGGTGTCCGCGGTGACGGCGGGGCGGGGCCGCCGGGGCGCGGGCGCCGGGGCGCCGCCGGAGGCAGTCACGCCGACCCCGTGCCCGACGGGGCTACGCGCCCGGTGCCGGGCCGGAACTTGAGGACCCGGAACAGCATGTCCCCCACCGGTTCGTCGGCGGCGTCGAGGTAGCTCATCCTCGTGGTGACGAAGTGCCCGATGCCGAGGGCGGTGTGCTTCTCGGGCGAGACCGACTCCACCGTCGTGACCACGCGCAGCCGGTCGCCGAGGTGGACCTCTCGGTGGTAGGTCTGCCGGCAGTCGGTGGCGACGACCCCGGTGAACCCGGCGTCGTCGAGCATCGCGTAGAGGTCGTCGCGCGCGTTCCCGCCGTCGTCGGGCGGCCGGGGGCGGAGGCCCCGCATGGTCCAGACCTGGAGCATCGTCGGCGGCGCCACCACCTCGCCGTGAACGGAGCGGGCCGCCGCCTCGGGGTCGACGTACACGGGGTTCTCGTCGCCCAGCGCCTCGCACATGTGCCGGATCATCGCCTGGTTCACCTCGTCGGGCGCGACCTCGGCCGGACCGGCCGTCTTACCCTCGAAGGCCCGGAGCCGGTCGTGGAACGCACCGGTCCCCGCGTCGCCGGCGGCGTCGGCGCTCACCGGCTGCTCCTCGCCATCCCGAGACCCGCCGCCGCGACGATCTCGCGCAGGACCTCCAGCACTCCGCCTCCGAACGTGTTGATCTGGACCGTCCGCCCGGCCTGCTCCAGCAGGCCGCCCAGCGCGGCGCCGTGCGAGCCGGCCCGCAACCCTCCGCCGGCCCCCACGATCCCCAGCAGCAGGCGGCACACCTCGATCTGGGCCTCGACCCCGTAGACCTTCACCGCCGACGCGTCGGCCGGGCCGAGGGTGCCGTCGGCGACCGCGGAGACGACGCGCCAGTTCAACAGCTTCATGGCCTCGAGCCGCGCGTGCGAGCGGGCCAGGTCGGCCCGGACCCAGGGCAGGTCGTCCATGGTGCCGCCCTCGCCCGACGGGGTCGACGCGGCCCACGCCGCCACGTCGTCCCAGAGCCGGTGGACGAGGCCGCCCAGCGCGGCCAACCCCACCCGCTCGTGGTTGAGCTGGGTGGTCATGAGGCGCCAGCCCTGGTTGACCTCGCCGATCAGGTTGCCGGCCGGCACCCGGACGTCGTCGTAGTACGTGGCCGTGGTGACCTGGCCGGCGACCGTCTCGATGGGGGTCCACGAGAAACCCTCCGAGGCGGTGGGCACCACGATCATCGAGATGCCCTTGTGCTTGGGGGCGTCGGGGTCGGTCCGGCAGGCCAGCCAGACGTAGTCGGCGTGGTTGGCGCCGCTGGTGAAGATCTTGTTCCCGTTGACGACCCACTCGTCGCCGTCGCGGACGGCCCGGGTCCGCAGGGACGCGAGGTCGGTCCCGGCCTCGGGCTCGGTGTAGCCGATGGCGAAGACCACGTCGCCGGTCAGGATCCCGGGCAGGTACCGCTCCTTCTGCTCCGGGGTCCCGTACGCCATCAGGGTGGGCCCGACGGTGTTGAGGGTCACGAACGGGAACGGCGCCTGGGCGCGCCACACCTCGTCGAAGAAGATGAACTGGTCGGTCACGGGGCGGCCCTGGCCGCCGTACTCGGTGGGCCACCCGATGCCGAGCCAGCCGTCGCGACCGATCCGGCGGACGACCTCACGGAAGCGGGGGTTGTTCTCTCCCCGCTCCTGCACGATCCCGACGACGTCGTCGCCCATCAGGTCCCGGAAGTAGGCACGGAGCTCCCGGCTCAGCGCCTGCTGCTCGGAGGTGTACTCGAGGAACATCCGCCTCCCCGTAGGGGCGGGTGACAGGGACCCGCGGAAGTGAAACGGGTTGCATTCTGGTCGGCACCCGGTTGGTGCCGCTACTCAGGTCCGGCCCCGCCGCCCAGGAGCAGGCCGGTCGCCTCCTCGAGCTCGGACCGGACCTCTCCGACCGTCGACCAGCCGTTGACCCAGCCCAGCAGGGCCGAGAACCACACGTGCCCGAGCACGCGGGTGATAGCCGCGCGCCGCCCCGGCTCGACCCCGCCCATCGCGTCGTCGAGCATCGACGCCATGGCCCCCGCCGCCTCGGCCTGGAGAGGCGTGACCGACGGATCGGGCGACGAGATCGCGCGCAGCAACGCGGCCGTCGCCCCGGGGGAGCTCTCCATCGCCCGGGTGGCCCGGTCGACCACGGCCATGACCCGCTCGTAGGGCGACCCGCCCCGCACCGGCCTCCGGCGCAGGCGGCCGCGGATGGCGCGGACCTGCTCGACCTGGCAGGCGGCGAGGAGGTGGTCCTTGGAGTCGAAGTAGCGGTAGAGGGTTCCCATCGCCACCCCGGCCCGGGACGCGACGTCGCGCATCTGCACGGCGTCGTAACCGCCCTCGTCGGCCAGCTCGATGGCGGAGGAGAGCACCCGCCGGCGGCGCTCCTCCACGGTGGGCACGTCGCCCTCGGTGCTGCTCACGGCGCGGCGATCAGAAGGAGTCGGGCCGGATCAGGGCGTCGGTGCCGCCGTCGACGAAGAGCACCGAGCCGTGCACGAACGAACCGCCCCCGTGCAGCAGGAACCAGACCGCGGCGGCGATCTCCTCCGGCTCGCCCCACCGGTCCATCGGCACGGGCAGCTCCCTGATGGCGGGCCCGGTCAGCGGGTGCTCGAGCGCCCGGCGGGTCAGCTCGGTCAGGACCGGCCCCGGCGCGACGGCGTTCAGCCTGATCCCGGCCGCGGCCCACTCCGGCGCCCAGCGCCGCAACCGGCGGGTGAGTGCCAGCTTGGCGCGCATGTACACCAGCTCCCCGTCGAGGGTGTCGGCGAAAGCGCAGGCGGCGGCCTCGTCGCCCGCGAGCAGCAGGTCGACGAGGGTGGAGCCGTCGTCGTCGCCCTCCAGGGGAAGCATCGTGGCCGAGTTCGACGAGATCACCACCGCCGCCGGCCGCTCCCCCACCGACAGCGACGGGCGCAGGCCTTCGAGCGTCGCCACCGCGCCGAAGTAGTTGATCCGCGCCACCAGGCCCGACGGGGCGCCGGTGCTGCCACCGATCCCGGCGCAGGCCACCAGGCCGTCGAGGGTCCCGCCGGCGGCGTCGGTCACGCCGGCCACCGCCGCCTCCCGGCCCTCGGTCGTGGCGAGGTCGCCGACCACGTGGGCGTCGTGGAGGTCGACACCGATCACCCGGTGCCCCTCGTCGGAGATGCGCCGCGCCACGGCGGCGCCGATGCCGCTCGCCGAACCGGTCACCGCGTACGTGCCCATCGCACCGCCCTCGGGAGTCCGTTGGTGGAACCGCCGACGTTACCGGGGTCGGGGCCCGCGCCGCCGGGAGGCATGCGACACGGGCCCGAGAGCCGGTCCGGGCCGGGCGACCCCGTCAGCCGATGAGGGGCGCTATCGCGTCGAGGGCGGGGAGGACGTCGGCCGCCGGCCCCGACGGCACGTTGGCCACCACCTCGGTGATGCCGATCTCCTCGTAGTAGTCGAGCTTGCCCCGGTCGGGCACGGTGCCGAAGGGCACGATCCTCACCTCGGCCGGATCGCGCCCCGCCTCCTCCACCGCGCGGTGCAGCCGGGGCAGCGCCTCGCGCACGCCGGCGCCCCCTATGGGGATCCAGCCGTCGGCGTACTCGGCCACGTGGGCGAAGAGGGTGGGGCCGGCCGCGCCGCCGATCATCACCGGTGGTCGCGGCGCCTGGACCGGCTTGGGCCACGACCAGCTCTCGTCGAGGCTCACGTGGTCGCCGTGGAACGAGGCGGCCTCGTCGCGCCAGAGGGCCTCCATGGCCAGGACCTTCTCGCGCACCACGTCGCGGCGTCGTCGTGGATCGACGCCGTGGTCCTCCATCTCCTCGCGGTTCCACCCGTAGCCGATCCCGAAGGTGAAGCGCCCGCCGGAGACGACGTCGAGGGTGGCGACGGCCTTGGCCGTGACGATGGGCTCGCGCTGGGCGACGAGGCAGATGCCGGTGCCGAGCCGGATCCGGGTGGTCACGGTCGCCGCCGCGGCCAGCGCCACCAGCGGATCGACGCTGCGCCGGTACTCGTCGGGCAGCTCCCCGCCTCCCGGCCACGGCGTGCCCCGCGACGTCGGGATGTGGGTGTGCTCGGGGAGGAACAGCGAGGAGAAGCCGCGCTCCTCGGCCGCCCGGGCGAGCTCCGGCGCCCCGATGGACCGGTCGGTGGCGAACATGGTGATCCCGATCTGCACGTCTCTCCCCCGTCAGCCCGTCGGCCCGACGGCCCGAGGCGCGGGACCGTTCCACCGCGTCGCCCCGTACCGTTGGTGGCGGGGGCGACGCTATCCCGGGCTCCGTCGGTCCCGCCCCCCACGGGCCCGTACGGGCGGAGACCGGTGCTGCCGTAGGCTGCCCGCCCGTGACCCTCTCGCCGGAACCCCGCGACACCTACAACCCCTTCAAGCCCGTCGAGGACGACCACCGGGCCCGCAAGCACGCCCTGGTACGCGAGGTGAAGCGAATAATCGAGCACTCCACCCTCCTCGACATCTCGTCCCTCGCCGATTCCGAGCTCGACGACCTAACCGCCGAGGCGCGGCGCCTCGCCGACCGCCTCGAGGGGAGCCCCCGCTTCAAGGGCCTGGCCGACCTCCCCCTCCCCGACATGGCCCTGGTGGAGCGCAGCGGCTTCTCCGGGCGCTCCAACCCCCTCGCGCCACCTGTCTCGGTGGAGATCGGCGACGACGGCGTCACCCGCGGCTCCGCGGTGTGGACGGCCGCCTACGAGGGACCGATCGGCCACCTCCACGGCGGGTTCGTGGCCGCCGCCTTCGACGACCTCATGGGCGTGGCCCAGATCGCGTCGGGCATCGGCGGCTACACCGGCACGCTCACCGTGAAGATGCTCCGGCCGACGCCGCTCTACGAGCGCATCGACTACGAGGCCTCCGTCGACCGCGTGGAGGGGCGCAAGATCTTCGTGAAGGGCACCTCCCGCCACGGCGACGACGTCCTGGCCGAGTGCGAGATCGTCTTCATCTCACCCGTCGGCGGCATGACCACCGAGGCCCGCCTGGCGGCGAGGAAGATGGCCACCGGCGAAG
>JADLDD010000019.1 GCA_020846855.1 Acidimicrobiia bacterium | reverse complement strand
GAGACCCCATGACCGACCGAGATCCCATCGACGAGATCCGATGAGCGAGGTTCCGTGAGCGACGCGAGCAGCGACCCGGCGGAACGCCCGGTCCCGGGGGGCCCGTGACGGGCGCCGGCGGCCGGTCCCTGTCGGCCGTGGTCCTCGCCGCGGGCGAAGGGACCCGCATGCGGTCGGCGACCCCCAAGGTCCTGCACCCGCTGTGCGGGCGCCCGATGGTGGTCCACGTGCTGCGGGCGCTGGCCGGGTTGGAGCCGAGCCGGATCGTGGTGGTCGTCGGTCGCGGGGGCGACGCCGTCGCCCGGGCCGTCGACGACGGCCTCGACGGCACGGTGCCCGTCGAGCTCGTCGAGCAGCGCGACCGGCGCGGCACCGGTGACGCCACGGGGGTGGCCCTGACCGCCTTCCCGTCCGACCTCGATCCCGACGACGACCTCCTCGTGGTCCCCGGCGACGCCCCGCTGCTGCGGACGGCGACGCTCGACCGCCTCGTGGCCGAGCACGGCTCCGGTGAGACCGCCGCCACGCTGCTCACGGCCCGCTACGCCGACCCGACCGGCTACGGCCGGATCCTGCGCGACGAGCACGGGCGGGTGGAGGCGATCGTCGAGGAGGCCGACGCCACCCCCGACCAGCGGGCGATCGACGAGGTCGGCGTGTCCGTGTACCTCTTCCGGCGCAGCCTGCTCGCCCCGGCCCTGCGGCGCCTGGCGCCCGACAACGCGCAGGGCGAGTACTACCTGACCGACGTGGTCGGGGTGCTGCGCGACGCCGGGCACTCGGTGGCGGCGTACGGGGCCGACGATCCCGGCGAGACGGTCGGGGTCAACGACCGGGTCCAGCTCGCGGCGGCCGAGGCCGTCCTTCGCCGGCGCATCAACGCGCGCTGGATGCTCGAAGGCGTGACCATGACCGACCCCGAGCGGACCTACGTCGACGCCGACGTGCGGCTCGAGGCCGACGTGACCCTGCGGCCGGGCGTGGCCCTCGAAGGGAGCACCCGCGTCGCGACCGGCTCCGACATCGGGCCCGAGACCCGCCTGGTCGACACCGTCGTGGGGGAGGGCGCCCAGGTGCGCCGGACCGTGGCCGTCGGGACGGTGATCGGGGCCGGGTGCACCGTCGGGCCGTACGTTTCGCTGCGGCCGGGCACCCGACTCGCCGACGGCGCCCACGTCGGCACCTTCGTGGAGGTCAAGAACAGCGAGATCGGCGAGGGGGCGAAGGTGCCGCACCTGTCCTACGTAGGCGACGCCGAGATCGGTCCCCGGGCCAACCTCGGCGCCGGCACCATCACCGCCAACTACGACGGGCGCCGCAAGCACCGGACCGTCGTCGGTGCCGACGCCCGGATCGGTTCCGACACCGTGCTTAGGGCGCCGGTGGTGATAGGGAAGGGCGCCTACACCGGGGCCGGCGCGGTGGTGACCGGCGACGTGCCCGCCGGGGCGCTGGCCAAGGGCGTACCCGCCCGGGTGGACAAGGACTGGTCGCCGCCCGGCGACGACGAGCCCCCGGGTGAGCCCCCGGGTGAGTCCCCGGGTCCGGGCGACGGAGAGTGACGGGGAGTGAGGGAGCTTCGATGGAGCTGCTGACCAAGAAGAGGCTGATGCTCTTCGCCGGGCGGGGGAACCCCGAGCTGTCGGAGGAGATCGCCGCTCACCTGAAGGTGCCCCTCGGCGACGTGAAGCTGTCGTCGTTCGCCAACGGTGAGATCTACTGCCGCTACGGCGAGAGCATCCGCGGCTCCGACGTGTTCGTGCTCCAGACGCACTGCGACCCGATCAACGACCGGATCCTCGAGCAGCTCATCATGATCGACGCCGCCAAGCGGGCGTCGGCCAAGCGCATCACCGCGGTGTGCCCCTTCTACGGGTACGCCCGCCAGGACCGCAAGGCCGAGGGCCGCGAGCCGATCACGGCCCGGCTGCTCGCCGACCTGCTCACCGCGGCCGGGGCCGAGCGCCTGCTCACCGTCGACCTCCACACCGGCCAGATCCAGGGCTTCTTCGACGTGCCCGTCGATCACCTGACCGCGGTGCCGTCGCTCACCGACCACCTGGTCGGGCGGCTCGACCGCGACGGCGAGGTCACGGTCGTCGCCCCCGACGCCGGTGGCGGCAAGCTGGCCCGCCGCTTCGCCAACGGCCTCCACGACCACGGGTTCGAAGCCGACCTCGCGTTCATCGACAAGCGCCGCCCCAAGGGCACCCACAACGTGGCCGAGGCCAACGACGTGGTCGGGGTCGTCGGCGGCCGCACGTGCATCCTCGTCGACGACATGATCGACACGGCGGGGACCATCACCAGCGCCGCGTCGCTCCTGAGCGACCGTGGGGCCCGCGAGGTCTTCGTGGTCGCCACCCACGCCGTGCTGTCGGGCCCGGCCGTCGACCGTCTCAAGAACTCGGAGATCCGGCGGGTGGTGGTCACCGACACCCTGCCCATCCCCGCCGAGAAGCGCTTCGACGGCCTCGAGGTGGTGTCGATCGCCCCGGTCATCGCCGAGGCCCTCGACGCCGTGTTCGAGGACACCTCGGTGAGCGAGCTGTTCAAGGGCGACAACGTCTGAGGGGCCCGACCCGGGTCCCGGTTGGCGTGGCGGGCGGCACCGGCGCAGAATGGAAGGTCCCTCGCCCGCGCCCGTAAGGATCTCCGCGCCATGGCCGACGTAGTCCTCCACGCCGTTGCCCGCCCCGAGCGGGGCTCGCGCCCGTCGGGCCGCATCCGCCGTGCCGGCCGGGTCCCGGCCGTCGTCTACGGCCTCGGCGAGGAGGCCACCTCGGTCTCGGTGGGCGCCCGGGAGCTCGGGCACATCCTCGCCGGTGAGGCGGGTGCCAACACGCTCATCACCCTCGACCTCGACGGCGAGCAGCACCTGACCCTGGCCCGCCAGATCCAGCGCCACCCCACCCGCGGCGATCTGGTCCACGTCGACTTCATCCGCATCCGCCGCGACGTCGCCGTGACCGCCGAGGTGCCCCTAGAGGTGACGGGCGAGGCGCCCGGCACCCGTCAGGGAGGCATCCTCGACCAGGTCCTGTTCCACCTGACCGTCGAGGCCAAGCCGGCCGACATCCCGGCGTCGATCGACGTCGACGCCGGTGCGCTGGAGGTGGGCGACCAGATCCGGGTCGGCGAGCTGGTGCTGCCGCCCGGCGTCACCACGCCCCAGGACCCCGACGACCTGGTGGTCCACGTCACGGTCCCGCGGGTCGTGGAGGAGGCCGAGGAGCCGGCGGCCGAGGGCGAGGAGGGCGAGGAGCCCGCCGGGGCACCGGCCGCGGAGGCCGGCGAGGGGTCCGAGCCCTCCGCCGAGTAGGGCCGGGCGCCGGTGCTGCGCCCGCGCTCGGGTCGAGGCGGCCGGGGCGTCCGGGTCGAGCGCCGCGGCACGCCCGCCGACCTGCTCGTCGTGGGGCTGGGGAACCCCGGTGCCGAGTACGCCCGCACGCGCCACAACGTGGGGGCGGAGGTGGTCGAGCTCCTGGCCGCCCGGCACGGCGGGCGGCTGCGACGGTCCAAGGATCGGGCCCTGGTCGACGAGGTCCGCGTCGACGGCCGGCGGATCGCGCTGGCCGTTCCGCTCACGTTCATGAACGAGTCGGGGTCGGCCGTCGCGCCCCTGGCCCGGCGCTACGGGGTGGGCGCCGAGGCGCTGGTGGTGGTCCACGACGAGCTCGACCTCCCCGTGGGCGGCGTGAAGGTCAAGGCGGGTGGCGGCCTGGCCGGGCACAACGGGTTGCGGTCCGTCAAGGCGCACCTCCACACCACCGACTTCCTGCGGGTGCGGATCGGGATCGGGAAGCCGACCACCCAGGATCGGGGGGTCGATCACGTCCTCAGCCGCTTCTCCAAGCGCGACCGCGCCGAGATCGACGTCGCGGTCGGGCGGGCGGCCGACGCGGTGGAGTTGATCGCGACCGAAGGCGTGGATGCGGCGATGAACCGGGTCAACCCCGGCGCTTGAGCGTCAGCCGTCGGAGGGTCGGCCGTCGCACCGGCGGGCCAGCGTCGCGGCCACCACGGCGCGCAGCTCGTCGACGAAGCGCTCGTCGGAGTAGCCCAGCGCGTGGGCCCGGATCGCCGCGGGATCGAACGACATGGTCTCGAACCGTTCGATCGTCGCCGCGAGGTCCTCGGGCGTCTGCGGGTCGAAGAACACCCCGGTCCGGTCCTCGACGACCGTCTCGGTCGCGCCGCCCTTGCGGAAGGCGATCACCGGCCGGCCGCAGGCCATCGCCTCCAGCGGCGTGATCCCGAAGTCCTCCTCGGCGGGAAGGATGAGGGCGCGGCACGAGTGGTAGAGCGCCGCGATCTCCCGGTCGTCGGTGAGCCGGCCGACGAACTCGACCGTTGGTCCCGCCATCCGGCGCAGGGCGGCCTCCTCGGAGCCGTCGCCGGCGACCACCAGCCGGCGCCCGAGCCGGGTGGCGGCCTCGACCGCCACGTCGATGCGCTTGTACGGAACCAATCGGGCCATCACCAGGTAGAAGTCGCCGGGGCCGTCGGGGGCAGGCGTGAAGCGCGACACGTCGACCGGGGGGTTGAGGACCGTGCTCTCCCTCCCGTAGTAGGTGCGGATCCGGTCCTGGACCACGCGGCAGCTCGCCAGGAGGACGTCGGGTCGTTGGGCGGCGGCGAGGTCGCGGTCCCGCATCCTGCCGACCAGCCGCGGCAGGGCCCGCCGGACCAGCGGGTCGAGCACGCCGAGCCCCGGCTGGTCGAGGTACTCCTCGTAGTGGCTCCAGTAGTAACGGGTCGGCGTGTGGATGTAGGAGACGTGCACCGACCCCGGTGCGGTCACCACCGCCTTCGACTCCGCGCTGCTCGACGAGATCACCACGTCGTAGCCCGTCAGGTCGAAGGAGCGGAAGGCCCGCTCCCGCAGCAGAGTGAAGAGCTGGTGCCGCCGGGTGGCGAGAGGCACGCGCTGGAGGAACGAGGTGCGCACGTCGAGGCCGTCGAACTGGGGCACGCGCCGGCGGTTGAAGACGCTGGTGAAGATGGGCGCCTCCGGGAACGCCCGCTTCATCACCAGGGCCACCCGTTCCGAGCCGGCCAGGTTCGTGAGCCAGTCGTGGACGATCGCGACCCTGATGCCGGGGTCGGCGCCGGCGCCGGACGCGGGCTCGGCGGGCTCGGCGGCCTCCCGGAAAGCGGTCACGACGCGCGGAGGGTAGTCGCGACGGGAGTGGTCCCCGTCGCGCTCCCCCGCTCCGTGCCCGGCGGTGGCGGCCTAGGATCTGGGTCCTCGCAGCCGGGGAAGTGCACGTCGCCAGGGGGTCAAGGCATGGGGTCGACCGGTCGCCGGTCCCGGTTCAGGTCCGGACGCGGGTTCGGCGGTAGGTACGGCCGCACCGCCTCGACGGTCGCGGGCCTGGCCGTTCTCACCGTCGGCCTCGTGGGTTGCGACCACGCTCCGAGCACGGTGCACCGGCCGATCGACCCGGTCGTGCTCACGGGCGCCCAGCTTCCTCAGCTCGTCGGTGAGGCGCCGGGCGACATCGTGGCGTTCGCCCATCGCAAGCCCGACGGCCATGCCGTCTGGGACCAGGTACCGGTCCAGGTCGACGAGCGGGCCGTGGTGCCGTTCGGCACCACGCCCCCCTCCAACAGCACGCCGGGCGTCACCGGGACGGTCTACGGGTACGGCAGTGGGGGGCCGACCGCGCTCCAGTACACGGATCCCGGCACCTGGGTGGGTGCCGACACCGACGCCGCCTTCGACGCCGACGACGAGTTGGTCTTCATGGCCTTCGACGCCGGCTCGATCGCGAGCGCCGAGGTCCCCGACGAGCCGGCCGGGGTGGTGCCGGGCAGCGGGGTGGCCGTGAAGATCGAGGACCCGCAGGAGCCGGGCTCGGTCGGCTACGTGTACCTCTTCGTGCGCTCCGGCCCCGGCCTCGACCCGGCGGCCGGCGAGGACTACGTCACCTACGACTTCGACCTCACCTCCGGGCCCTACAAGACGACCTACCAGCGGCGAACGGGCCCGAACCCCGAGGCCTCGACGATCACGACCGACCGCTACGCGATCGGGTTCACCGACCGCTGGTTCGAGACGACCTGGCAGGTCGGAGCCGGGGCCGACCTGCTCGACGGGCACAAGAACGTGTTCGCCATCGGGAACTGCGGCCGCAGCAACCTGACCTTCAACCAGGCCGAGGGGGCGTTCGCCACCAACACCGACGGCCCGGTGCGGGCGATCCGGTCCTACGTGGGCGCCAACAGCGGCCCCAAGACCCAGCGGACGCACCTCTTCTACCGCTACCACGAGCAGACGATCACCGACCTGCGGGTGCACGCCATCCCGGGCGTGATCGACTACATCGACTACGGGCCCGGAGCCCTCGGCTCCACGTACCGCAGCTCGACGCTGCCCGGCGGGGTGGCCGTCGACGGCACGCCCGACACCGTCCCCGCGTCGCTACCGGAGTGGGAGGCGGTCCACGGCGGCGAGGGCACCGTGATGACCACGTCGCGCTACTCCGCGTCCTACAGCCCGCCGCCGGCGATCTCGTGGTTCTACGCCGACGACTCGACCCCGGACGTGGCCCAGTGCTGGGGCGACAGCTGGTTCTACGGTGCGTCGGGCTCGATGATCACCAACGCCATCCCGAACACCGATCCGGCGTCGTCGCCGTTCGCGTACCTACAGGGCGTGCGCACCAACATGTTCCTGCCCGCGTTGACCGACGGACCGGCGGTGCTCGACATCGCCGGGGCCCTCGCCGCCGACCTCGACGAGCCGCTGTCGGTCGGCGCCACCGCTTACACGCCCTGACCCGGGGGGCGTCCGCGCTCCTCCGGTGGCGGAATGGCCCTCCCGGGGCCGGCGTTATCCTGCCTCGGCGGCGGGCGTGTCTCCGCGGGCCGAGACGGAGAAGGCGGCGGCTCCACGTCGCGGCGGGCGGCGACTCCACGCGTGACCGCCACCCACCTCACCCGCCCGTGCCGCGACCCCCACGAGGCCGAATGACGACGCCGAACCGAGATCCGGACCTCCCGGCGGTATCAGCCCGGGAGGCACCCCTCGCGTCCCTGCCCGCTCTCCTGGCGGGCGAGGCCGCCGTCGAGGGGCTGGTCGGCTCGACCGGCCGGGTGGTGGCGGTCGCCGACGCGGCTCGCCCGCTGTTCGTGGCCGCGGCCGTGGGTCTGGGCCACCGGACGATCCTGGTCGTGGTCCCGACCGGGACCGAGGCCGAGCGCCTGGCCCACGACCTGCGTGCCTTCCTCCCCGCGCGCGACGTCGACGTCTTCCCGGCGTGGGAGACCCTCCCGTTCGAGCGGGTGTCGCCCGCGGTCGAGACCATGGGGCGCCGCCTGCGGGCGGTCTGGCGCCTGCGCCGCCCGGATCGGGCGCCGAAGGTGCTGGTGGCGCCCGTCCGGGCCGTGGTGCAGCGCCTCGGGCCCCACGTCGAGGCGACGGAGCCGGTGGCCGTGCGGCCCGGCGACCGCCTCGACCGCGACGAGCTGATCACCACCCTGGTCGAGGCGGGCTACCGGCGGGAGTACCAGGTGGAGGCCCGGGGCGAGATCGCGGTGCGGGGCTCGATCGTCGACGTCTACCCCTCCACGGCCGACCACCCGGTGCGCATCGACCTCTGGGGCGACGAGGTCGACCGCCTGTCCACGTTCTCGGTGGCCGACCAGCGCTCGACGGGCGAGCTCCCCGGAACGGAGATCTTCCCGGTCCGGGAGCTGCTCCCCACCGACGACGTCAGGGCCCGCGCCCGGGCGTTGGTCGGCACCGAGGCCTGGGGCGCCGAGCAGTGGCAGCGCCTCGCCGACGGTCAGACCTTCGACGGCATGGAGTCGTGGCTGCCCTGGCTCGCCGACGACGAGCGGTTGCTCCCCGACCTCCTCCCGGATCGGTCGCTCGTGATGCTGGTCGAGCCCCGGCGGTTGCGCGAC
Organism: Acidimicrobiia bacterium; assembly: GCA_020846855.1. Classification (GTDB taxonomy): domain Bacteria; phylum Actinomycetota; class Acidimicrobiia; order IMCC26256; family JADLDD01; genus JADLDD01. The sequence continues at coordinate 7,816 of JADLDD010000019.1, read as the reverse complement.
CGCGCCGCCGAGTTGGTCGACGAGGAGAGGGCGCTCGCCGCCGCGCTGGCGCCCACCTGGGGCGCTCCCGACCACGGTTCCTTCCCGGGCCTGTCGCTCCCCTTCGACCGGCTCCTCTCCGGCACCCGGGCCCCCGCGGCGTCGGTGCTGTCCGCGCCGGCGGGCCCCTCGACCCCTCACCTCCCCGCCACCGCCTTCGACCGGGTCGTCGGCGACACCGAGGCCCTCGCCGGTCGCCTGCGGTCCCTCCTCCGAGAGGGATCGCGGGTGGTGATCGCCGCCGGCGGCTCGGGATCGGCCGGTCGCCTCACCGACGTGCTCGAAGGGGCCGGGGTGGCGGCGGCGCGCCGCGACGAGCCGTCGCTCGAACCGGGCACCCTCTCGGTCGTCGTCGCGCCCCTCGACCGGGGCGCGGTCCTGCCCGGCGCCGGCCTGGCCCTGATCGCGGAGGCCGACCTGACCGGTCGCCGGCGCGTCCACCGCTCCCCGCGCGGGGCCCGGCGCGCGGCCGACTTCCAGGACGACCTCACCCCGGGCGACTACGTGGTGCACCACCAGCACGGCGTGGGCCGCTACGCCGGGATGGTCAGCCGGTCGGTGGCGGGAACCGAGCGCGACTACCTGCTGCTGGAGTACAAGGGCGGCGACAAGCTCTACGTCCCCACCGACCAGGTCGGGGCCGTACGCCGCTACACCGGGGGCGACAGCCCGGCCCTGCACCGCCTCGGAGGCAGCGACTTCCAGCGGGCCCGGGCCAAGGTGCGCACGGCCGTGAGCGAGATCGCGGCCGAGCTGGTGACCCTGTACCGCACGCGGCTCGCGACGCCCGGCCACGCGTTCTCCGCCGACACGCCCTGGCAGGCCGAGATCGCCGACGCCTTCCCCTACGAGGAGACCCCCGACCAGCTCGAAGCCATCCGGGCCGTGACCGCCGACATGGAGCGGCCGGTGCCGATGGACCGCCTGATCTGCGGCGACGTCGGCTACGGCAAGACCGAGGTCGCGGTGCGGGCCGCGTTCAAGGCCGTCCAGGACGGCAAGCAGGTCGCGGTGCTCGTGCCCACCACGCTGCTCGCCGACCAGCACGGCCAGACCTTCCGCGACCGCTACGCCAACTACCCGGTGCGGGTCGAGGTGCTGAGCCGGTTCCTCTCCCCGGCCGAGCAGGCCGGCGTGGTGGCCGGCCTGGCGTCCGGTGAGATCGACGTGGTGATCGGCACCCACCGCCTGCTGTCCGGCGACATCGCCTTCAAGGACCTCGGGCTCCTGGTGGTCGACGAGGAGCAGCGCTTCGGGGTGGGCCACAAGGAGCGCATCAAGGCGCTGCGGGAGCGGGTCGACGTGCTGACGCTCACGGCCACGCCGATCCCCCGGACCCTCGAGATGAGCCTCACCGGCATCCGCGACCTCTCGCTGGTCCGGACCCCGCCCGAGGACCGCCAGCCCATCCTCACCTACGTGGGGGAGTACGACGAGCGGGCCGTCTCCGAGGCCATCCGCCGGGAGATGCTGCGCGAGGGTCAGGTGTTCTTCGTGCACAACCGGGTGCAGGACATCGAGCACGTGGCCGACCGCGTCCGGGCCCTGGTACCCGAGGCGAGGGTGGCCGTGGCGCACGGCCAGATGGACGAGGGCACGCTGGAACGGACGGTCCTCGACTTCGCCGACCACGCCCACGACGTACTCGTGTGCACCACGATCGTGGAGAGCGGCCTCGACATGCCGTCGGTGAACACGCTGGTGGTCGACCGGGCCGACATGCTCGGGCTGGCCCAGCTCTACCAGCTCCGGGGGCGCGTCGGCCGGCGCGGGCAGCGGGCCTACGCCTACCTGTTCCACCCCGCCGACCGGGTGCTGACCGAGGAGGCGTACGAGCGGCTCAAGGCGATCGGGGAGTACACCGACCTCGGATCCGGCTTCCGCCTCGCCATGCGCGACCTCGAGATCCGGGGGGCCGGGAACCTCCTGGGCGAGGCCCAGTCGGGCCACGTCGCCGCGGTGGGCTTCGACCTGTACTGCGAGATGGTCACCGAGGCGGTGGGGGCGCTCACCGGCGAGCGGGCGCCGCGGCCCGTCGAGGTGGTGGTCGACGTCCCGCTCGACGCCCACCTGCCCCGGGGGTACGTCGGCCGCGACGACGTGCGCATGGAGGCCTACCGTCGCCTCGCCGCCGTCACCGACCCCGCCGCCGTCGCCGACATCCGGGCGGAGTGGCTCGACCGGTACGGACCGTTGCCGCCGCCCGCCGAGGCCCTGCTCGAGGTGGCCGCCCTCCGGGCCGAGTGCGTCCGTGTCGGGATCACGACCCTGTCGGTGCAGAAGGGCCGCGCCCGGATGTCGCCCGTCTCGCTCAAGGAGTCGCAGAAGGTGCGCCTGCGCCGGCTGGCTCCCAAGGCGGTGCTGTCGGGTGAAGGGGAGTTGATCGTGCCCGTCGACGGGCCGGGCGCGTCACCCGGCGGCGTCGTGGGCCTTCTGGGGGGCCTCCTGCGGGACCTGATTCCCGCTGACGGGGTGGCACCGGTAGCATCGGCAACCCTGTGAAGCCCTCACGAAGGTCCTGGTGGTCGGCCGCGGCGCTCCTGGTCGTGGTCCTGGTCGTGACGTCGGCCGGCTGTGGCAAGACCACGCCGTACGCGGCGACGGTGAACGGCCAGCGGATCTCCGAGGACACCCTCCTCGACGAGGTCGAGGTGCTCCGCAAGAGCCCGGAGGTCCTCAGCGCCTTCACCGGCCAGGCCCCGGAGGCGGACACCGGGTCGAAGGGGACCGCCTCCGCCGAGGTGACGGCGGCGTGGCTGACGCGCCTGATCCGCCAGGAGGCCGTCGACGCCGACTTCCGGGACCGCAAGCTGTCGATCTCGGCGGAGAAGCGCCGGGAGGTCGAGACCAGCTTCGAGCAGGCCCTGGGCGGCGACTCGAAGGACTCGAAGTGGAAGGCGCTGCCGGCCTGGTTCCGGGATCGCCTCATCGACCGGCAGGCCCGCCTCGAGGCGCTCCTCGACGCCACGGCCACCGCCCCCACCGAGGCGCAGCAGAAGGCCTACTACGAGCAGAACAAGGACCAGATCTGCCCGTCGGGCAACCTCGTGTACCACATCCTCGTCGCCAGCGAGGCCGACGCGAAGAAGGCCGCGGCCCGCATCAAGGGCGGCGAACCGTTCGCGGAGGTGGCCAAGGCGGTCTCGACCGACACCTCGGCGCAGTCGGGCGGCCTGGTGGGCTGCGCGGGTGCCGGGACCTTCGTGCCCGAGTTCGAGAAGGTGGCTGCCGACCTGAAGCCGGGCCAGGTCTCCAAGCCGGTGAAGACTCAGTTCGGCTGGCACGTGATCACCGTGAAGAAGATCACCTTCGAGGCGGTCGAAGGCGAGATCGTGAGAGCGCTCGAGAGCCAGGGCCAGAACAAGTTCGGCGAGAAGCTCCGCCAGCAGCTCGAGAAGGCGAAGATCTCGGTCAACTCACGCTTCGGCACGTGGGATCGCGAGCAGCTCCAGGTGAACCCGCCCAAGGCCCCGAAGCCGAAGTCGCGGCCGGCGTCCAAGGGCCCGATGCTCGGCACCCCGGTTCCGGGCGGCACCCCCACTCCCGGGGGATGACCACCCCCACCTCCGCCGCCGGCCGCGGGCCGGGCCGGGTGGTGGTGGTCGGCCTGGGGCCGGCCGGAGCCGACCTGGTGCTCCCCGCGGCCCGCGACGCGTTGGCGCGCGTACCGGTGCGTCTGGCCCGGACCGCCCGCCACCCCGCGGTCGACGACCTGCGCGGGCAGGGCCTCGACATCCCGGCCGTCGACGCCCTGTACGACGCGGGCACCGACCTGGAGTCGGTCTACGCGTCGATCGTCCGCACGGTGGTCGAGACCGCGGCTCGGGCGGGCGAGGTGGCCTATGCCGTGCCCGGCAACCCGGCGGTGGCGGAGCGGACGGTGGAACTGCTCCGCGAGGCCGGGCGGCGGGGTGAGATAGAGCTCGAGGTGGTGCCGGGGCTCTCGTTCGCCGAGCTGGCCTGGGCCCGGCTCGGGGTCGATCCCGCGTCCGGCGCCCGGCTCGTCGACGGCCACCGCTTCGCGGTCGGGGCGGCGGGGGTGGCCGGGCCGATGCTGGTGACGCAGTGCGACTCGCGGCTCGTGCTCTCCGACGTGAAGCTGGCCCTGCTCGAGGTGCTGCCCCCCGACCATCCCGTGACCGTCCTGGCCCGGCTCGGCCTGGCGGACGAGAGGATCACCACCGTCGCGCTCGAGGAGATCGACCGGGGCGCGGTCGAACCCGACCACCTCACCTCGATATTCGTCGACACCGGGGGCGGCGCCGCGGCCCGCGAGACCGTCCGGTTGCTGGAGCTCGCCGAACGCCTCCGCGGTCCCGGCGGCTGCCCCTGGGACGCCGAGCAGGACCACCGCTCGCTCACCCGCCACCTCCTGGAGGAGGCCTACGAGGTGGTCGACGCCGTGGAGGCCCTGCCGCCCGGCGCCGGGGCCGGCCCGTCGCGGGGTCGGGGCGGGGAGCGGGGCGGGCCGCTCGATCCCGCCGGGTGGGAGGCCTACGACGCCCTGGCGGGGGAGCTGGGCGACCTGCTCTACCAGGTGGTCTTCCACGCGGTGCTGGCCCAGGAGGTGGGTGCGTTCACGTTCGCCGACGTCGCGCGGGGCATCCACGACAAGCTCGTCCGCCGGCATCCCCACGTCTTCGGCGCCGTCGAGGCCGGGACCGCCGGGGAGGTGGTGCGCAACTGGGAGCAGATCAAGAAGCAGGAGCGGGCGTCGGAGTCGGTCGTCGACGGGATCGCTCCCGGGCTGCCCGCCCTCATCCACGCCCACAAGCTGCTGCGCAAGGCGGGGTCGATCGGGCTGGCGGGGGCCGGTGCCGTTCCCGCCGGTCACGAGGCCGCGCGGGCGGCCCTGGAGCGCGCGGTGGCGGCGGTCGGCTCGCCCGACGCCTCGTCCGAGGCGGCGGCGGAGGCGGTGGGCGACCTCCTGGCCGCGGCCGTCTCGGTGGCCCGGGCGTTCGGAGTCGACGGCGAGTCGGCCCTCCACGCCTGGTCCGTCCGCTTCGCGGGACGCGTGCGGGCCGTCGAGGCGCGGGCGGCGGCGGAGGGCGTCGACCTCACCACCGCCGCCCCCGAGGCGGTCGCCGACCTCTGGCGCCGCGCCGGCCGCTAGGCGATCGGTCCCGGTCGGGGCATCCGCGGGGGGTACGGTCGCGCCGATGGACCCGACTCCCGACCCGGCCCGCGCCGCGCCCCACGAGATGGACGTCGCCGGGTCGCTGCTCGACCTGGTGGGCAACACGCCGATGGTCCGGCTCGGCCGCGTGGGAGCCGGCCTCGAATGCGACCTGATCGCCAAGGTCGAGCAGTTCAACCCGGGTGGCAGCGTCAAGGACCGGCCCGCGATCGCCATGATCGACGCCGCCGAGCGCGACGGGCTGCTCGAGCCCGGCGGCACGATCGTGGAACCGACCAGCGGCAACACCGGGGTCGGCCTGGCGCTGGTGGCCGCGCAGCGCGGCTACCGGTGCATCTTCGTCATGTCCGACAAGATGAGCGCCGAGAAGGTCGCCCTCCTGCGGGCCTACGGCGCCGAGGTGGTGGTGTGCCCTACCGCGGTACCGCCCGAGCACCCCGACTCCTACTACTCCGTCGCCGACCGCCTGACCCGCGAGACCCCGAACTCCTTCCGCCCCGACCAGTACTCCAACCCCCACAACCCGGCCGAGCACGAGCGCTCCACCGGGCCGGAGATCTGGCGCCAGACGGCCGGGCGCATCACCCACTTCGTGGCCGGCGTCGGCACCGGCGGGACTCTCACCGGGGTGGCCCGCCACCTCAAGGCCATGAACCCGGGGGTGCAGGTGATCGCCGCCGACCCCGAGGGCTCGGTGTTCTCCGGCGGCACCGGCCGCCCGTACCTCGTGGAGGGCGTGGGCGAGGACTTCTGGCCCACGACCTACGACCCGTCCCTCGTCGACCGCACGGTGATGGTCACCGACGCCGAGAGCTTCGAGGCGGCCCGGCGCGTCACCCGCGAGGAGGGCCTGCTGGTGGGCGGGTCGTGCGGCACCGCGGTCCACGCCGCCCTCGTCGTGGGTCGGGAGCTCGGCCCGGAGCACGTGGTGGTGGTGCTCCTCCCCGACTCGGGTCGCGGCTACCTATCCAAGATCTACAACGACGACTGGATGATGGACTTCGGCTTCCTGCACTCGGCGGGGCCGTCGGCCGGCGACGTCCTGGCCGCCAAGGCCGGCGACCTCCCCGACCTCGTCCTCGTCACCCCCGACGAGTCGGCCCGCGACGCGTGGGCCCTGATGCGCGACCTCGGCGTGTCGCAGGTGGTCGTGAGCGTCAGCAAGGAGCCGCCGCTGGCCGCCAAGGAGGTGAGCGGCACCCTCGACGAGCTGTCCCTGATGGACCTCGCCTTCCGCGACGCCGCGGTGCTCGAGCGACCCGTCTCCGAGGTCATGCGGCCCGCGATGCCCATGATCGGGATCGGCCAGCCGGTACCGATCCTGGTCGACCAGCTCGGCGCGGCCCCGGCCGTCCTGGTGCTCGACGGCGGTCACCCCGTCGGCGTGATCAGCCGCTCCGACGTCCTCAGCTTCCTGGCCGCCCGATCCGACGGCGGTCGGCGGTGAGCGTCGACGCCACCGGCGGCGACGGCACGGCCGGCTTCGAGACCCGGGCCGTCCACCAGGGCCAGGCGCCCGACGCCGGCACCGGCGCGGTGGTCACCCCGATCAGCCTCTCGACCACGTTCGTGCACCGGTCGGTGGGTGAGCACCGGGGCTACGAGTACTCCCGCACCGGCAACCCGACCCGGACCGCGCTCGAGGAGTGCGTGGCGTCGCTCGAGAACGCCGTCGCGGGGGCCGCGTTCGCGAGCGGCATGGCCGCCGAGGACGCCGTGCTGCGCGCGCTCGCCGGCCCCGGCGATCACGTGGTGATCCCCGACGACGCCTACGGCGGCACCTACCGGCTGGTGAGCCGCGTGCACGGTCCCGCCGGGCTCGACTGGAGCGCTGCCGACCTCACGTCGCTCGACGCCCTCGCCGCGGTATGGCGCCCGGAGACGAGGGTCCTGTGGTTGGAGAGCCCGACCAACCCGATGCTCACCGTCCTCGACATCGCCGCGCTGGCCGGCTTCGCGCGTGAGCGGGGTGCCCGGGTGGTGGTCGACAACACCTTCGCCACCCCCTACCTCCAGCGCCCCCTCGACCTGGGTGCCGACGTGGTGGTGCACTCGACCACCAAGTACCTGGGCGGCCACTCCGACGTCGTCGGCGGGTTCGTCGCCACCGCCGACGCCGCGCTCGGCGAGGAGATCGCCTTCCTCCAGAACGCGGTGGGGGCGATCCCCGGACCGTTCGACTGCTACCTGGTGCTGCGGGGGGTGAAGACCCTCGCGGTGCGCATGGATCGCCACGGCGAGAACGCCGCCGTGGTCGCCGAGGCGCTCGCCGGGCACCCGGCCGTGGCCCGGGTCCTGTACCCCGGCCGGCCCGACCACCCCGGCCACGACGTCGCCCGGCGCCAGATGCGCGGCTTCGGGGGGATGGTCAGCTTCGTCGCCGCCGGGGGCGAGGCCGCGGCCCTGGAGATCGCCCGGCGCACCCGGATCTTCGCCCTGGCCGAGTCGCTCGGGGCGGTGGAGTCGCTGATCGAGCACCCGGCCCGCATGACCCACGCCTCGGCCGAGGGGTCGCCGCTCGCCGTCGACCCCGCGCTGCTGCGCCTCTCGGTGGGCCTCGAGTCGGTCGACGACCTCGTCGCCGACCTGCGCCGAGCCCTCGACGCCGTCGCCTGAACACCCGCGGTCGCCGGGCCGGCG
>JADLDD010000018.1 GCA_020846855.1 Acidimicrobiia bacterium | reverse complement strand
GAGTCGAACCACCGGTCCGCTCCGGTCACAGTTCCGAGTCGAGCCAGACAGACCGGGCACAGCGCACCCTACGGACAGGCCCTCCAACAAGCGGTGGACCCTACGGGCGACCTTAGATGTCACACCCGCGGGTTAGCGTGCGGGGGATGGTTCACGAGTCGGTTCCCGCTCCGCCGCTCCCGGTGTCCGAGGGCCCGAGCGACCGGGCCCGGCGGTGGGCCTCCACCATGGACGGCCATGCCGGTGAGGCCCGGATGCGCCGGGCCCACGCCGGGCCCGGACCGCCCGTCGGTCCGGTGGAGGTCGTCGGGCGGGAGCACCGCGAGGAAGCCGAGGACGCCTGGCTCGCCCCCGGGGCGACGCGCGCCCGGGGGCCCGGGCGCCGAGCCCGGCCCGAGGACCCCGACCCGTTCCGCACCTGCTTCGAGCGCGACCGCGACCGGATCGTGCACGGCGCCGCGTTCCGGCGCCTGGCCGGCAAGACCCAGGTCTTCGTCGTCCCCGACGATCACCAGCGGACCCGCCTCACCCACGCGATCGAGGTGGCCCAGGTGGCCGCCGCAATCGCCCGGGCCCTGAGGCTCAACGTGGCGCTGGTGGAGGCCATCGCCCTCGGGCACGACTGCGGCCACGGGCCCTTCGGCCACGCCAGCGAGGACGCCCTGTCCCCGTTCCTGCGCGACGGGTTCGACCACGCCGTGTGGGGCGCCGACGTGGCGTTGGTGCCCCTCAACCTCTGCGAGGAGACGCTCGACGGCATCCGGAACCACTCGTGGTCCCGGCCCGCGCCGTCGACCGCCGAGGGCGAGGTCGTCTCGTGGGCCGACCGCATCGCTTACGTCTGCCACGACTTCGAGGACGCCGTGCGCGCCGGGATCGTCACCCCCGACATGCTGCCCACGGTCGTCGAGGCCCGGTGCGGCGCCGACCACTCGGGGCAGCTCGGTGCCTTCATCGGTGCGGTCGTCGACGCCGCCGCCTCCACGGGTGAGGTGGGGATGGCCGAGCCCATGGCGGAGGCCCTGGCCGCCTTCCGCGACTTCAACTACCGCCACGTGTACATGAGGCCGGCGTCGGTGGCGCAGGGTGTGGTGGTCGCCCGCCTCCTCGGGGCGCTGGTCGAGCACTACTCGGACCGCCCCCACGCACTTCCGGGCGGCCCCGGCCCCGACCCCGACGGGCCCGCAGGCGGCGAAGCCGCCCGGCGGCGAGCCGTCGCATACGTGGCCGGCATGACCGACCGCTTCGCCTACCGGCAGGCGGTCGCCCACCTCGGGTGGCGCGACGCCGTCCCGGCCGGCGTCGACCTAGGCGCCCGCTGACCGGCCCCGGCGGTCAGGGCCGGGCGGCGGAGTCCGGTGCCGGCGACGCCTAGCCTCTAGCGGCGATGGGGATCGTCGACGACGACGTCGCCCGGGTCCGGGAGCTCACCGACCTCGCCGAGCTCGTGGGCGAGCACATGGCCCTCAAGCGCGCCGGGCGGCGCTTCGTGGGGCTGTGCCCGTTCCACACGGAGAAGACGCCTTCGTTCTCGGTGAACCCAGAGCTGGGCGTCTACTACTGCTTCGGCTGCCAGGCGTCGGGCGATGCCATCACCTTCGTGCGCGAGGTGGAGCACCTCGACTTCGTGGGGGCCGTGGAGCGGCTGGCGTCGCGCGTCGGGATGACGCTCCGCTACGACGACAGCAGCCAGGGCCGCGACCGCCGCCGGGCCGCCCGTCTCGCCGAGGCGGTGGGTTCCGCCATCGACTTCTACCACCGGATCCTGGTCGACGATCCCGCCGGTGGGGAGGCCCGGCGCTACCTGCGCAGCCGGGGGTTCGACGGCGACGCGGCGCGGCGGTTCCGGCTCGGGTTCGCCCCCGGGTCGTTCGACGCGCTGACCCGCCACCTGCACCGGAAGGGCTTCAGCCGTGACGAGATGATCACGGCCGGGTTGAGCTTCACCAACCGGGCCCAGCGCCTCCAGGACCAGTTCCGCGACCGGTTGATGTTCCCGATCCACGACAGCCGGGGCGAGCCGGCGGGCTTCGGCGGGCGAGCGCTCGTAGCGGGCGCGGGGCCGAAGTACAAGAACTCCCCCGAGACCCCGCTCTACCACAAGAGCCGGATGCTCTACTGGCTGCACGAGGCCAAGGCCGACATCGTGGCGTCGGGCGGGGTGGTGGTCTGCGAGGGGTACACCGACGTGATGGCCCTGGTCCTCTCGGGCGTCCCGCAGGCCGTCGCCACGTGCGGCACCGCGGTCACCGACGATCACGTGAGGGCCCTCACCAAGCTGGCCCGGCGCGTCACGCTCGCCTACGACGCCGACAGCGCCGGGCAGGCGGCGGCCGAACGGTGGTACGCGTGGGAGCAGGAGCACGAGGTCGAGGTCCGGGTCGCGGCCCTGCCGGCCGGGCGCGACCCCGCCGAGGTGTGGGCCGAGTCGCCCGACGCCCTGCGCCGGGCGATCGACGACGCGGTGCCCTTCCTGGCCTTCCGCCTCAACCGGGTCCTCGCGGGCGCCGATCTGTCGACGGTGGAAGGACGGGCCCGGGCCGCCAACAGCGCCGTCGACGTGATCGCCCAGCACCCGAGCGACCTCGTCCGCGACCAGTACGTCATGCAGATCTCGGGGCAGGTCGGGATCGAGCCGGAGCGCATCCGGGCCGCCGTCGACCGGATCCGCCGGCAGCCGGGGGGAGGTCCGGCCCGGCCGGCCGACCGCGCCGGTCCCGAACGCCGGAACGAGGGGGTGCCACGCGCGCCCGGCGCGGCCCGCCCGGGCGACGGTCGGCGCGACCGGCCCGGAGGGCTCGACGCCACCGGGGGCTTCGATCCGGCCGCGGTCGATCCCCGGGAGGCCGACGCTCTCCGCTTCGCGCTGCACGACGCCGGCTACGTGGTCGACTGGCTCGCCGCCGATCTCTTCGGCGATCCGGTCGCCCGGGAGGTCTTCGAGATCCTGGCTCGCACGGGCTCGGCCGCCGAGGCCCTCGAATCGGCCGACGGCCCGGCCCGATCCCTGCTGCAACGCCTGGCCGTGGAGGAGCCCCTGGTGGACGCCGAGCCCGAGACCGTGGAGGCGCGGCTCATGGCCAACCTCGCCGAGCCGGCCGGGCGCCGGCGCGCCGAGCGCCTCGTCGCGTCCGACCGCGCCGAGGAGGCGGCCGAGGGCGGGCGGCTCCTCGACGCCCTGGCCAACGCCCGCGGTTCGGGGTGGCCGGCCGCGCGGGAGCCGGCCGAGCGGTTGCTAGCATGGCTCGCGGCGGGCTCGCAGGTGTAGGGGAACAGGCGGATGGGCGATCCGGGACCCGCGGCGCGCAGCGTCGGCGACGACCTCATGACCCTCGCGGTCGAGCGTGGCTTCGTGACGACGGGCGAGATCTTCGCCGCCCACCCCGACCTTTCACCGGAGGTCGACGAGCTCCAGGCCATCTACGCCCGCTTCGAGGAGCGCGGCATCCGCGTGGTCGACGAGATCGCCGAGGAGCTGGAGCGCGAGGACGAGCGGCGGGCCCGCACGGGAACACGCCCGCCGGCCGACGCCGGGCACCGGTCGGCCACGTCACGGCGGGCGAAGCCTCAGGCGGCGCCGCCCGCCGCAGGTGCCGGCCCCGCGGGCACTGAGGCGCCGGCGCCGGGGCGGGTGTCGCCCGGATCGGCGTTCGTACCCCGGCCCGGCTCGCACCGGGAGACCGGCAGCTTCGACCCCGTGCGCATGTACCTCAAGGAGATCGGGAAGGTCCCCCTGCTGTCGGGCCAGCAGGAGGTCACCTTGGCGATGCGCATCGAGGCGGGCGTCGCGGCCGCCGAGAAGGCCGCCGACTCCGAGTCGCTGAGCCACCCCGAGCAGGCCGGGCTCTCGGCCGTCGACGCCGACGGTGAGCTGGCCAAGCGGGAGTTGATCGAGGCCAACCTGCGGCTGGTGGTCTCGATCGCCAAGCGGTACACGGGGAGGGGGATGGCCCTGCTCGACCTGATCCAGGAGGGCAACCTCGGTCTCATCCGGGCCGTCGAGAAGTTCGACTACACGAAGGGCTTCAAGTTCTCGACCTACGCCACCTGGTGGATCCGCCAGGCGATCACCCGGGCCATCGCCGACCAGGCCCGCACCATCCGCATCCCGGTGCACATGGTCGAGACCATGAACCGGGTGATCCGCACCCACCGGGAGCTGGTGCAGGAGCTCGGCCGCGAGCCCACCGCCGACGAGGTGGCGGCGAAGATCGGGCCGCCGATGACCGGGGACCGGGTCCGGGAGGTGCAGCGCCTCGGCATCGAGCCCGTCTCGCTCGACTCCCCGATGGGCGAGGACGACGGCAGCTACCTCGGGGACTTCGTGGAGGACGCGGCGGCGCTGTCGCCCCAGAGCGAGGCCGACCGCCGGCTTCTGGCCGAGTCGATCGACCAGGCGCTCGCCGATCTGAGCCCTCGGGAGCAGCAGGTGGTGCGGCTCCGGTTCGGTCTCGACGACGGGCAGATCCGCACGCTCGAGGAGGTCGGCCGCGAGTTCGGCGTGACCCGGGAGCGGATCCGCCAGATCGAGACGAAGTCGCTGGCCAAGCTGCGTCACCCCACCCGATCGCAGGGGCTTCGCGACTACCTCGACGAGTCCTGACCCGGCGCGGCCGCGCCGGTAGGCGGCCTGGAGATGCTGTCAGGCGCTGCGGGGGACGTCGTCGAGGAGGCGGAGCTGGACCGGCCCGCGGCGGCGATGCCGGACGCGCTCGACGCCCAGCGCCCCGGCCGCCCGGGCCTTCTCGATCAGGCGGCTGTCGCGGGCCGACCTCGCCGTGGCGACGATCTGCTCGTAGCGCTCCCGGCCGGCCCGGGTGCCGAGGTAGTAGCCGATGCCGAGCCCGACGACCAGCGGGTACTTCACCTTCATGGCCCTCCTTCTTAACCGACCGCCGGCGCCGGCGCATGCCATTCGGCCGGCCGGGCGTCGGAGGGGCTCCGGGGCCCTGCTAACGTCGGCCCCCGTTCCGGGGTAGCTCAACCGGCAGAGCAAGCGGCTGTTAACCGCTAGGTTGAGAGTTCGAGTCTCTCCCCCGGAGCCGTTCCCGCCATTCCCCGGGGTCTTCGGCCCGAGCCCGGGTCCGGGACCGTCCCTCACCGGGGCCGTAGCTCAGTGGTCAGAGCAGGGGACTCATAATCCCTCGGTCGCAGGTTCGATCCCTGCCGGCCCCACCAGCCTGACCTGGGGAAACTCGTCCCCGGGTCCGGTGGTCACGGGGAGCCGGCTCACGCCGACGCCTGGGCGGCCGTCGCCGCGAGGCGGAACGCGCGGTCCCACCCGTCGGCCTCGAACCCCATGTCCTCCAAGTGGCCCACGGCGTCCGCGACCGTGCCGCCGCCCGGCGGGTCCACGACGACGCCGGCGTGCGCCGCGGCGAGGTCCACGAGGGCCCGGTCGAGCACCGACGCCCCCGCGCCCCGGCGGGCGGCCGCGAACGCGCCCGCCGCGGCCCGGGTGTCACCCCTCGCGGCGGCGGCCAGACCGATAGCGGTCTCGGCCTGGACCAGGTCGAGGTAGGTGACGGCCCCCTCCCGTAGCCGCGCCGCGTCGGTTACGACGGCCTCGTGCCGACCGACGGCGCACAGGGCCAGCGCCCGCGCCGCGGCGGCCGCGGGGCCGAGCTCGCCCGTGTCCTCTTCGAGGGCGTCGAGGACGGCGAGGCTCTCGTCGGGCCGGCCGCCCTGGAGGAGGGCCCAGGCCACCGTGGTCGATCGGGCCGAGCCGCGTGGGTCGTAGCGCGACTCCGCCTCCCGGCCGCCGGGTGCCACCTCGTGGCCCGCACCCACGTGGACGTGGAACTGGCCGGTCAGGCCGGCGACGAACCCCGTGCTGGTGGCGTCGCCGGCCGCGGCGGCGAGGGCGGTCGTCTCGTCGAGGAGGACGCGCGCCTCGGCCGGGCGCCCGAGGCAGGCCAGGGCCCGCACCGCGGGTGCCGCGGCCTGGGCGTCGCCGGCCCGGTCGCCGATCCGGCCGAACCGGTCGCGGGCCTTCTCCGACTCGGCGAGCGCGGACTCCGGATCGGCCCGCCAGAGCCTGACGTTGGCGACCAGGACGTGCATCATCCCGGCGGCCCAGTGGTCGTGGGCCCCGGAACCCCCGAGGTTCTGGCGCGCCAGGGCCTCGGCCTCGTCGAGGCGACCCTGCATGAGGCGGACCCATCCGAGCAGCCCGAGGGCCCAGCCCAGGCCGCCCCAGTCGCCGGCTCTGGTGAACACCCGGGACGACGCTTCCAGGCGGGTCTCGGCCGTCGACGCGTCGCCGCGGTCGAAGGCGATCCACGCGAGGTTCTGGAGGGCCCAACCCTCGCCGCGCGTGTCGCCGACGGACACGAAGAGGTCGTGCGCCTCCTGGCACGCGGACTCGGCCCCGTCGAGGTCGCCCGCGTACAGGCGACTCATCCCCTGGGCCCGCAACGCGTCGGCCAGGGCGGCCGCGTCGCCGAGCCCGCGCCAGCGGGCGACGGCGTCGGTGAGCGTCTCCGCGGCCCGGTGGTGCTCCTCGAGGAGGCGTTCCAGGCCACCGCGCACGGTCAGGAGCCGGGCCTGGTCGACCTCCGCGGCCCGGGTGCCGAGGTCGCCGGCGTGGCCGGGCACCGGGGGGCCTCCCGGCGCGGGCAGGAGGGCGGCGGCGGCCGACAGGTCGCGTGCGGCGTTGGGCGCGTCGTGCATCTCCACCGAGGCGTCGGCGCGGTCGATCAGGACCCGGCGGCGACGATCGCCGTCGGTGGGGGCCGACACCTCGAGAGCCATGTCGAGGAGACCCCGGGCGACGTGCCAGAGCTCGCGTCGGTGGGCCTGGTGGGCCGCGTGCTCCAGGAACTCGGCGGCCCGGTCGGCGAGGTCGCTCGGGACGCCGTCGACGGGGCCCAGCTCCCGCACGATCGCGGCGGCCGCGTGGTAGTGGTGGGCCAGCCACTGAAGACGGTCGTCGAAGCCGGCCGAACGGTCATGGCCCCGGGACAGGTGACGGATCAGGGTGGCGTGGCGCCGGGCCCGCTCGGCCTTGGTCAGCGTCGCGTACGCGACCTCCTGGACGACCTGGTGCCGGAACCGGAACTCCGTGCCGTCGAAGTCGATGATGTCGACGGCGGCTAGCTCCCGGAGCGCCGACGACACCCGCTCGTACCGGGCACCCCCGGGATCGTCGTCGGGCGCGCGATCGCCGGTCGTGAGGTCGCCGGTCGCGCCGTCGGCGTTGGTACGCGAGCTGCCGGGCTCGAGGGCGGCCACGAGCTCCAAGGGGCCCGACGGACCGATGACCGCGCACCGGGCGACGAGCGCCCGCCCGGCCGGGTCCATCCGGTCGAGGCGACCGGCGACCAGGCCGTGGAGGGTGACGGGCAGGGCGTCGAGGACGCCCCCCGTCCGGGGCCCGATGTGCGCGGTGCCGTCGGAGTGGACCGGGTCGGCCGGCCCGTCCGATCTGCCGAGCTCGGCGGCTCGACCGAGCGCGGCCGCCAACTCCTCCACGAAGAACGGGTTGCCCGCGGACCGTTCCAGGACCACCTCGACGAGGCCGTCGTCGGCGGCCTCGCCCATGAGGGTCCGGGCGAGGCTCCGCGCCGCCGGCTCCGGCAGGGCCGCGAGGTGCATCGACAGCGCGTCCCGGCTCCGCTCGTTCCACCGGTCGGTGAGCTCGGGACGGGCGCTGGCGATGATCATGAACGGGAGGTCCCGGAGGGCGTCGAGGAGCCGTTCCACCGTCTCGAGGACCAGCGGATCAGCCCACTGGAGGTCGGCCAGGCGCAGGATCAGGGGCTGCGTGGACGCGAGGGCCCCGAGGAGCCGGGCCAGCGAGCTCTGGGCCTCGGTCCGGGCCCGGGACGGGTCGGCCCCGCGACCGGTGCCGTCGAGGCCCAGCACGTCGAGGAGGCCCTCCACGAGGCGGGTGTGCTCGACGGTCTCGGGATCGGTGCCGGCCAGGTGGGCGGCGGCGCCGCCCATCCGGGTGCGGGCCTCGGCCGGGTCCAGGTGCGGGGCGATGCCGGTGGCGTCGCGGAGCGCCTCGGCGATCGGGAACCAGGGGTCGGTCTCGCCGTAGGGGGTGCACTGGCCCGCGAGGGTCCGGGCCCCGTGCTCATCGCGGGCCAGGCGGCAGAGCTCGTCGATGAGGCGGGTCTTGCCGATCCCGGGCTCGCCGGTGACGAGCACCAGGTGCGCGCGCGTCCGGGCCACCACCGACGCCACGGTGGCGGCCAGGAGCGCCATCTCGGCGTCGCGCCCGACGAACGGCGACCGCTCGGGGGCCAGGCGACGCCCCGGCGGAGCGAGGACCCCGACGGCGCGGGCGGCCTCCACGGCCGCGCTCCGGCCCCGCACCTCAACGGACCCTGCCGGCTCGAAGCGGACCGCCGGCGACGCGGCCTGCCAGGTGAGCGGACCCACGAGGACCTCGCCCGGCGCGGCCGCGACCTGGAGGCGGCTGGCGACGTTCACCACGTCGCCCATGGCGGTGTAGTCGTCGCCGGCCCGTAGCGACCCGACGAGCACCTCCCCCGTGTTGACGCCGACTCGCAGGCGGAACCCGTCTCCGTCGGCGCCGTGGTGCTCGGCGACCGTCGCGTGCATCCGCAGGGCGGCCCGCACCGCTCGCTCGGCGTCGTCCTCGTGGGCGACCGGCGCGCCGAACAGGGCCACCAGGGCGTCGCCGACGACCTTGTCGACGCGGCCGCCGAAGGCCCGGACGTCGTCGCCCAGGCGGGCCAGGCACCCGTCGACCATCTCCTTCACCCGCTCCGGGTCGGAGTCCTCGGCCAGTCCGGTGAAGCCGACCAGGTCGGCGAAGAGGACGGTGACCACCCGGCGCTCGTCGGTGCGCCCGGCCAGCGGGCTACCGCACGCGGCGCAGAACCGCGAACCGGGCGGCGACTCGGCGCCGCACGCCGGACAGGTGAGCGGCGGGTCCACCCGTTCAGGCTACGACCCCGGACCGGGCCCCGGCCCGGGAATTGCCCGCCGCACGGTCCGAGTTCACCAACGCTTCACCTGGGGGGCGCGCGGGGAGGTCGGTTCCGCGCTCAGCGCGTCGCGGGCGCGTCGGGGCCGGCCCAGACGCGAAGCGTCGTCCACGAGTAGATGCCGGTGGAGTGCCCGTCGTTCCACGACAGGCCGATCCCCCAACCGCCCACCAGGCGGGCGTCGAGCATCCGCAGCGGCCGGGGCGACGTGGGCCGCGGCCACACCGTGCGCCCCTCCGTGCGGTCGCGGCGGCATCCGGCACAAGGGCAGTTCACCCTGAGCTCCTCGAGGCCGAAGCTCGATTCCACCCCGTCGGCCCAGGTCAGGACCAGGCCCCGCTCACGATCGACGTCGATCGAGGCGGGGGGTTCGGCGACGGGATCGGCTCCGCCTTCTCCCGTATGAGCAGCGCCGTCCACCTACCAAGCTTGCCGTGGCGACGGCCGGGTGGGCGGATCGCGGCCGGGGAGCGCTCCGCGTTGGCCGGGGGGACCGGCAGGGTCGACAATGGGGGGCATGGCGGAACCGGCCACCGACTCGGAGATCAGGGCCGCCCTGGCCGGGCTGCCCGGTTGGGAGCGGGACGGCGACACGATCCGCAAGGAGTACGAGCGGGAGTCGTTCCCCGACGCCGTCACGTTCGTCGTCCGGGTCGGCTTCCTCGCCGAGCAGGTGGACCACCACCCCGACATCGACGTCCGGTGGCGCAAGGTGGCGCTGGCGTTGAGCACGCACTCCGCCGGTGGCCTCACCGTGAAGGACTTCGAGCTCGCCCGGCGGATCGAGGCCCTGGCGTGATCCTGCCCCTGGTCGGTGCGGCGATCGTCGCGTTGTGCCTCGCCCTCGTGGTCGTGGTCGCCAGGGAGCGCGGCGTGTCGCCCGACGACGTCGCGGTCGCGTACGAGGTGGCCTGGGACCGCCTCGACTTCGCCACGGTGTGGACGCTGTCCGGCCCGGAGCTCCACGACGGGCGGGACCGTGAGGCGTTCGTGGCCGCCAAGCGGCGGGCGTACGCGGACCGTGCCGAGCTGGGGGGCCTCCTCGACCGGGTGACGATCGACGACGTCACGACCGGTACCAAGGCGGCGGCCGTCGTGACGCGGCTGCATCTCCGCGACGGCTCGGAGGTGCGCAACGAGGTCCGGCTCCGGCGGCGTCGTGCCCGCTGGGAGGTCGTCGGGTACTCGCTACGGCCCGTCGCTCCGACCATCCCGTGAGGGAACCCGACCGTCGGTGGGCGCGATGACGTGCCCGGGGCTGCTACTCACCGGTGGCGCGAGCCGCCGCCTCGGGATACCCAAGGCCGAGGTGCCGATCGACGGTTCGACCCTGTCGCGGCGGGCGGCCGCGGTGCTGGCCGCGGTCTGCGACCCGGCGATCGAGGTCGGGCCGGGCGTCAGCGGCCTCCGGTCCGTGCGCGAGGAGCCGCCCGGCTCCGGGCCCCTCGCCGCGCTGGTGGCGGGCGCCGGGGCGGTCGGTCCGGGTTCCCCCCGGGGCGTGGTCCTGCTCGCCTGCGACCTGCCGTTCGTGGACGCGGCCCTGCTCGGACTGGTAGCCGGCCACCCGTCGGAGCGCACGGTCGTCCCTCGCGATCGCGACGGGCGGCTCCAGTACACGTGCGCCCGGTACGCGCCGGGCGCGATCGAGGCCGCCCGGCGGCTCCTGGCGGCAGGGAGGAGTTCCCTCCGGGTGCTCGTCGAACAGGTACCGGTCGAGGTGCTGGAGCCCGAGGCGTGGGCCGGCGTGGCGGGCGACGACGCCTTCGACGATCTCGACACCCCCGCCGATTTCGCCCGCCACGGGATCGCGCTCCCCGGTCTCGACCCGGGTTCGGACCGGGGCCGGCCCCCGGACGCGGGTCTTCACTCCTGAACCGAGGTCGGGTCCGTCGCCGTCGGGCCGGGGCTCGTGCAGGGCGTGGGCTCTGCCAGACTCGCGGCATGGCCCCCGAGGAGTTGCTCGACGCCTTCGCGGCCGCCGCCGGCGAGGTGGGCCGGGCCGTCGGCGCCATCTCCGGCCCCCGCCGCCGAGCCCGGACCCGGAGGGCGGGTCAGTACGAGATCGACCTGGCCGCCGACGCCGCCGCGCTCCGGGTGCTCCACGGGCTGCCGGTGGGCATAGTGAGCGAGGAGTCGGGCCGCTCCGGTCCGGCGGGCGCGGAGGTCGTCGTCGTCGTCGACCCCGTCGACGGCTCGACCAACGCGGCGCGCGAGATCCCCTACTGGGCGACGTCGATCTGCGCGCTCGACGCCGACGGCCCGCTCGCCGCCCTGGTGGTCAACCAGGCCACCGGGGTGACGTTCACCGCGGTGCGGGGGAGCGGAGCCCGGCGCGACGGGACCGAGCTCCGGGCGTCGGACGTGGCGAGGGTCGACGACGCCGTGGTGGCCCTGTCGAGCCTTCCCGACCGGATACTGCCGTGGAAGCAGTTCCGGTCCCTCGGCTCGTGCGCGCTGGCGCTCTGCGACGTGGCGGCCGGATCGATCGACGCCTACGTCGACGCGGGTCGGTGGCACGCGCCGTGGGACTACCTGGGGGGGTGGCTCGCCTGCCGGGAGGCGGGCGCCACCCTCGTCGACGTGGCCGAGGAGCCCCTGGCGGTCACCGATCCGCAGGCCCGCCGCCAGCTCCTGGCCGCCGCCACCCCCGCCCTGCTGGAGGCCCTGCGCCCGGCGGTGGTGCGGTGAGCTCCGGCAGCGCCCCGGGTGGCCGGGACCTGCCGGCCCTCCTGGCGGCGGCGGAGGAAGCCGCGCGGGCCGGCGGCGAGGTCGTGGCCCAGGGGTTTCGACGGCCCCCGAACGTCAGGGCAAAGGCGCCGGGTGACTGGGTGAGCGACATCGACACCCGGTCCGAGTCCGTGGTGCGCGACGTCCTGGCCGCGCGCACACCGGACCTCGCGTTCTTCGGTGAGGAGGAAGGGGGTTCGCGGGGCCCCGTGGGCTGGCTGTGCGATCCGCTCGACGGCACCGCCAACTTCCTCCACGGGTTCCCCATGGTCTCGGTCTCGGTGGCGCTCGTGCGCGACGGCGTGCCCGTGGTCGGCGTGGTGCACGCCCCGTTCCTCGGCTACACGTTCACGGCGTACGCCGGCGGCGGCGCGTTCCGCGACG
The DNA here is from genome assembly GCA_020846855.1 of Acidimicrobiia bacterium. GTDB lineage: Bacteria > Actinomycetota > Acidimicrobiia > IMCC26256 > JADLDD01 > JADLDD01. The sequence goes on along the minus strand of JADLDD010000018.1, from coordinate 23,954 downwards.
GGGAGCGGCTCTCGGTGGGGGAGCGCACCCCGGAGCAGAGCATCTGCGCCACGGGGTTCCCGTTCCGGCACAAGGACCTCGCCCCGGAGTACTTCGCCACCTTCGAGGCCGCGTTCCTCACCTTCGAAGACGTGCGCCGCGCCGGCTCGGCGAGCCTCGACCTCGCCTTCACCGCCGCCGGCACCTTCGACGGCTACTTCGAGTTGCGGCTCGGCCCCTGGGACGTCGCCGCGGGCGCGCTCCTCGTGCGGGAGGCGGGTGGCCTCGTCACCGACTGGGAGGGCGACGACCGGCGCTGGCTCGACTCGGGCGACATCGTCGTGGGCTCGCCCGCCATCCACGCCGTCCTGATGGAGCTGATCGCCGAGGGGAGGCGCTCGCCCCGCGCCCCCGGGCGGGCGCGATGACGGGCTCCGGTGGGGCACCGCCGGTGCTCGGTGTCGGGATCATCGGGTGCGGCATGGCCGCGCAGGCCCTCCACCTTCCGGCCCTGGCCTCGCTGTCGCACCTGTTCCGGGTCGCCCACGTCGTCGACGCCGCCCCGAGCGTCGCCGCCACGATCGCGGACCGCCTCGGCGCCCGCCGGTCGGCCCGGCCGGCCGAGCTCCTCGCGGACCCCGACGTCGACGTGGTGCTGGTCGCGACGCCCGACGCCTTCCACGCCCGGTACGTGATCGACGCCTGCCGCGCCGGCAAGCGGGCGGTCCTGGTCGAGAAGCCCCTGGCCCTGACCGTGGGGGAGGCCCGGGCCGTCGTCGCCGAGGCGGAGTCGACCGGGGTCCCGGTGCAGGTCGGCACCATGCACCGATACGACCCGGCGTTCCGGAAGGCCGAGGAGCTCATGGCCGGCCTCGATCCCCCCGACCTGGTGGTCGTGGAGACGATCGCCGGCCCGAACGAGGCCTTCGTCGCCGACGCCGTCGAGCTGGTGAGAGGACCGGTCGACCCCGCGCTCTCCGACGCCGAGACCCCGCTCTCGTGGCTGGCCACGGGGATCCACCACGCCGGCCTCGACGCCCCGTCCGACCACCTGATCGCCGCCCTGATGGGGCTCACCCTCTCCACCCACGACCTGGCTCTGCTGCGGGCCACGCTCGGGGAGCCGCAGGCCGTGGAGCACCTCACCCTCCTGCGCGGATTCGGTTTCGAGACGGTCCTCGACTACGGCCACACCAAGGCGGTCGTCGTCGCCTACGAGCGAACGGTCAAGCGCGTCGACTGGCGGGCCCGATGGCTCTGGCCCGACCGGGAGGTGGAGGTGCGCTTCCCGCAGTCGTGGGGATCGTCGGAGGCCGCGACCGTCCCCCTCCACACCAACGACGGTGCCCTCCTCAGCTCCGACACCTTCGGCGCGCGCCACGAGACGGGGTTCCGGGCCGAGTGGCGCCACCTCCACGCGGTGGCCACCGAAGGGGTGGTTCCCCTGACCCCCGCTGCCGACGCCGCCGCCGACGTGGCCCTCGTACACCGCATCGTGGCGGCCGGGGCCTCGCCGGCCCCCACCCGCCCCGACGCGGCCGGTGTGGCCGTACTCGGAGCCGGGTGGATCACGGCGCTTCACGTCCCCGTCCTCGACGCGCTGCCCGACGCCCGGGTGGCGGTGGTCGCATCCCGGACCGCGGCGGCGGCGGAGCGACGGGCGTGGACCGTCGGCTGCGACCACGCCACCTTCGCCGACCTCGGTGCGGTGGTAGGCCGGCCCGACGTCGATGTCGTCCTGGTGGCCGGTCCGCCGTCGGTGCACGCCGACCACGCGGTCACGGCGCTGGAGGCGGGACGGGCGGTCGTGGTGGAGAAGCCCCTGGCGTCCACGCTCGCCGGCGCCGACGCCGTGGTGGAGGCGGCGCAGCGCACCGGTCGGGCCGTGGCGTACGCGGAGAACTACGCCTACGCGCCGGTCATCACCGAGGCCCGGCGCCGGGTGGAGGCCGGAGCGGTCGGGCCATTGCGGTCGGTCCGGGTCCACATGCGTCACGCCCGCCCCACCTACGGGTCGTTCCTCGATCCGGCCTACGGCGGCGGGGTGCTCTTCGACCTCGGGGCGCACGCGGTGTGGTGGGCCCTGGCCCTCGCCGGCTTCGCGCCGGTGACGGAGGTCGACGCCGAGTTGGAGGCGACCGCCGACGGCGAGAGCGACGACCACGCGGTGGTGCGGATGCGCACCGGCGGCGGCCCTACGCTCACGGTCGAGGCCTCGTGGCGCCGGGCCCCGGATGACGGAGAGGACTCCGGCGCGGTGGTGGAGGGCGATGCCGCCCGCCTCGAGGTGGTGCTCGATCCGTGGCCGGAGCTGAGGCTGGTCAGCGGCGACGAGACGACCGAGCTGACGTGGGACGACCCGGCGGCGGGGACGACGGGCGGCGTGACGGGGCACTACGGCTACCTGCCCGAGCTCCGGGCGTTCCTGCGCGACATCCGCTCGGGCGGGGCACCCCAGCCCGATGCCGCCGTGGGCCGGTCGGTGCTCGAGGTGATCTGCGCCGCGTACGCGGCGGCGGGGTCCGGGCGGCCGGTGAGCCTGCCCTTCGAGGGGTCGCGCGATCTGACCCCCTACGAGCTCTGGCGGGGCGGCGGCTGACGCCACCCCGCAGCCGGCGCTCCGCGCCCGTTCACCGGCGCCCGAGCGGTGGGTAGGGATAATCGGTTGACCGCCCCGGGGCGGGCCTGGTTTCCTGGTGGGGCACCAGCGGTGGTCCCCGGCGCACGGCGCCGGGGCCCGAACCCCGAAAGAGGCCCCCGGACATGTACGCGACCCCGGCTCTCGACGACCGTCTCGTCGCCGGCTTCGCGCGTGCCGGTGCCCGGTTCGTGGCCGTTTCGGGGTCGTCGTGGATGTACCGCATCCACAAGCACGACGACCCCGTACGGGCCCGGCCCCTGGTGATCTCGCCGTAGCGCTCCGCTACCCCGATCGACACCCAGGCCGCCGGGACCTCCCCGGCGGCCTTCTCGTCGTCCGCCACCGTTCGACCGCCCGCCCCTCCGCCCATCGACCCGCCCACCCGGTACCGGGCCCGACCCGACGAAGCACCCGAGAGCGAGAGGAGAACCCCCATGATCATCCTCGAGCCCACCGAGACGGACACCGAGGCCTGGCGGGTCGACGCGCGCTGCCGCGACGGCGCGGCCTCGCTGGTCGCGCTGTTCTTCTCCGACGACCGCGACGACATCGGCCGGGCCAAGGCGTTCTGCCGGGCCTGCCCCGTCCGGCGGCCCTGCCTGGAGTCGGCCCTGGAACGGGAGGAGCCGTGCGGGGTCTGGGGTGGCGAGCTCGTAGCCGACGGACGGGTCCAACTCGAGATCCCGCGCCGCGGCCGTCCCCCGAAGGTCCGCCGACCCGACCCGTACTTCGACCACTGGTCCGAGGGCCTGTCCGCGTAGCGGGTGAAACCCGGCCGGGGCGCGTGGCCGGGCCTCGTCCGGCGAGGCGACCGGTCGCCTCACTGCGGCGCCGACGGCCGGGGAGGGGTGGTACCGGTCCGGTACCCTCGCGGGTCCCGGGCGTTTAGCTCAGCTTGGTAGAGCGCCTCTCTTACAAGGAGGAGGTCGGCGGTTCGAGCCCGCCAGCGCCCACCGGGGAGACCGCCGGCCGGGTGCAGGCGAGCACCCCGGCCCGCAGCGCTCCGGGGGTTGCCGTCCGCACGACGGACTGCCGCCGATCCGGCCGGCTCGGCGAGTGCGGGGCTCCGGTCAGCCGGTGTAGCGGGCTCCGGCCACGACGGCCCGGGCGGGGGGCGCCGTGGCCGGCGGGGTCGTCGTCTCGGGCGACACCGTGATCGTCGCCGCCGCCGGGCAGGGCGCCATCCTCTGACCCTCGGGGTCACGGCGGCGGGGCGGGTCCTCCGGGTCCGGGGTCGCGGCCTCGCCGGTGGGGGGTCCGGTGACCGACTCGACTATCGGCCGGAGGAAGTCGCCCTCGTTCCAGGACGCGGGCGGGCGGGTTCCGGCTTCCGCCGAGAGGCCGGCGGGCGGGTACCGCCCGAAGAGGTTGGGATCGGCGACCGGTGGGCACCAGCTCTTCGTGTAGTCGCCGTTGCGGACGACCACGAGGTCGAGGCTCGGGATCACGTACGTCCACTGCCCGTCGAAGCCCACCGCGTAGTAGATCCGGCCCTCGACCTCGGGCATGGTGCCGATCCACCACATGTTCCCGTACCCGCCGTCGGAGTCCTCGGTGGGTTCGAACGACGCCCGCACCCACGACTCCGCCAGCACCTGGGTGCCGTTCCAGTTCCCGCCGCGGAGGTAGAGCAGGCCGATGCGGGCGAAGTCGCGGCTCGGCATGTCGAGACAGCAGTAGGTGAGGGTGTGGCCCTCGGCGTCGCGCCACCACTCGACCTGCCGGATCCCCAGGGGGTCGAAGAGGTACCGGCGCGCGAACTCGTCGGCCGGCATGCCCGTCGCGGCCTGGAGCACGCCGGAGAGGAGCATCGTGTCGCCGCTCGAGTAGTGGAAGCGGGTCCCCGGTGGGGCGGCTATAGGCCGGCTACGGGCGTAGTCGAGTTGGTCGGCCGACAACCCCATCCGGATGATGTCGGACCGCTCGATCGCGCTGACGTTGTAGTCCTCGTTCCAGTCGAGACCCGATTCCATGTGCAGGACGTCCTGGAGCGTGATGGCCCCCTTCGCCGTGCCGGCCCACTCCGGGAACCACGTCGACAGAGGTTCGTCGACCGAGGCGATCCGACCCTGCTCGATGGCGATCCCGATGAGCGCGCTGGTGACGCTCTTCGCCATCGACCAGCTCGCCGACCAGGATTCCGGCCCTTCGCCGGGCGCGTACCACTCGTCGACGATCCGGCCGCCCCGGACCACGACCACACCCTGCGTGTTCCGACCGGGTTGGAAGGCGAAGTCGCGCGCGCCGTCGAGCACCGCGGCGTCCATGCCCGCGGATGCCGGGGTCGTCGTCTCCCAGCCGTTCGACGGCGGGTCGGACGCGGCGACACCCGGAGCCGGGGTCGAGACCCACGCCGTGGCCGCGACGAGCACGGCGAACGCCGCGCCCCGGAGCCACGGCGAAGACCGGTGCCCCCGGAGCCGCGATCGGCGGCGTTGACCGGTGTTGCGATCCATGTCGCCTCCCGCTGAAGCGCGGTCCGCGCCGGTCGACGGGTCTCTTCCCGCCCGGTGAGCACGCGACCGTTCCTGGGGCGAATGGTATATGTCGGGCGTCGGTGCCCGCGGCGGCGGCGCCGTCCGGTCGCCGAAGCCGGGCCGACGCCCGGAGCCCGGCGGGGCGCCACGGAACGACGACGGTCGGAGCCGTGTGACATGCGTCTCTTCGCTCGACGTGCTCGGGGCCTTAAGGTCCCGTCATGCCGGACATCGCACAGCGCTGGACGTGGGAGCGCTCGCTGCGCCACTCCCACTGCGGTAACTGCATCGCCAACTGCGGCTACCACCTCTACACCACCGACGGCGAGGCCGTCTTCCAGGAGGTCTCGGGCGACATGCCGGCCCTGGCCGGCGTCCCCGACTACAACCCCCTGGGCTGCCAGAAGGGGACCGTCTGGCACACCCACCGCGACACCGGCGACCGGGTGACCCATCCCCTGCGGCGCGTCGGGGAGCGGGGCGGAGGGCAGTGGGAGCACATCACCTGGGACGAAGCCCTCGACGCGGTGGCCGACGCCATCATCGACGCCCACGAGGAGGAGGGCGCCACCTCGGTGATGATCGACGAGGGTCCCCAGGGGGGGACGCTCACGTCGATGGGTCGGTCACGGTTCGCGTCGGCGATCGGCGCCGTCGCCCTCGACGGCAACTCGACGGTCAGCGACGTCCACCTCGGGCACTACATCACCTTCGGTGGGGTCCTCGGCGGGTCGGCCGCCGACGACACGTTCCGCTCCGACGTGATCCTGATCTGGAACGCGAATCCCGCCTTCACCCGCATCCCGTACTTCCACTTCCTCGCCGAGGCGCGCTACCGCGGGGCGACCGTCGTGCTCATCTCGCCCGACTACAGCCCCTCGGCGATGCACACCGACTACCACGTGCCGATCACCCCGGGCACCGACGTGGCGCTCGCGCTGTCGATGTGCCGGGTGATCATCGACGAAGGCCTCGTCGACCGGGGGTTCGTGTGCTCCCAGACCGACCTGCCGTTCCTGGTGATGCCCGACGGCCGTTTCCTGCGGGAATCCGACGTGGAGCCTACGGGCCGGGCCGACCGCTTCTACGTGTGGCGCGCCGGGGCGCTCGCGGCCGCCGACGCGACCCGCCTCGACGACCCCGAGGCCCCGACCGACGTCGAGTTGGAGGGCGCCCACGAGGTCACCCTCGCCGACGGCAGCACCGTAGAGGTGCGGACCGTTCACGACCGGCTGCTGGAGCGCCTGCGCGACTACGCGCCCGAGGACGCCGCCGCGGTGTGCGGTGTGCACGCCGACGTGATCCGCAAGCTCGCCCGCCTGGTCGCCGGCGGCCGGACCCGCCTCTACAACGGGCTGGGGTCGTGCAAGCACTACCACGGCGACCTCATGGAACGGGCCATGGACCTCGTCCTCGGTCTGACCGGCAACTGGGGCCGCCCCGGGGCCGGCTGGGACACCTACATCATCGCCCTCATCGACGGCGAGGTGACGGGCCTCCTGAAGCGGGCCGCGGGCGAGTCCGACGCCGAGGCCGCGCTGTCGGGGATGGACGCGCTCCTCGACGCCATGAAGGCGTCCGATCCGGCCATGACCGACGGCCGGGCCATCCAGCAGATCATGCGCCACGGCGCGGCGGGGGGCACCACCACCCCGCCGGCGTTCTTCCTCTACTACCACTGCGGCTTCGACGAGGTGTGGGATCGCGAGGGATGGGGAGACAGCCCCCGACCCATCGGGGAGTACGTGAAGGAGGCGCGCAGCCGCGGGTGGTGGGGAGGTGTGGTGCGCCCCGAGCCCGACACCGTGCCCCAGGTGATGATCCAGGTCGGCACCGACACGCTGCGCCGCACCCGGGGCGGCCAGCGCCAGATGCTGCGCCACCTGTGGGACGACCTCGAGATGATCGTCCTGGTCGACTTCCGGATGAACACCACCGGGATGTACGGCGACATCGTCCTGCCCGTGGCGGTGGAGGGAGAGCGCCTCGACCTCCACGCCCCCAACAGCCACTCGTGGGAGCGGATGCTCTCCGACCGGGCCTTCGAGCCGCGCGGCGAGGCCCGTAGCGACTGGCGGATCTTCAAGGACCTCTCGGCCGCGGTCAGCCGGCGGGCCGCGGAGCGGGGCCTCGCCGACTTCTCCGACGGGCGGGGCGGGCGGCGCACGTACGCGAGCGTCGCCGACGGCTACACGCTCGGGGGCACGATCACCACCGAGGAGGCGGCTCTCGACGACATCCTCGCCGACAGCGTCCTGTCCGGGAACCTCCCCGAGGGGACCACCGTCGCCCGCCTGCGCGAGACGGGATGGGTCAGGCCGGACCGCCTGCCCCGGGCGGTGGGGGGGACCATGGCCTCGGAGCTGCGCCCCGACGAGCCGTTCGTGGCGTACCGCGACCACGTCGAGAAGGGCACCCCGTACCCGACGCTCACCGGCCGGGCCCAGTTCCACATCGACCACCCTTGGTTCCTGGAGGCCGGTGAGGAGCTGCCGGTCCACAAGGACCCGCCCCCGATGGGTGGCGACTATCCGTTCCAGCTCACCGGCGGCCATCCGCGCTGGAGCATCCACGCCACCAACACCACCAACCCGCTCATGCTCGAGACGACCCGCGGCTACCCCACGGCGCAGATCCATCCCGCCGACGCCGCCGAGCGCGGCATCGGAGAGAACGACTGGGTCCGCATCTGGAACGACCTCGGCGAGATGAAGGTGCACGCCAAGATCTCGCCCGGTGTCCGCCCCGGCCAGGTGGTGCTCTACGCCTCGTGGGAGCCGTACCTCTACCCCGGGTGGACCGACGTGACCGCGGTGGAGCCGGGCATGGTCAAGTGGCTGCAGTTCGCCGGCGGGTACGGGCACCTGGGGTACGCGGCGATGATGTGGCAACCGACGCAGTCGGACCGCCTATACCGGGTCGAGATCGAGAGAGCCGGGCCCCACGACGGGTGATCCCGGGGCGCCGCGGGGGAGACGCCTGATCGCACCCTCGAGGTCGGTGACCTCGCGCGCGAGCGCCGGTCCGGGGCGGCGGGCGAACACGAACACGCATCGCGTCACCGGGCGGCCCGTGGCGGCGACCAGGGCATGCGCGTACGCCGCGCCCTGGGGCGTGTACCGCTCCAGGGCGGCGTCGACGGCGGCCGCGTCGGCCAGGTGGTCGGTCTTGTAGTCGACCACCACCAGCCCGCCCGGGGTGTCGACGAGGAGGTCGACCACGCCCTCGACCACGACGTCGCCGAGCGGAGCGGCGACCGGCACCTCCCGCCACCACGGGCCCGCGGCGAGGAGCCCCGTTACCGCCGGGCAGGCGACGATCCCGGCCGCCAGCTCCTCGACCTCTGGGGCGCGTTCGGGGATCCCCTCGGCCTCGGCCTGTTCGTAGGCGAGGCGGGTGAGGGTGGTGGCCGCCGGGAGGTCGAGGTGCTGGAGGACGGCGTGGACCGCCCGCCCGATCCGGGTGCCGGCCGCGCCGCGCCGCCGCCCGGGGGCCCGTACCCGAGGCGGGGTCGCCGCGTGCGTGGCCGCGGCGCTCGCGTGGGCGAGCCGGGTGGCCGGCACGGTCGCCGCCCGGTTGGCCCGCTCGAGGAGGGCCCGGCGCTCGCGGAGCCAGTCGGCGTGGTTCGCCCCGGCCGGGGCGACGGCCCGGCCCGGGGCGGCCCGGTGGTGGTCGCGCCCCGGCTTCCCGGGTGCTGGTCCCGGCTCGCGGTGCCCGGCGGGCGCGTCGCCGAACGGGGCGTGGAGGCCGTGGAGCGTCGCCGCGTGGGAGGGCCGCCCGGCGGGGTGGTGGAGGCTCACGAGGAGGTGGTCGCGCGCCCGCGTGGCCCCGACGTAGAGGACCCGGACGCGTTCGGCGGCGTCGAGGGCGTCCTCGGCGGCGCCGAGGGCGTCGTAGCCGGCGGTCGCCACCCGCGATCCCGCCGAGGTCGACCCGAGCGCCACCTCGTAGCCCCCGCCCGTCCGCCACCGGACCGGGCCCGGCAGCGGACGCCGGGAGGTCTGGAGCCCGGCGAGCACCACCACCGGGAACTCGAGGCCCTTGGCGCCGTGGATGGTCAGCAGGCGCACCGCGTCGTCGTCGGGTTCCGAGCCCGGCGACTCCAGGGCCTGGGCGCCTTCGTCGCAGCGCGACGCGGCCCACTCGACGAACTCCCGGTGCCCGGCCCCGCCCGCGTCGTCGAAGGCGCGGGCCGCGTCGAGGAGGAACCGGTAGCGCCGCCAGTGGTCACGCGGCCGCCGGCGGCCCAGGGCGACCGCGAAGAGGCGGCGCCGTGCGATCACCGCGGCGACCGTGTCGCTGACCCGCTGCCATCGGGCCTCCCGGTGAAGGTCGTGCAGGGCCGCCGTCGCGGCCACGACCGCATGTGAGCCGTCGAGGCCCGCCGGGGCCGGCTCCCGGTAGTCGAACCGGCCGCCGGCCCGCCGGAACGTGAGGAGGTCGTCGTCGCCGCACCCGAACGCCGGGCTCCGCAACGCGCCGACCACCGCGACCTCGTCGGTGGGGTCGTCGAGGGCCGTGAGGATACCCACCAACTCCCGGACCTCGGGGGAGTCGAACACGAACGACCGGCTCTCCACGCGGGCCGGGATCCCGGCAGCCTCCAAGGCGGCCTCCAGCGCGCCGAGGACGCTGCGGGCCGGTATGAGGATCGCGACGTCGCGGTAGCGCGCCGGGCGCAGCTCGCCCGTCGAGGGGTCGGTGACCTCCCAGCCGCAGGAGACGAGCTCGTGGACCGCACCCGCCACCGCGTCGGCCTCCACGTTCCGCACCGCGCCGACGGGCGCGTCGAGCGGGCCGCCGAACACGGTCACGGGCGGGGCGGCCGTGCCCGTGGGTGGGCGGTGGGCCGTCAACGCCCGGTGGGGGGCCTGCACGCCGGGCTCGGCGCCCTCGAGGAGGCGGGCGAAGACGTGATCGACCCACTCCAGCACCCCGGGCACGGACCGGAAGTTGACCGACAGCTCGCGCGCGCCGCCGGCGAGGAGATCCTCCATGCGGTCGTAGACGCCGAGGTCGGCGCGCCGGAACCGGTAGATCGACTGGGTGGGATCACCCGCGACGAACAGGCGCCCCGGCCGGGGCCGGGTCGTGTCCCACGCGAGGCGGCCCGCCTCGGGATCGCCGGAGGTCAGGAGCAGGGCGAGCTCCGCCTGGAGCGGGTCGGTGTCCTGGAACTCGTCGATCAGGAGCCGGCGGTATCGCGAGGAGCAGGCGCGCCGCACGCCGTCGTCGCGGCGGAGCAGGTCGCGCGCCACCACGAGGAGGTCCTGGAAGGTGAGGACGCCCTCGTGAAGGCGCTCCGCGGCGAGGCCGGTGACGAAGTCGTGGAGCCGGGAGAGCAGGCGATCGAAGACCGCGGCCCGCTGGCCGAGGAGGATCCGGTCGACGGCCGCGCCGAGGGCGGCGGTGTGCTCCCGTGCCGCACCCACGTCGGGCCAGTTGCCCTTCCGGCCCCGTTTGGCCACCGCGGCGCGGGGGTACCCGTCGAGGACGTCGAGCAGGTCGAGGGCCAAGGAGTCGTCGGGGGCACCGGGCGGCGGGTGCGCGTGGTCCAGGGGAGCCAGGGCGGCGAGGAGCGCCTCGGCGTGGAGCGCGAGGCGGTCCGACGGATCGCCGCAACGCGCCAGGTCGCCGCGCACGACCTCGCGCCGGGCGAAGACCTCCGTGAGGTCGAGGTCGGGCAGCGGCCGGAGGGTGGTGGGGCCGTCGCCGAGGCGATCGGTCTGGTCCCAGATGGCGAGGGCCACCGCCCGCAGCGACGGCAGCCCGATGCCGAGGGCGTGGGCCCGCAGGAGGGTCGACCGCCACTCGGGTTCGGTCGTGAGGCTCTCCACGAAACCGGTCCAGTGACGGTCGAACCACAACGACGCCTCGACGTCGTCGAGGACCCGGAACCGCGGTGGGAGCCCCGCCTCCAAGGGGTGCTCGGCCAGGATCCGCTGCGCGAAGCCGTGCAGGGTGGTCAGGGTGGAGGTGTCGATCTGGGAGCGCGCCAGGCGGGCCCGGGCGCGGGCCGCCGGTGGGAGCGTGGCGTCGCCCGCCGCGTCGTCGAGACGGGATCGGACCCGGTCCCGCAACTCGGCCGCCGCCGCCTCGGTGAACGTTATGGCGGCGATCTCGTGGAGCTCCGCCGTGCCGGAGGTGACGAGGGCGACGATCCGGCCGACGAGCGCGGTGGTCTTGCCCGTGCCCGCCCCGGCGTGCACGAGGAGGGTGAGGTCGAGGCGACCGGCGACGTCGTCGCGGGCCGCCTGGTCGGCGGGCGGCCCGGACCCCCCGACCCGGTGCGCGTCTTCCGCCGGTTCGCCGGCTTCGGGCGGCCCGCGGTGGCCGGGGGCGGTCACGCCGGCTCCGTGCCCGGCCCCGCCGTGCTCTCCCGGGCGCTCAGACCGACGTAGGGGGCGGCCGCGGGATCGAGGCTCTTGCGCTCCCACGGAGCGCCGCGGGTGGCGGCGCAGAGGCGCCGGTAGCCGCACGCCGCGCAGCTCGAACCACGGCCCGATCGGCGCGTGTCGTCGGCGACGGCGGGGTAGAGGCCGTCGGACATCGCACCGACGATCACCGCCACGGGCTCCTCGAGGCGGCGGACGATCTCGGGACCCACGGCGTCGAAGCCGCTGAGGTCGGGGCGCCGCCGGGCCGAGGGGCCGACCGGCCAGTAGAGCGCGGCCGGCCCGGCGCCTTGCGCTCCCGCCTCGTCTCCGCCGGCCCCGCGGTCGCCGACGGTGCCGCCGGCCTCGCCGGGCGCAAGGGCCGACGCGGCGGCGACGGCGTACGCGGGGAGTTGAAGGCCCGTGCCGCGCGCCAGCGCTTCGGAGGCGTCGGCCCGGACCGAGCGGCCGGTCTTGTAGTCGTAGACCACCAGGCGGCGGCCGTCGGGGGACCGGTCGATCCGGTCGATCCGGCCGCGCAGCGCCACCGGCCCGCGGGAGGTGGCGATGGTCGGTCCCGGGAGGGGATCGGAGGGCCGGCCGAACCCGACCTCCACGCCGTCGTGGTGCGGGACGACCCCCAGCGTGCGCCGAACCTCCTCGTCGGCGTCGAGGAACTCGACCGCGCTGCGCACGATCCGCCGCCGTTCGACCTCCCACGCCGGTGACCGGTTCGCCGGGCCCGTGCCCCCTCCCCGGTCCGGGCGGCCCGGCCGCCACCGGCGTTCGTGCCGGTCGCAGAGCCGCTCGGCGAGGTCCCGCATCAGGTCGCGTTCCTCTCGCGTCCAGGGTTGGCCGGGGTCGAGGCGGGGAGGGGCGGCGGCGATGAACTCGGCGAGCACGGCGTGCAGGAGCATGCCCCGGTCGGCCGGGCCAGGCCCGCCCGTGTCGGGAGGGGGCTCCGGTTCCGCGACGCCGAGCACGTCGTGGAGGAAGGAGCGGAACGGGCAGGCCGCCCAGCGCTCGAGCGCAGTGACCGATACCGAGACCGGCCCGGCGGGATCGGGCTCGGTGGTGCTCGTCGACCCCGGCGTGTGTGGCCCGCACAGCCCGTCGAAGCGGGTCAGGCGGTGCGAGGCCCGGCCCCGCGTGAGCTCGAGGCCCGCCGCCAGCCCGGGGCGCGCGACCACGATCGGATGGGCCTCGAGGCGATGGCCCGCCGATCGCCACCCGTGCAGCGACCGCAGTTCGGCCTCCACGACCGAGGCCGGGGACGCCGACCCGGCGAGGGTCTCCTCGAAGGAGGAGACGAACCGGAACCACGGGAACCTGGCCGTGGCCGCGAGGGCGCCCGCCGGGAGCGGGTGCCCGGCCCGGCGCGACGCGGCTTCGAGCAGCCACGGCGAAGGCAGGTGCCGACGACCGGAGCGCGAATCGCCCCGCGGGAACGAGAGGATCACGTTCCGGGCCGAGGCCACCGCCAGGAGGTGGTGCCGGCGGGCCGCCTCCGCCCCACCGGGGGCGAGGGCTGCCCCCAGGAACGGGTCGGGTGCCGGCCGGGGTGGGTACCGCCCCTCGGCCATGCCGACGACGGCCACGGTGTCGAATGCGGCCCCGGACGTGGAGCCGAGCCGCCCGACGAACATGCCCTCCCCGAAGCGCTCCCCGCCTCCGCTCGGTGCTCCGAGCTCCTGGGCGACCTCCGCGCGGAAGGCCGCCAGGTCGGCGGGCACGCCGATCCGGTCGATGCCCGCGATGGCGTCGAGCGCGAGGTGCAGCCGGTGGAACGATTCCTTCTCGGGATCGGGCCAGGGATCCGGACCCCCCTCGGGATCGAGGTAGGTGTCGAGCAGTGACCGGGCCCAGGTCGCCAGGGATGCCCAGGTGGCGGGCACCGGCGGTTGCAACTCGGCGGCCAGGCGCTCGACGAGGTGGTCGGGGCCCGACCCGCCTGGACCGCGGGGGAAGGCGCCGGGGTCGGTGGCGGGAGTGCCGGCGAGCCATCTCTCGATGCCGAGCGGGTCGGGTCCCTCGGCCGCGAGCTCCAGGAGGCCCACCAACGCCCGGCCGGCGACGGAGTCGCCGAGGCGCCGGGGCCCGGGCCCGTGGCGGAGGACACCGGCCTCGGCCAGGACCTGGTCCGCGATGGTGGCGTAGGGCTCCGGGTCGGCGTAGAGGATCGCCATGTGGTGGAAGGCCACCCCGCCGGACGACGCCCGGTCGAGCATCAGGCGTACGGCCTCCCGGATCTCCTCCTCGGGATCGGGGGCGCTCACGATGAGAGGGTCGGTCGCCACCCCGCCTCGCCCGGACCGTGGATCGGTCCCGCCCCGGACCGTCGTGCCGGTCAGGCGCTCGAGGGTGCCGACCAGTGCGAGCACGGGCTCGTCGGCGACCGGATCGCCGGTGGTCGCCAGCACCGCGCTCAGCCGGCCGAGGTCGGCCAGCCGGGCCACCAGTTCCGTCTCGGCGGGCGACAGGGTGCCGGGGAGGTGCAGCACCACGTGGCCGGCGTCGAGGGTGTGCGGCTCGCCGGCCGCCACGGCGGCCGCGGCCGACCGGGCGCGGTCCTCGGCGTCGTGGTGGCCGGCGACGACGCCGCGGAACGTGGCGTACATCGACCTCACCTCGGCGTGGCGGCCGCGGGAGCGTGCGGGCGGGCCGCCGGCGTCCAGGCGGCGCAGCCGGCGGAACGCGGTCAGCAGGCCGCCGGCCGCCGCCTCGGAGCCGAGCGGTCCGAGGTGACCGGGGTGCCGCCCGAGCGCGACGCGCACCGCGGCCCGCTCGACGGGCGGGGTGAGGGGTCGGTGGCCGTCGCGCTGCAGAGGAGGGACGCCGAGGGCCGCCGCCAGGCCCGTGAAGGGGACGAAGCGCAGGTTGGCGAACCCGGCCCGCGCCCCGTGAGGGCCGCCGCCGCCCGCCCCCGCACGGCGAGGCCCGCCGGCGCCGGTCGCCGCCGCGCGACGGCCCCACGCCCGGCGCAGGAGCAGCGCGGCGTACGGCGTGGCCGAGGCGACGGTGACCGGAGCGAGGCCCGAGGCGCCGCGCGCCGCGGCCACCGCCCGGGCCAGGGCCCGGTCGGTCTCGGCGCCCGCGTCGACGAGGTGCACCTGCGTCACGGATCGCAAGCTAACGGCCCCCTGTGACACCGACGGCCGACCGGGAGGCGGGTGCCGTGCCCCCGTCCGGCGCGCCACCGGCGGCGAGTGCGGCTGTGACATGCTGGGAGCGCACATGCGTCGCCGTATGGCCCGTCTCGGGCGCCTCCTCTTCCTCGTGCTCGCGGCCGGTCTCGTCGTCGGGCTCTGCACCGCGGCGCTGGTCCCCGGCCTGCGCACCATCGGATCGGCTCAGCACTTCGAGGGCCGTGTCACCGACGCGCTCCGGCCCCTCGACCAGCGCTCGGTCGTGAGGGCCGCGAACGGGGAGGTCGTCGGGGTGCTCGGCCTCCAGGACCGGTTCACCATCCCGATCGAGGAAGTGTCCCCGAACGTGATCAACGCCGTCGTCGCGACGGAGGACTCGACCTTCTACTCCAACCCGGGCGTCGACGGTAAGGCGCTGTTCCGGGCCCTGCGGGCCAACGTGGATTCCGGTGAGGTGACCCAGGGCGGCTCCACGATCACCCAGCAGCTCGTGAAGATGAGGATCCTCACGCCCAAGCGCGACTTCGCCCGCAAGGTCCGCGAAGCGATCCTCGCCGTCCGCCTCACGCGCGAGTACAGCAAGAACGAGATCCTCGAGCAGTACCTGAACACCGTCTACTTCGGCGCCGGCTCCTACGGGATCGGTTCCGCGGCCCAGCGGTTCTTCGGTGTGCCGGCGTCCGACCTCGACGTGGCGCAGGCGGCGCTCCTCGCCGGGGTCATCCAGAACCCCTCCGGGTACGACCCGTTCCTGCACCCCGAGGCGGCCCGGGCCCGCCGCGTCCACGTGCTGCATCGGATGGTCGAGGAGAAGCACATCACGGGCCAGGAGGGGATGCTCGCGGCGGCGGCGCCACTGCCCACCAAGGTGCCGCCGGCCGAGCTTCGGCCCGACAACTACTTCGTGGCCCACGTCCAGGATCTCCTCCTCGACGACCCCCGTCTGGGCGCCACCCGTGCCGCCCGCTACCACGCGGTGATGCGCGGCGGCCTCCAGGTGTACACGGGCTACGACCTCGAGGCCCAGCTCCTGGCCACCGCGGCGATCGCCCGGACGCTCCCTCCCGATGCCGCGGCCAAGGGGGTCTCGGCCGCCATGGTCGTCATGGACCCGCGCGACGGCGAGGTGAAGGCCGTCGTCAACGCGGCCGGCTACGAGCAGTCGAAGTACGACATCGTCACCGCCCGGGCCGGCCGCCAGACGGGGTCGACCTACAAGGCGATCACCCTCGCCGCGGCACTCGAGGCGGGCTACTCGCCCGACGACCACGTCGACGGCAGCTCGCCGTGCTCGGTGAGCTTCCCCGGCTTCCCCACCTACCCGTTGCGCAACGCGGAGGGCAGCGGGGGGTGGCAGAGCCTCCGGTCCGCCACCACGCACTCGGTCAACTGCGCGTACGTGCGGCTGTCGGCCAGCGTCGGCCTCGACAAGGTGGCCTCGATGGCCGAACGGCTCGGAGCCACGATCGACCGGGGCCCCGACGACCGGGCCGTCGAGCGCCAGCCCTCGATGACGCTGGGAACGCTGTCCAACAACCTGGTGGAGATGGGAACCGTCTACTCCACGTTCGCGGCGGAGGGGGTGCGGCACCGTCCCGTGTTCGTCCGCAAGGTGGTCGACAGCGACGGCCGGGTGATCATCGACAACACCAATCGGGGCGAGCGGGTGATCGCCCCGGAGGTTGCCCGGACGGTCACCTCACTCCTGGAGACCGTCATCGACCGCGGCACCGGGACCAGGGCGCGCCTCGACCGGCCCGCGGCCGGCAAGACCGGGACCACCGACGACTCGCGCGACGCCCTCTTCGCCGGCTACGTGCCCCAGGCCGTCGCCGTGGTGTGGATGGGGCGGACGGCCGACAACCAGCCGATGGGCGCCGTGGGCCAGTTCTCCCGCCTCTACGGCGGTACGTACCCGGCGATGATCTGGCGGGCGTTCATGGAGTCCTACCTCGCCGGTTCCCCGGTGATCGAGTTCACCGAGCCCAACGAGGCCCTCTGGCCCGGATCGGCCCGGGTGACTCCCGAAGGGCGCGGCCCGTCGTCGTCCCGCTACCGGCGGAACCCGGCCACGACCTCCACCACCACCCCGGCGACCACCGTGGCGCCCACGACGGCGCCACCCACGACGACGCCGCCCACCACCGCGCCGCCCACCACGACCTCGCCTCCGCCCACCTCGGGCCCGCCGCCGACGGGGTGAGCCCGCGCCGTCCCGCCGCTACATTCGAGCCCGTGAGCGCCCTCGACGCCCTGTTCGCGGTCCAGGAGGAGGACTCCGTCGTCGACCGGCTCCGTCGCCGGCGGGAGAGCCTGCCCGAGCGCGCCGAGCTGGAGGTGCTCGACGGCGAGATCGCGGTCGCCGACGCCGAGTTGATCGCGGTGCGGAGCCGGCACGACGACGTCGCCGCACGAGAGCGGCGACTCGGCGACGAGGCCGAGTCGACGGAGGAGCGGGCCCGGGCGATGGAGGCGCGCCTCTACTCCGGCGAGGTCACCTCGCCCCGCGAGCTCCAGGCGATGCAGGCCGACGTCGAGCAGCTCCGGCGTCACTGCCGCGAGATCGAGGATCGCCAGCTCGCGGCGATGGAGGAGCGGGAGGCCGTCGAGTCCGAGGTGGCAGTCATCGAGGGCCGGGCCGGCGGCCTGGCCCGGCGGGCGGCCGTCCTCCGCGACGCGATCGCCGCCGAGGAGGCGAGCATCGACTCCGCGCTCGGCGAGGCCGCGGCCAGGCGGCAGGCCGCCGCCGAGCCCGTGGGCGAGAAGCTGCTCCGCGAGTACGAGCGCTGCCGGGAGCAGGCCCGGGGGACGGGTATCGCCCGGCTGGTCGGCCTCACCTGCCAGGGCTGCCACCTGACCATCCCGTCGACCGAGGCCGAGCGCATCCGCACCCAGCCGCCCGACGCCGTGTCGCACTGCGACAACTGCGGCTGCATCCTCGTGGCCTCGTGACCGCCACGGCCGTCCCGACCGGGGCCGGGACCGCGACCGGGTGATCGGATGACCGGCACGCCCGACGACCACGGGACCGGCGCCCAGGGCCGCCTGCCGCTCGACGGGCGCGCCGGGGCGGCGCTCGACGAGGTCGTGGTGTACTGCGACGGCGGTTCGCGCGGCAACCCCGGCCCGGCCGCCATCGGCGCGGTGGTGCTCGACCCGTCCACCCGGCCGCCCACGCGCCTGGCCACGGTGAGCGAGACGATCGGGGTGACCACCAGCAACGTCGCCGAGTACCGGGCCCTGATCGCGGCCTTGGAGGCCGCGGCGCGCTTCCCCGCCCGGCGGATCAGGGTCCGGGCCGACTCCCAGCTCCTCGTGCGCCAGATCGAGGGCCGCTACCGGGTGCGGAAGCCCCACCTGGTCCCGCTCCACGACCGGGTCCGGGCCCTGCTCGCCTCCTACGACGAGGTCGACGTCGCCCACGTGCCGCGTGAGCTCAACACCGAGGCCGACGCCCTGGTGAACGCCGCGCTCGACGGGGGCTGAGTCGCGGTGCTCCTCTGGTACGTGGGCCCGTCGGTGCTCATCGTCTTCACGGTGTTCCGCAGCGCCGGGATCGACTTCCGCCTGATCGCGGCGGGCTCGTTGGTGCCGCTGCTGCTCGACGCGCCGTTCCGCCGCCTCGCGGTCGGGCACACGATCGTCCTCAGCGTCGCCGTGCTCACCGTGATCATGGTCGCCACGATCGGTCGGAGCCGCCTGCTCCGCCGCCGCCTGCTGTGCCTGCCGATCGGGATGATGTGCGGGCTCCTGCTCTCCGGAGCCTGGCGCTTCACCGAGGTGTTCTGGTGGCCCACGCTCGGTCTCGACATCCCCCACCACGGCCTGCTCCCGGCTCTGTGGGCGACGGCCCTCCTGGAGGTGGTCGGTCTGGTCGCGTGCTGGTTCGCGGTGGGCATGTTCGGCCTCTACGAGGAGGGCCCCCGTTCGGAGCTGATCCGGACCGGGCGCCTGAGGGAGACGGTGGAGTGAGCCGTCCCGCGCCGGCGCTGATACTGCTCCGCCACGGCGAGACGGCACCCAACCGCGACGGCCTGCTCCTCGGGCGGGCCGATCCACCGCTGACCGGGCTCGGGCGCGGCCAGGCCCGGGCCGCCGCGGCGGCGATCGCCGAGCTGCGACCCGCGCTGGTGGTGAGCAGCCCGCTCGGGCGCGCCCGCGAGACCGCGGGCCTGGTCGGGGAGGCGTGCGGCCTACCGGTCGAGATCGACGACCGGCTGGCCGAGATCTCCTACGGCGAGTGGGAGGGCCGCCCGCTGGCCGGGATGTCCGCCGACGTGTCGGGCCGGTGGCGGGCCGACCCGTCGTTCGCCCCTCCGGGCGGCGAGAGCCTCCGTGGCCTGAGGGAGCGGGTCACGGCGTGCGTGGAAGACCTCGTCGGCCGTGACGCCGGTGGCCCGGTCGTGGCCGTGAGCCACGTATCGCCGATCAAGGCGGCCGTGGCCTGGGCCCTGGGCGCGGGCGACGAGGTCGCGTGGCGGATGTTCCTGGGCCTGGCGTCGATCACCCGGGTGGAGGTCCGCTTCGGCACGCCGTGCCTCGTGTCCTACAACGCGACCGCCCACCTCGCCGCGCTCGACCCGCCGTCGTAGACGATCCGGTCGCCCTCGACCCGGGCGACGTCCCAGGGCGGGTGGGGGACCAGCCGGCCGTCGTGCATGAGGTGCAGCACGGGAGTCCCGTGCACGAGGAGCGCGGCGTCGGCGACCATCCGCCGGTGGCAACGCCACCACACGCTCTCCGAGCACATGACCGCGGTCCGGTGCCGGCGCGCGCCGGCGAGCACCCGGTCGAGCCCCGCGGCGAACTCGGGCGTCTCCATGTGGTCGGCGTAGGCGCGGAAGGCCGGGTGGCGCAGGGCCGTGTGCGGCGAGTCGGGCCGGCCCCGCCGCCGCCCGCCCAGGTCGCGCTCCCAGCGGTACGCCACGGAACCGCCCGGCACCCACGACTCCATCGCCTCGCGCCCGAAGTGCGGGACGTGGCGGCTCCCCGGATACGACCGGATGTCGACGAGCTGCTCCACACCCGCGGCGTGGAGCAGCTCCAGGAAGGCGTCCGGGTCGAGGGTGCCGTGCCCGACGGTGAGCAGGGGCGGGGTGCCACCCCGTGGTGGGACCACGACCCCAGGCTAGAGGCGTGGGTGGCGGCGGCGAGTCGGCCTGTACGCCGGATTCTGTGCACGCACCGTGGTGCGCCGGTGGCCATCCATCTCGGCCGGCGGTTGCCCGACGGCTCCAGCGGCCCACCCGGGGGTCAGCGGGCGGGCCGCCCTCCCCCTGTTCGGCCTTGCTCCCGGTGGGGTTTGCCTAGCCACCCGGGTCGCCCCGGGTGCTGGTGCGCTCTTACCGCACCGTTTCACCCTTGCCTGTGCGGGCGTCGGCCCGCCATCGGCGGTCTGTTCTCTGTGGCACTTTCCTGCGGGTCGCCCCGACTGGGTGTTACCCAGCACCGCGCCCTGTGGAGTCCGGACGTTCCTCGGCCGGGTCACCACCCGCCCCGGGGGACGGGGGGCCCGGACGCGGCCACCCGGCCGGCTCGCCGCCGGCGCCCATTGTCGCACGCGGCACCGAGGCCCGGAGCCGAGCCGGCCCGGGCCGGGGTCACGGTCAGCGGTCGGAGCTCCGGGCCCGCCGGGTGGCCACCAGCGCGCCCAGGATCCCGAACGCCGCCGCGAGCACCACGGCCCCGAAGACCGAACCGACGTCGAAGACGGGGTCGTGGCCGCCGACCAGGGCGGACGGGTCGTCCCGGACCGCCCAGATGGCTATGCGGATGGGGATCCAGAGCGCGAACGCGCCGAGACCGGCGATCGCCCCGTTGGTGAGCGGGGTCTCGGGGGCCAGGCGCCCGGCGCGCCAACCCCCGGCCGCGTACGCGAGGAGCAGGCCGACCATGCCCAGGGCGGCTCCGGCGGGGCTGCCGTCGTCGCCGGTGCGGTCGAGGACCGCCACCACGACCGACACCGGCACGATCACGGCGAGGGCGAGCAGCGCCCCGGCCGTGGCCGCCCGGGTGTCGACGGGGGTGGTGTCGCCGTCGCTCATGGGCGCATGATCCCATGCCCGGACGCGTGACCCGGATCGGGCGCCTCGCCGGCCAGCTCCGCGACCGGCGTGCGGAAGGCGTCGGCGACGAGCCTCGTGAGGTGCCGCCGCCGGCCGACGAGGAGGACCGCGGCCAGCAGCAGGTACAGGGCTCCGACACCGAGGCGTTGGAGGTACCTGAGGTCGGTCGGGAGCACGCCGCCGAGCACGAACTGCGTGAGGAACAGGGTGGCGAGCGCACCCGCCTCGCGGGGCGTGATCGTGCGATCGGCCAGCACCGCCACCGCGAACGCCGACTGCGCCGCGGTGAGGAAGAGCTCCTGGCGTTGGAGGGCGTCGAGGGGCAGGCCGTGCGCGGCCCCGGCCGACACCGCGAACACCAGCGGCATGGTCCCCACCAGCAGGGTCCACTGGTTGACCTTCGACGAGATCAGCGTGGCCAGCGCGGGCCCCGTGGCGAGGCGCCACGCGAACATGCCCGCCACGAGCAGCTCGGGGGCCTCCGAGGCGAGCGGGGCCAGCCACTGCACGAGGAGGAACGTGCTCACGCCCAACTCGCGGCCCGTCGCCACCAGCGCGCCGGCGAACGCGTCGGCGCAGTAGAGGATCACTCCGGCCGAGTAGGCGAACATCAGCACGGTGACGACGCGCCGGGTCGCGGTCGGTAGCTCGGCGAGGCGAAGCGACGGGCCCGCGAGCTCGGGCTCGGTGGCGGGGGCACGGCTGATCCGGACGACGTAGCCCGCGAAGATCCCGACGAGGACGGCCAGGTCCACGAACGTGAGCGTCCGGTGCAGGGGCAGCGTCAGAGACCACAGCGTCGCCGCGCCCAGGAAGCCGATCTCGACGGCGTGGCTGCGGTCGAGCGTCACCGTGGCGTCGATCGGCCCCTTGTAACCGGCCCGCCGCGCCGTCCGTCTCAGCTTCCACGCGCTGAGGAGCACGACGAGGGCCCACCCGACCCCGATCAGGAGCCGGTTGCTGCCGGTCATGTTGGCCAGCGCGAGCGGCGCGTAGCGATCGGGGTCGGCCCCGGCCTTCCAGGTGAACACGAAGTCGACGGCGTACTCCGGCATCACCGCCACGAGGGCCAGCGCCGCGAGGGCCAGGCCCTGCGACACGTCGAGCTGCACGACCTCGGCCGCCCACGCCAGGATGAACGCCGCCCCGACCACCGCCAGGCCGAGCACGACCGCGGCCAGCCACGGGGTGAGCCCGGCGCCGGTGACCCGGACCGCCAACCCCGGCGCGGTTAGGACCACCGCGCCGGCCAGGCCCCGCGGGAGGTGGCGGGGGAAGCGGGCGCGGGCCATCGGCGGCATCGTACGGGCCGCGTCCCGGCCCGCCCGCGCCCGGCGCCCGGGTGCCGACCCCCGCGTCGGGCGCGCTCCGGTCGAAGGCCGGCTCGCCCCCATGGCCGTGAAGGCCTTCAGGTGCAGGGAATACGGGCCGATGAAACCACGTTGGACCGAGTTGTCCCGCCCGCAGGGGTGGGCCAGGAGAGGCGAGAGTGCTCACGATCCACGACCGGGCGACCAACCAGGCCTGGCGCCAGCAGGCGCGCTGCCGGGGCGTTCCGACCGACTTGTTCTACCCCGACACCGAGGAGAACGACGACGCCGCGGCCCCGGCCAAGGCCATCTGCGCCGAGTGCCCCGTGCGGGAGGCGTGCCTGGAGTACGCCCTGGCCGCGCGCGAGAAGTACGGCGTGTGGGGCGGGTTGACCGAACGCGAGCGGCGCCGCATCCTCCGTCACCGCCGCCGTCCGGCCTGAGCCGATCCCGCGGTCCCTCCGGGGCCCGCTCCGGCATGCGATCGCGCTGTCCCCTCGTCGCCCTCCGCTTCGACACACCGCCGGGGCCGGCCGTACCGTCCGGGCCGGTGGGCGACAAGGAAGCGCACCGGCGCGCGGGCCGGCACGAGCGTCGGTCCCGGCGACCGCGACCGCCCCGCCGGGGGTTCCGGCGCCGGGTGGGCGCCGTCGCCGGTGCGGCGGTGGCGGTGGCCGCCCTCGCGGCGGCGGCCGCCGCCGGTCGGCGGTGGGCCTCCCGTCGCCGCGCCCCGTCGGCGTTGCGCCACACCGGCCGCGCCGCCCGCAGCGCCCGCCTCGCCGGCCTCGGCGCCCGGGCCGGGAGCACCCTCGCCCTGCACCGGGCCCGCCGGATCTTCGCCTCCGCCGAGCGCAAGGAGGAGCTCGACGCCGCCTACGAGCTGCGGACGGCCGAGCAGGTGGCGGAGAGCCTCGGCCACATGAAGGGCGCGCTCATGAAGCTGGGCCAGATGGCCAGCTACCTCGACGACGGCCTCCCGGCGCCGCTGCGCGACGCGCTCGCCCAGCTTCAGGCCGATGCCCCGCCGATGAGCGCCGAGCTGGCCGCGGCCGTGGTCGAGGAGGAGCTCGGTGTGCCCCCGGAGAAGGCGTTCGCCGAGTGGGACCCGGTCCCGATCGCGGCGGCCTCGATCGGGCAGGTGCACCGGGCCATCACCCACGAGGGCGTGGCGGCGGCCGTCAAGGTCCAGTACCCCGGGGTCTCCGAGGCCATCGCCGCCGACCTCGACAACGCCGACCTCCTGTTCGGCGCGCTGGGCCTGCACTTCTCCGGCTTCGAGGCCGGTCCCATGGTCGACGAGCTCCGGGTGCGCCTCACCGAGGAGCTCGACTACCTGCACGAGGCCCGGAACCAGGCCGAGTTCGCCCGCTACTACGAAGGCCACCCCTTCATCCACGTGCCGGGCGTCCTGGGTTCCTACTCGACGGCCCGGGTGCTCACGACCGAGCTGGCCGAGGGTGAGCGCTTCTCCGTCGTGGAGGGGTGGCCGGCGGAGGAGCGGAACCTCGCCGGCGAGACGATCTTCCGCTTCGTCTTCGCGGGGATCTACCGCCTGAAGCTCTTCAACGGCGATCCCCATCCCGGCAACTACCTCTTCCGTCCCGGCGGCCGGGTGACCTTCCTCGACTACGGGTTGTGCAAGCGCTTCGACGACCTCGACCTGGCCAAGATGCGCGACCTGATCGACGGGATCGTGCTCGAGCCGAGCCCGGCCGCGTTCCGCGGCGCGATGGAGAGAGCCGGGTTCCTCCAGCCGGGAGCGCCCGTCGGCGACGACGAGGTCTTCGACTACTTCGCCCACTTCTACGACCTGGTCCGCCTCGACCGCGACCTGACCGTCGGCGAGGAGTACGCGACGGAGACCGTGAGGCGGTTCTTCGACTCGAGCACGCCCGAGGGCCGCATCCTCAAGCACACCAACATCCCCCCCGAGTTCGTGGTCGTCCAGAGGATCAACCTCGG
>JADLDD010000017.1 GCA_020846855.1 Acidimicrobiia bacterium | reverse complement strand
TCCGAGAGCGGCGTGTCGCGGATCCGATCAGGCCCGAACTCCTCGAGTAGCCCCATGCTGACCGCGAAGCAACCGCCGTAGCGGCCGATGTCCTCGCCCATGAGGAAGACCCGCTCGTCGGCGTGGAGCGCCTCTCGCAGGGCGTCACGGCAGGCCTCGCGGTAGGTGACGGTCGTGGTCCCGCCGACGGTCGCGGTCATGGCCGCCCCGCCTCGCTCGTCACGAAGCGGAGGAGGTCGGTGACCGGCTCGAGGGTGCCCGCCTCGGCGAACGCGACGGCGTCGGATATCTCCTCCCCGATCGCGGCCTCGAGCTCGTCGACCACGCTGGGGTCCAGCACTCCGGTCGCGGTCATCCGTTCCGTCAGCGCGCCGATCGGATCGCGCTCCTTCCATCGCTCCACCTCGGACTTGTCCCGGTAGAGCTCGGGGTCGTACATGGAATGGGCGCGGAACCGGTAGGTGCGAAGCTCGAGGAAGTGGGGCCCGCCGCCCCGGCGCACGGAATCGACCGCGGCACGAGCCGCGGCTTCGACGGCTAGGACGTCCATCCCGTCCACGGGCCAGGCCGGCATCTCGTAGGTCGCCGCCTTCAGCGCCATGTCGGTCTGGGCCTGCGAGCGGGCCAGCGCCGTACCCATCGCGTAGAGGTTGTTCTCGCAGCAGAAGAGCACCGGCAGCTCCCAGAGGGCGGCGAGGTTCATCGACTCGTGGAACTCGCCCTCGGCGACCGCGCCCTCCCCGAAGAAGCACACCGTCACCCGAGGCCGGCCCGCGAGCCGGTCGGCCAGGGCGAGCCCCACGGCGAGGGGAAGGGCTCCGGCGACGATCGCGTTGCCGCCGTAGAACCGGCGGGAGACGTCGAAGAGGTGCATCGAGCCACCCCGCCCGCGGCTACACCCCTCCTGCCGGCCGAACATCTCGGCCATGATCGAGCGGGCCGGAACCCCCCGCGCCAGCGCGTGGCCGAGCTCCCGGTACGTCGCCAGCACGGCGTCGTCGTCGTCGAGGGCGGCCATCACGCCCACGGCCACCGCCTCCTCGCCGATGTAGAGGTGGAGGAAGCCGCGGATTTTCGTCTCGCTGTAGAGCTCGACGCACCGTTCCTCGAAGCGGAGGATAAGAAGCATGGTGCGCAGCAGGTCGCGTGCGTGCTCCGCCGTCACGTGGCGGGCGGCCGGCGCCGGGTCACCCATCGTCCGCCCCCCTCTCCAGCGTGGAGAGGTCACCCTCCGGGAGCCCCAGCTCCCGGGCCCGCAACAGGCGGCGCATGACCTTGCGGCTGCGAGTCAGGGGCAGTTCGTCGCGGAAGTCGATCTCCCGGGGGGCGACCGCGGCGCCGAGGCGCCGCCGGCCGTGGCCCAGCAGTTCCTTGCGCAGCGCCTCTCCCGGCTCGTGGCCGGGGCGCAGGACGACGAACGCCTTGACGGCCTCGCCCGCCACCGGGTCGGGGATCCCGATCACGCCGGCCTCGGCGACGGCCGGGTGCTCCATGAGCGCGCTCTCGACCTCGAACGGGCCGATGAGGTGCCCGGCCGACTTGATCACATCGTCGGCGCGACCGACGAACCAGAAGTAGCCGTCGCCGTCGCGGCGGGCCAGGTCGCCGGTGCGGTACCAGCCGCTCACGAAGCACCGGGCGTAGCGCTCGGGGTCGCCCAGGTAGGCGCGGAACATCGACGGCCACCCCGGACGCAGAGCCAACTCCCCCTCGACTCCCGGCTCTTCGACCACCTGCGCGGCGCCACTTCCGTCGACGGCGATCCCGCCGCGGTCGTCGCGCCGCAGGATGGCGGCTTCGATCCCGGGCAACGGGCGGCCCATGGAACCGGGCTTCACAGGCATCGACCGGAAGTTCGAGATCATGATCCCGCCGGTCTCGGTCTGCCACCAGTTGTCGTGGATGGGCATCCCCAGGTGCTCGCTTCCCCACACGACGGCCTCGGGGTTGAGGGGCTCGCCCACGCTGGCGACGAACCGAAGCGCCGAGAGGTCGTGGCCGGCCATGGCCTCGGGGCCGACCTTCATGAGCATCCGAACCGCGGTGGGCGCCGTGTACCAGACGGTGACCCGCTGCTCGGAGAGGATGCCGTACCAGCGATCGGCGTCGAACTCGGCCTCGTCGACCACACAGGTCACCCCGTGGGCGAGGGGCGCGAGGATCCCGTAGGAGATGCCGGTCACCCAACCCGGAGCTGCGGTGCACCAGTAGACGTCGTCGTCGTGGAGGTCGAGGGCCGAGAGCCCGGTCGCGTGGTGGGCGACGATCGCGTCGTGGACGTGGACGGCGCCCTTCGGGGTGCCGGTGGTGCCGCGCGTGAAGTGCAGGAGCGCCATCTGCTCCGGATCGGTGGGCTCGGTCACGTAGCCGGGGTCGGCCTCCTGGAGCAGCGGGTCCAGGGCACGGGTCGCGGCCGGCGCGCCGTCGGCGGTCACGTCGGTGAGGAGGACGTGCCGTAGGGCCGGGAGCTCGTGACGGATCGGAGCGACCTTGCGCTCGTAGAAGGCCGGCGTGGTCACGAGCACCCGGGCGTCGCCCAGCGACAGGCGCTGCCGGACCGGCTCGGGCCCGAACGCCGAGAAGAGGGTGCAGGCCACCGACCGGTGCTTCAGGGCGCCGAGCACCCCCGCGTAGAGCTCCGGGCGGCGCCCGAGCAGGAACGCGACCCGCTCGCCGGCCTCGACGCCCAGCCCGTCGAGCAGGCTCGCGAACCGGCCCGTGGCCGCGGCCAGGTCGGCGTAGGTCACGTCGACCGCGGGCCCGTGACGCCCCAGGAACCGCAGCGCCACCCGCCCCGCGCGGGGGCCGTCGGCGTGCCGGTCGACGCACTCGTGGGCGATGTTCAGGCCCCGACCGCCCGGAAGTCCGTCGAGCGCCTCACGCGCGCCCGCCCAGGTGAACGAGGCGCGCGCGGCGTCGTAGTCGGCGAGATTCGGCGCCGGCTCCCCCTCGCCCACCCGCTTCGCGATCGTGGGTGCCACCGACACCGCCCGCTCCTCAGCCGGCCCCGACCGGTACCGACACGATATTCATGGGGCGATGCTCGGGCACCGCCCGTCCGCGGCGACAGGGCCCAAGGTCCCGGCGGGAGGCCCGGTACGGCCCGACCGCCCGGCGACGCGGCGCGGGGAGCGGTCCGGGCCGCCGGCGATCCTGGTTGGTACCTTTCGCGCCGTGACGCCCGAGACGGGCCAGCCGGGGCCGGCCGACCTCGACCGCCGTACGTTCATGGTGGGCGCGGGGGTCGCGGGCGCCTCGCTGGGACTCCTCCCGCTCCTGCGACGCCTTCCGCCCGCCCGGGCGGCTGCCCTTCTTGCCGGCCCGCCCGGCGGGCCGCATTTCCTCACCCCCCACGAGCGCGGCGTCGTGATCGAGGCCACGGCCCGCCTGGTGCCCGGACCCCGCGACGACCCGGCGGAGACCGCACCAGGGGCGCGCGAGGCCGGCGCCGTCGACTACGTCGACGGTCTGCTGTCCGTCTTCGACGACCACCACGCGATGGTCTTCGCCGGCGGGCCCTGGAGCGATCGCAACGTCGGCGGGCGGGGGAAGGCCACCCCGAACCCGATGGCCGAGCCGGTGCCGCTACGCCCCTGGGAGGTGAAGCTCTGGCGAGGCCGGATCGCGGATCTCCGGAAGCGCTACCGCACGGGCATCGCCGAGCTCGACGCCGCGGCCGGCGGCGACTTCACCGCCGTAGACGCGTCCCGGCGCGACCGCATCCTCGCCGCCGACACCCCGAGCCGCTTCCGCCGGTTGCTCTTCGAGCACACGGTCG
>JADLDD010000016.1 GCA_020846855.1 Acidimicrobiia bacterium | reverse complement strand
GCCGGCAAGTCCTTCACCGTGCAGGCCACCAACCCGGTGAACATCACCATCGGTGACGGCATCGGTCCCGGCACGATCACCTGAACCATCCGTACCGGTGCCGGTGAGCGCACCGGTGCCCGGTACGAGCAGCGGCGTGGTGGCCGTGGCCCTAGGGCCACGGCCACCGTCGCGCCCGGCCCCACGCGTGCGACGCCCGCCCCCTCAGAAGACGAAGCGGCTGACGCTCTCGGCCACGCAGGCCGGCTTGTCGGAGCCCTCGAGCTCCACGGTGTTGCGGAGGATCACCTGGAGGCCGCTCCCGGCGGGGTCGGCGGAGATCACCTCGCTCGCCATCCGCACCCGCGATCCGCACGGCACCGGCGCCGGGAAGCGCACCTTGTTCACGCCGTAGTTCAACCCCATCGAGGCACCGGGGACCGAGAAGAGCTCGGGCAGGAACCGGTTGGTGAGGGCCAGCACCAGGTATCCGTGGGCGATGGTGCGGCCGAACGGCCCGGCGGCGGCCCGGGCGGGATCCACGTGGATCCACTGGTGGTCCCCGGTGGCCTCGGCGAAGGTGTCGATCCGCTCCTGGGTGATCTCGAGCCAACCGCTGTGGCCCAGGTGGGAGCCGACCGCGGCGCGTAGCTCGTCGGCGGAATGGAACTCGGCCATATCTCTCCGCTCCGGTGGTGGGGGTGGCCGCGCGGCCCCCGCGCGGCGGTCCGACATCGTAGGTAACGCCGGCGGGTCCGCGTCCCCGGGGCGTGGTGCCGGTAGGGTCCCGGGCGTGTGGTTCGGCCGGTGTGCACGCTCGTGGTGCGACGATGACGGCGTCGTGCGGGTCGACTTCGACGGCGAGGCCCGTCGGGTCTGGATCGACGACGCCGGCGAGGGCCGCATGGCGCCCGCCCTGGTGCTCTGCCGCCGCCACGCGTCGGCCCTGACCCCGCCCCTGAACTGGGAGCTGCACGACCTCCGCACCGACGCGGCGCCCGACGCGCCACCGGTCGTGCCCGACCCGGCGCCGGCTCGTACCACGCCGGCGTCACCCTCCGGGCCCCGCTCCCGACCGGCGCCGGTTCCCGTGCCCGCCCCGGCCCTCTTCGAGCCGGCCCGGCGCGACGCCACGGGGTGGCTGCCCCGCTTCGACCGGGCCGACGACCTCGGCGGCGTCCTCGACGCCCACTCGCCCCTTCTCGCGCGCGCCGTCGCGTCGGTCCACGACCCGACCTGAGGCGAGGCCCGCGCCGATGCCCATCACCCGGCTCGACGAGTACCCCGTCCACCAGGTTCCCGAGCCGCTCCACGTCCCCGCTACCGGCGACCGCAACGCCTACGACCGGTACTGGTTCAACGGCTACGACCGCGACGCGGCCTTCACGTTCGGCGTCGCGCTGGGGCTGTACCCCAACCGCGACGTGATGGACGGCTCGCTCAGCGTGCTCGTCGACGGCGTACAGCACTCGTTTCACGGGTCGCGCCGGGCACCGCTCGAGCGCACCGAAACCGGCGTCGGGCCGCTGCGCATCGAGATCGTCGAGCCTCTGCGCCGGCTGCGGGTGGTCCTCGACCCCAACGACACCGGCCTCGCCTGCGACCTCACGTTCTCGGCCCGGACCCCGGCGATGCAGGAGAACCGGGCCACCATGAGGGTCGGGTCGCGCGTGATGCTCGACCTGACCCGCTTCACCCAGCTCGGGGTCTGGGACGGCCGCATCGAGGTGCCGGGCCGGTCGCTGGTGGTGGACCGCTCCCGGGTCGTCGGGACCCGCGACCGCTCGTGGGGGGTCCGGCCCGTCGGTGAGCCCGAGGGCGGCGCCCCGATGCCGTTCTCGACCATCCTCTGGCTGTGGGCGCCGGTCCACTTCGACGACCACGCGGTGCTGTGGGGCAGCTTCGAGGGCGCCGACGGGCGGCCCTGGCACGCCAGCGGCAAGCGGGTGCCCACCTTCGACCCGAGCGACGCGGTCCCCCCCGATGCCGACGCCGGCGTGGAGGAGCTCACCCTCGTCCGCCACGACCTCACGTTCACGCCCGGCACGCGGTACGTGTCGGGCGGCGAGCTCCGGATGGCCCGGGCGTCGGGCGAGGAGCTGCGGCTCTCACTCGAACCCGTGGCCCGCTTCGCCATGGCCGGTCTCGGCTACGGGCACCCGACCTGGGGCCACGGCACCTGGCACGGCGAGAGCAGCACCGAGGGCGAGAGGTGGGTGCTCGCCGACGAGGATCCGATGGCCGTCCACCTCCAGCACGTGCAGCAGGTCTGCCGCTTCCGGGAGGGCGATCGCCAGGGCGTCGGGGTGCTCGAGCAGCTCTTCTTCGGACCCCACGGGCGCTACGGCTTCGGCGGGCTCCTCGACCCCGCGCCCTGATCCCCCGCCTCGCGCGCGCCGGGGCCCGTCGGGCATCCTCTCACCCGTGGACCCTGCGGAGCCGCTGACCGTCGCGGAGCTGCTGATGGCCCGGGCCGGCGACGACGGCCCCGCCCTGGTCACCGCCGGCGGCGCCTGGTCGTGGCGCGCCTTCGCCGCCGAGGCGGCCGTCCGGGCGGCGATGGTGGGTGGTGACAGCGGCCCCGACAGCGGACCTCCTCACGTGGGGGTGCTCCTCGACAACACCGCCGAGTACATGTTCTGGATCGGGGCGGCCGCGCTCGGCGCCGCCACCGTGGTCGGCATCAACCACACCCGGAGGGGCGAGGAGCTGGCCGCCGACGTGCGCCACACCGACTGCACGTACCTGGTCACCGACGCCGGGCACCTGCCCCTCGTGGACGGTCTCGATCTCGGCGTCGACCCGGAGCGGGTCCTCGTGGTCGGCCGGGATCCCTACGATGCCCGCCGGAGAGCCGCGGCCGGCGCTCCGCTCCGGCCGGCGGCCCGCCCCGACCGCCGGTTCCTCCTGCTCTTCACGTCGGGATCGACCGGGGCTCCCAAGGCCGTGGTGTGCAGCCAGGAGCGCTTCGCCCGCATCGTCGGCATCACCACCCCGATGTTCGGCACCACGGCGGACGACGTGTGCTACCAGTCGATGCCGCTGTTCCACGGTAACGCCCTCATGGCCAACTGGGCCATGGTGCTGGGCTCCGGCGCCACCATGGCCCTCGCACCTCGCTTCTCGGCCCGGGGGTTCCTAACCGACGTGCGGCGCTTCGGGGCCACCTACTTCAACTACGTGGGCCGCGCCCTCGCCTACGTCCTCGCCACCCCCGAACAGCCTGACGACGCCGACAACCCGTTGCGTCTCGGGTTCGGGACCGAGGCCTCGGCGCTCGACATGGAGCGCTTCTCGGCCCGGTTCGGTTGCCGGCTGGTGGAGGGCTACGGGTCGAGCGAGGGGGCGGTGTCGATAACCCGCCGGCCCGGGATGCCCGCCCAGGCGCTGGGCAAGCCCGTCGAACGACCCGGCTCCGACGTGATCGTCGCCGACCCGGAGACGGGCGAGGAGTGCCCGCCGGCGGTCATCGACGCCCACGGCCGCCTGGTCAACGGGGGAGAGGCGATCGGTGAGATCGTGAACCGCGCCGGCGCCTCGGGGTTCGAGGGCTACTACCGCAACGACGAAGCCACCGCGGCGCGGATCCGCGACGGCTGGTACTGGAGCGGCGACCTCGGCTACCGCGACGCCGACGGCTGGTTCTACTTCGCCGGTCGGAGCTCCGACTGGTTGCGCGTCGACTCGGAGAACTTCGCGTCCGCCCCGATCGAGCGCATCCTCGCCCGCATCCCGGGCGTGGTGATGGTGGCCGTCTACCCGGTCCCCGACCCGCGCACCGGCGACCAGGTGATGGCGGCCCTCGAGATGCCCCCGGGGGCCGAGCTCGACCCCGGGGAGCTCCGCGCCTTCCTGTCCGCCCAGCCCGACCTGGGCACCAAGTGGGAGCCGCGCTTCGTGCGCGTGGTCGGGCACATGCCGCTCACCGGTACCAACAAGGTCCGCAAGGCGCCGCTTCGCGCCGAGCACTGGAGGACCTCCGACCCCGTCTACTGGCGCGACGACCCGGGTGGCCCGTACCGCGCCATGACCGACGCCGACCGCCGGGCCTGGGAGGACGGCTTCGCGCGGCACGGGCGCGCCGGCCTCCTCGACCCGATCTGACCCGGCGCGCCGGGCTCGGCAGGCGTCAGGCTCCCAGGCGCTCGCCGCCCCCGCCGTCGCTCGTGGCCGCGTGGCCGGAGCGGTCGTCCCTCTCGATGCTGGCCTGAAGGGCGGCCACCAGGTCGGTCACGTTCGGGGCCACCTCGGTCGCCTCGACCGCCACGGGCTCCTGGCCACCGGCCTTGGCCTCGATCAGCTCCATGACCCGCTCCCGGTAGGTGTCGTGGTAGCGGTCAGGGTCCCAGTCGGTCGCCAGCGAGTCGATGATCTGGCGGGCCAGGCCGAGCTCCCTGTCGGTGACCTCGGGCCGTGAGCCCGGCGCCGGCATCCCCTCGACGCTGGTGGGGGCCACCACCTCGTCGGGGAAGAGGAGCGTCGACACCATCAGTACGCCACGGGTGGGGCGGACCGCGACCAGGTACTGCTTCTCCCGCAGGACCAGGCGCCCCACGGCGACGCGGCGGCTCTCCTCCATCGACCGCACCAGCAGCTCGTAGGCCCGGGCCGCGCCGGGGACGTCCTCGGGGGCGATGAGCCAGTGGTGCTCGTAGAAGACCGGGTCGATGCTCTCGAGGGTGACGAAGTCCTCGATGTCGATGGCGTGGGTCGCGGCGGGGGAGAGGCGTTCGAGCTCGTCGGGCTCCACCGTCACGTAGCGGTCGGGGGCGATCTCGTAGCCCTTGACGATCTCGTCGTACGGGACCTCCTCGCCGGTCCGCTCCGACACCCGGCGGTAACGGATCCGGGCCCCGGAGCGGTCGACCTGGCGGAACTGCACGTTGCCGTGCCGGACCGCGGTGAAGAGGCGCACGGGCACGTTCACGAGCCCGAAGCTCAGCGAGCCCTTCCACACCGGGCGAGCCATGGTCGTCCCCCTCGGCCGGGCGGCCGGCCCTCGGCCGGCCGCGCGTCGTGCCCTACGTGGCGTGCACTACGTGGACGGGGCAGGGCAGGTCACGCCCGTCCCCTGGAGCCCGCAGTACCCGTTCGGAACGTGGTGCAGGTACTGCTGGTGGTAGGTCTCGGCGAAGAAGAACCGGTCGAGCGGCGCGATCTCGGTGGTCGGCGCGGCGAGCCCGGCCGCCAGGAGGCGCTCGGCATAGGCCCGGCGAGAAGCCTGGGCAGCCGCGTGCTGAGCCTCGGAGGTGACGAAGATCGCGGATCGGTACTGGGTACCGACGTCGTTGCCCTGGCGCATGCCCTGGGTGGGGTCGTGCCCCTCCCAGAAGGTGCGCAGCAGGTCGTGGTAGGGCACCGA
This sequence comes from Acidimicrobiia bacterium, assembly GCA_020846855.1. Taxonomy (GTDB): domain Bacteria; phylum Actinomycetota; class Acidimicrobiia; order IMCC26256; family JADLDD01; genus JADLDD01. The sequence goes on along the minus strand of JADLDD010000016.1, from coordinate 8,707 downwards.
GGCCGGCTCGTACACGACCAGCACCGCCTCGGCGTGGCCCGTCCGGCCCGAGCAGACCTCTTCGTAGGTGGGGTTGGGGGTCGACCCGCCGGCGTAGCCGGCCGCGGTCGTGTGGACGCCCGGGATCCTCCAGAACAGCCGCTCGGCGCCCCAGAAGCACCCGAGCGCGAACGCGGCCCGCTCGGTCGTGGCGGGGTAGGGGGGGTGAAGCCGAGTGCCGAGCACCGCGTGGTGTTCGGGCCCGGCGAACAGGGGGTGGTCGCGCCCCGGAAGGGCCTCTCCCGGTCCGGGCAGCGCCGGCTCGCGCAGGTATCGCATACCGCCGACCATGCTAGGCAGCGCCGGGCGGCGGCCGGTCCCGACGGCGTACGGTGAGCGTGCGACGGCCCGTTCCGCACCCGTCCCGTGCCCACCGAGGAGAGCGATGAACAGCACCTTCCCGTACGCCGAGCGCTACGGAGTGAACCGCACGCTGCCCGATGAGGGGCGCGCCCGGGACGACGTCCTGCGGGAGCTGCGGGAGATCGCGTCGGAGGAGGACTCCTTCTGGGAGACCGGGAAGATCTCCGGGACCATGTACTGCGGCGACCACGACCACTACGCGTTCCTCAACGACGTGTTCGGCCTGTTCGCCCACGTGAACGTGCTCCAGCGCGACATGTGCCCCAGCGCCACCCGTTTCGAGGGCGAGATAATCGCCATGACCCTCGACCTGCTCCACGCCGAGGCCGTCGCCGACGGGACCCCGGCCGGCCTGGTCACCAGCGGCGGGACGGGCAGCATCCTCCACGCCCTCCTCGCCTACCGCGACCGGGCCCGTCAGGAGCGCGGCATCGAGCGGCCCAACGTGGTCAAGCCCGAGACCGCCCATCCGGCGTTCGAGAAGGCGTGCCTGCTGTTCGGGATCGAGTCGCGCACCGTGCCCGTCGACCCGGTCAGCACCGTCGTGGTGCCGGAGGTCGTCGCCGACCACGTCGACGCCGACACGGTCGCCATCATCGGCTCGGCGTGCAACTACGGCTACGGGACCATCGATCCGATCCCCGAGCTCTCGGAGCTGGCCGTCGAGAGGGGGGTCGGCCTCCACGTCGACGGCTGCCTCGGCGGATGGATCCTGCCCTTCGGCCAGGAGCTCGGCTACGACGTCCCCGTCTTCGACTTCCGGCTCCCGGGCGTGACGAGCATCTCCGCCGACACCCACAAGTACGGCTACGCGTTCAAGGGCACCTCGGTGGTCGCGTTCCGCGACAAGGCGTGGCGACAGGCCCAGTACTTCATGATCCCCGACTGGAGCGGAGGCAAGTACCTCTCGCCGGGGATCGACGGCTCCCGCTCGGGCGGCCTGCTGGCCTCCACCTGGGCATCCTTGGTGACGCTCGGGCGTGAGGGCTACCTTCGCCACGCCGAGGCGATCTTCCGCACCGCGGCGGCCATGCAGGACGCCGTCCGCGCGCACCCCGAGCTGCGGATAATGGGGAGCCCGACGTTCTGCTTCAGCTTCACCTCCGACGCCTTCAGCATCTACCACGTCGCCGACTCGATGCGGACGCGTGGATGGCGTTTCAACGGCCAGCAGTACCCCGACGCCATCCACATGGCGGTCACCCGCCCGCAGACCCAGGAGGGCGTGGTGGAGGCCTTCGCCACCGACCTCGACGAAGCCGTCCGCTACGCCCATGAGCACCGCGACGACGCCCCGATCTCGGGGGCCATCTACGGTGGGGTGCCGGGCGGCATGACGCCCGAGGCCGACCAGTTCATCCGCAGCATCATGGTCGACCTCCTCGACACCCAGCAGTCCGTCCCGGACTGACCGCGGGAGAGGTGACGATGAGCGCGGACGACGGAATCCACGAGGCCCGGGAGCTGATCTCGCCGGCGACCCAGGAGCGCCACCGGGCGATCCGGTCGCTGATGGAGGAGCTCGAGGCGATCGACTGGTACGACCAGCGGATCGACGCCACCACCGACTCCCAGCTCCGCGAGATCCTCGCCCACAACCGCGACGAGGAGAAGGAGCACGCGGCGATGCTGCTCGAGTGGTTGCGGCGCCACGACCCCGTCCTCGACGCCGAGCTCCGCGAGTACCTGTTCGTGGAGGGTTCGATCACCGATCACGAGGCCGGCACCACGACCGTCGAGCCCGGCGGCGACGGATCGCTGGGCCTCGGCGGACCGGGCACCTGAGGGAGGATCCCGTGGACCGACTGCTGCGCGACCTGGCCCCCGTATCGGACGCGGCCTGGCACGCGATCGACGACGAAGCCCGCTCGAGGCTCTCGGCGCTGCTGGGCGCCCGGCGACTGGCCGACTTCTCGGGACCGCACGGTTGGGAGGCTTCGTCGGTCCCCCTCGGCCGGGTGGAGGACGTCACGCCCGAACGACCCGGTGACGCCGACGTCCTCTCCGGGGTCCAGGTCCGGCGGCGCGTGGTCGCCCCGCTGGTCGAGCTGCGGACCGACTTCGACGTCTCGCGCTCCGACCTGCGCGACATCGACCGCGGGGCCGTCGACCCCGACTTCGGCGCGCTCGAGGACGCCGCCGCCCGCCTGGCCGTCGCCGAGAACCGGGCGATCATCCACGGCCTCGACGCGCTGGGGATCCGGGGCCTGACGGAGGCGTCGTCGCACGAACCCGTCGCGGCGTCGGGCACCGGTCTCGAGTACCCCGGCCGGGTGGCGGAGGCGGTCGAGAAGCTCCGGGAGGTGGGTGTCGACGGTCCCTACGTGCTGGCCCTCGGCCTCGACGAGCACACGAAGCTCTTCGAGGCCACCGATCGCGGCTACCCCGTGGTCGACCACCTGCGGGAGATCGTCGGCGGCCCGATCGTGTGGACCGCCGGCATCGAGGGCGGGGTGCTCGTGAGCCGTCGCGGGGGCGACTTCGTCTTCCACTGCGGCTCCGACGTGAGCCTCGGCTACGCGGGCCACGACTCCGAGTCGGTGACCTTCTACCTGGAGGAGAGCTTCCACTTCCGGGTCCTCGAGCCCGACGCCGCGGTCGAGATCCGGGTCTGAGGATCGTCGGCGCCGGTCAGTCCCGGCGCCGGGGCCGCACCAGGCCCTCCTGGGCGACGGTGGCGACGTGGCGCCCGGCCGTGTCGAACACCCGGGCCAGCGCCAGGCCCCGGGCGTTCGCCACCCCGTGCCCGGTCAGGTCGACGAGCAGCCACGAGTCGGCACGCAGGGGACGGTGGAACCAGAGCGCGTGGTCGAGGCTGGCGGCCATCAGGGCGTCCCAGTCGCCGCTCGTGGGGTGCGGGAGCAGGGCCACGCCGAGCGGGTCCTCGTCGGAGAGGTAGGCGAACGCGCACGCGTGCACGGTCGGGTCCTCGCCGAGCGCCTGAGGCACCCGCACCCAGGTGGTGGTCCCGATCCGGGACCCGTCGTCGGCTCGGGCCGTGCGGTGGTCCATGAAGAGGTCGGTGGGGGTGGATTGCAGCTCGTCGGGGCCGGGGATGCCGGCCGGCGGGGCGATCGGCTGCACGTCGACCCCGCCCTCGGTCACCTGGAAGCTGGCGATCAGGTTCAGGATCGCCCCGCCCGCCTGGTAGGCGACGACCTGGCGGGTGCAGAAGGACCGGCCGTCGCGCACCCGCTCGACCTCGTAGAGCACGGGCTGCTTCTCGTCGCCCGCCCGCACGAAGTACGCGTGGAGGGAGTGGGGCAGGAACCGGGCCTCGACGGTGAGGCCGGCGGCCCGCAGCGCCTGGGCCACGACCTGACCGCCGTAGAGCCGCCCCCAACCCAGGTCGGGACCGGCCCCCAGGAACGCGTCGGGCTTGACGGGCTCCAGCTCGAGGACCGATAGGAGGTCCGAGACGGGTCGGAGGGGTACGGACACCGGGCGATTCGTCGGTCGGGCGTCAGCGCCGGGCCGGGGCGGCGGCGGGCGGTGCGACCAGGGACTCGGCGATGACCTCCGAGCCGGGTCCGGCGGCGTCCTCGGGCGGCTCCCCGGGCCGGGCCTCGGCGTGGAGCCGCTCGGCCTTCTGCATCACGGCCAGGAACGTATCGGGATCCTGGGCGCCCGGTATCGCCACCCGGCGGTCGATCACGAAGAACGGCACCCCGGTGAGGCCCAGCTCCCCGGCGAGGGCGACGTCGCCGGCGACGGCGGAGGCGTGGTCGGAGCCGGCGAGCATCTCGGTGGCGTCGGCCACCGGAAGTCCGGCCTCGGCCGCGATCCCGGCCAGTACGGCGGCGTCGGCTACGTCGGCCCCGTCGACGAAGTAGGCCCGGAAGAGGCCGTCGACGGCCCGGGTCTGGATCCCCGCGGGGTCGGGGAGAGCGAGGCGGCGCGCGGCGTCGGCGCTCCAGGCGATCAGCCGGTGGGCGTCGTGGGTGTTGGCGCGCCGGGCCCGGTCCAGGCGCAGCGTCAGCCCTTCACCGCGGGCGGCTCCCGCGACCCTCTCGAAGGCGGCGGCCGCTCCCTCCCGACCCCAACGCCGCCGGTAGTGGTCGAGGACCGGTTCGGGTTCGGTGGGGGCCGTGGGGTCGAGCTGGTAGGCGCGCCAGATCACCTCGGGGCGGGTGTGACCGGCGGCCTCGAAGGCCTCGACGGCGCGGGCGAAGCGGTGGCGGCCGATGTAGCACCATGGGCACACCACGTCGGAGAAGATCTCGATGCGCATCATCGCCTCCAACATCGGCCCGGCCGAGGGCATTCCGAAGGGCATGTGTCGCGGTGGACCGGGGACACAGAGGACCGGGAGGACGGCTCCGGCGTGAGGGTGGGAGCCAAGGGTGGGGTGGGCGACGGCGACGATAGCGCCGGGCGGACGGCCGGACGCGGAGCCGGGTGGCGGGTCCGGCTCGTCGTCCTGGCGCTCGCCGCCCTCGTGCTGCTCGTCGTGCTCTACCTCCTCGCCGTGCAGACGGGCTGGGGCCAGCGCGTAGACGGCGCCGCGCTGTCGGGTCGGGTGTTCTCCCGCCCGCGGCTCCGCCGGATCACCTACGGGGTGCTGAGGACGATCAGCGTCTCGGCGCTGGCCCTCCTCGGCGCGGCGGTGGTGACCATCGCCCTCGTCCGCGGCCGGGTGAGCCGCGCGCTGGTCGCCGTGACGGTGATTGCCGGGGCCAACGTCACCACCCAGGTCCTGAAGCACGCCGTCCTGCCCCGGCCCGACCTGGTGGCCGGTCCGCTGGGGACCAGACCCACGTTCCCTAGCGGCCACACCACGGTGGCGATGTCGCTGGCCGTCGCGCTGGTCGTGGTCGTGGGGCACCGGCACCGGCTCCTCGCCGGCCTGGTCGGCGCCGGCTACGCGGCGGCCGTCGGCGGGGCCACCCTGACGGCGGGCTGGCATCGCCCCAGCGACGTGATCGGTGCCTATCTGGTCGTGGTGGTCTGGGCGGCGCCGGCGACGGCACTCCTCGCCGGGCCCGACGGCCGGCCCGGGGACGGCCGGCCGGGGCGTGACGGCGTCGACGACGGGGTCCCGCTGCTCGCCGCGGTGGGGGTCGCGCTGCTGGGGGTCGCCTTCGCCGCCGCGGCCGCCTACGCGGTCGTGCGCCGGAGCCACGAGCTCGCCGCCGTCGACTTCCGGGCGCCCTACTTCGCCGGCCTGGCCGCCATCGCCGGTTCGGCGCTCCTGACGATGGCGGCGTTCCTGCACGCGCTCGGACGCGAGTTCCCCCAGGCGCGCCTCCGCTCGCCCCGGTAGGGTCACAGCCCGCCCAGGGCGGAACCCGTCGCAACCGGAGGAGGGCAGCGATGGCGGGGCGTGTAGACCGAGGGCACGTGTCCGGCCCGGCGATGGGTGCGTCCGCGCTGGCCGCGCTCGGCGTGGTCGCGGCGGTGGTGCTCCATCCGAAGCTGCTGCTCTACCTGGTGATCCTCGCCGCGATCTTCGTGCCCGCCGAGGCGTGGCGCGCCGTGCGCCGGCACCGGGCGTTCCCCGCCGGCACCCTGACCGACCTCACCCACCTCGCGGTGAACCGGGTCTTCGGCCCGATGGCGTTCGCCGGCGTGGCCGTGGTGCTGGGGTTCGGAGCGCGGGTGCTGGTGCCGTCGGCGGTCCGGTCGACCGTCGACGAGTGGCCGTTCGCGGTGCAGTTCTCGCTGGCCCTCGCGCTCGCCGAGTTGAGCGCCTACTGGTCGCACCGGTGGATGCACCGGATCCCCTGGTTGTGGCGGTTCCACAAGGTGCACCACACGATCGAGGAGATGGGTTGGGTGGCCGGCTCCCGCCAGCATCCCGTCGACTGGGCCTTCTCGGCCGCGTGCGCGGCCGTGCCGATGCTCGCCCTGGGGCTACCGGCCGGGATCTTCGGGGTCTACGCCCTGGCCAGCGGGTTCTGGAGCGTGCTGGTGCACTCCAACGTGAGGATCCGGTTCGGCCCGCTCCGGCACGTCGTCGTGACGCCCGAGTTCCACCACTGGCACCACTCCGATCGGCGCGAGGCCTACAGCCGGAACTACGCGGCGCAGTTCGCGTTCCTGGACCGCGTCTTCGGGACCTTGAACCGCCCCGATCGGGTGTGGCCCGGGAGCTACGGGGTCGGCGAGGTGGCGCCGAGGGGCTGGCTGGCCCAGTTCACCTGGCCGTTCCGGAGTCCGGCCCGGGTCGAGGCGGACCCCGGCGGCTGACGGACGCGGCCGGGTCCCGTCGCTCAGGCCCCCGGTCTCCGGTACACGAAGAACGCGCGGCCGACCGTGGCTCCCAGCCGGGCGTAGGGGGCGATCGGGCCGACCCAGACGACCTCCACTCCGCCGCGGCCCTCGCGCCGGAGTTGGTGGAGGGCACCGAGTAGGAGGGGACGGCCCGCGCCGCGGCCCATGAGGTCGGGCCGCACCGCCACCGGGCCCAGGAGCCCCCGCCGGTTCACGTCCCACGCGCAGAAGCCGGTCAGGCCATGGGGGTCGTGCCCGACCCGGAGCGTGCCCCGGTCGAATCCTCGGAGCGCTTCGAGGCGCCAGCCGGGCCAGTGGCGGGCCGTGAAGGCGTCGAGCGCGTCGCGGGTGGTGGCGCCGGCCGGCTCGGAGCCGCCGGGGTCGTCGGGGAGGCGGGAGAGGTCGAGCACCATGTTCACGTTGGTGTCGGCCCGCGCGTAGTGGCGCTGCTCGGCGAGGCAGATCATGGCGACGAGCGACGCCTCGACACCCGGGAACAGGAAGTAGGGGGCGTCGGCCCCCAGGGTGACCGACTCGCACCCCGCGAGGTCGCCCTCGGCGGCTTCGAGCAGGCGTCGACCGTGCCCGCGGCGCCGGGCGTCGGGGTCGACGACCAGCAGCTTCACGAAGCCGGCCTCTCCCGCGCGCTCCGTCGCGACGACGCCGAGGCGCGGATCGCCGCGCACGAGGGCGGGCCGGTCGGGCGCGAACAGGCACCGCTCCACCTCGTCGGCGGCCGGCGCGTCGGGCATGGCCCGGCGGCACAGCTCGGCTATCGCCGTGGCCGTACCCGGACCCAGCACGCCGAGCGGGGTGGGTCCGGAGGCCCCGTCGCCTGGCCGTGGTCGGGGCTCGCCGGGCTCAGCCGTCATCGGTGTCGCCGGCGCTACGGCCGTCACGGCCGTCATCGGTGTCGCCGGGAAGGCGGCGCGGCGGCCGGCCGAGGGCGATCGGTGCGGGCGGCTTGCGGGTCGCCGCCTCGCGCAGCAACCGGCGCGCCTCGGCCACCTCGTCGACCGCGGCCGCGGAACCCGAGCCCCGGAGATGGGCCGCGGCGGCCTCCTGCACCGCGCACACGATGGGGTCCCAGTCGGCCTCGGGCGTGCGGGTGACGGTCACGAAGTCGTTCACGCCGAACACCGACTCCACGCCGTCGGTCGCCAGGACCGTGCTCACGAAGGGGTCGCTCGACGGGTCGCCCCGGTGCGCGTCGATGCGATCGGCGAGGGTCACGTCGAGCACGAACTTCAAGGCCCGCGGGTTGGGCGTCCGGTGCGGTGTCGCGTTCGCCATGGCGATGCCACACTAGGGCCATGAGCGACGAGCGACCCCCGGCCCCACCGGCCGTCGACCTCCCCGACGCCGAGTGGCGGGCCCGGCTCTCCCCGGAGCGCTACGCCGTGCTGCGGGGCAAGGGGACCGAGCCTCCGGGGAGCGGGGCCTACCTTCACGTGGACGGGTCGGGGACGTTCCGGTGCGGCGCGTGCGGAGCCGAGCTCTTCAGCACCGACGACAAGTACGAGTCGGGTTCGGGATGGCCGAGCTTCACCCGCCCCGCCGGGCCCGGCCGGCTCGCCACCGCCGAGGACCGCAGTCACGGTGTCGTCCGCACCGAGGTCACCTGCGCCGGGTGCGGATCGCACCTCGGGCACGTCTTCGACGACGGCCCGGGTCCCACGAACCAGCGCTACTGCATCAACTCGCTCGCCCTCGACTTCGATCCCGGTGGTGGAGCGACCGCGTGACCGCGCGCGCCGCGGCCGGTCCCGGGGGATCCGGCCGCGGCGGCGGATGAGGGGTGGGGGCCCGCCCGGCGGGTCGGACCCTCAAGGTCGGTCAGGCGTCAGGTTCGGCGGGCCCGGCCGGCCGACCGCCCCGGGGTCCCTCGCGCTCGACGAGCTTCTGCATCCGCTCGGGGAGCCGCTCCTTGATCCGGGCGGCCCGCTCCTCGGGGATCTTGCCGTCCTCGACGGCGGCGTCGATGCGGGTGGTGGCGTCGGCGACCAGCGCGTCGACGACCTTCGACGGGTCGACGCCGTTCTTCTCGGCGACGTCGGCGATCGACGAGCCGTCACGCAGGGCGGCCACGAGG
>JADLDD010000015.1 GCA_020846855.1 Acidimicrobiia bacterium | reverse complement strand
TCCGACGATGACCGCCCGCGGCTACCGGAGCGTTGGGCCGATTCGCGCTGCCGGAGCGGCACGATCTTTCCCAACGCGCAAGAAGGGGTGCGGCTCGCGGGAGCCGTGGGGTCGCCCCCATCTGCCGATGCGTTGGGCAGGTTCGCGTTCCTGGAGCGGTCCGGATCTTCCCGACGCACAATGGGCGCAGGTCAGACTCTGGCCCGTCGATCCAGGGGCACGACGCGGCGTATCGCGCCTGTGCCCGCGCGCTGTCCTACCTCAGAACCCGGCCCACGACGCGACCAGGGCGAGTCCGGATCTGGTTGACATTCTGTTGAAGATCTAGCACTCTGTGGCAAGCGCCCGGTGGCGCTGAGCGGTCAGGTCAGAAGCACTCCACCCCACAGGAGGCCGTACCACTCCGCCCGACGGGCGGAACCAAGCGGCAGCACCCGAGCTGTGTCGAGGACCCCCGCAAGGGGGCGGGATCCGGAGCCGGAAGATATGCCTGAGGACAGCACCGCAGTCGTGTTCGAGTGCAACGGCAGGCCCGCGACGATCCGGTCCGATCACCCGCACCTCCTGGCCGCCCTCCGCGACGAGCTCGGAATCACCTCGCCCAAGGACGGTTGCTCACCGTCGGGGCAGTGCGGCTGCTGCACCGTCCTGGTCGACGGGAAGGCGCGGGCCGCGTGCCTCACACCCGTCGACAAGGTCGCGGGCTCGCAGGTGACGACCCTCGAGGGGATCGACGCCGGCGAGCGCGACCGGTTCGCCCGGACCTTCGCCGCGCACGGCGCTCTCCAGTGCGGCTTCTGCACGCCGGGGATCCTCATCCGGACCAAGGCCCTGGTCGACGCCAACGGCCCGGATCTCGACCGGGACCGGGCCGCCCGCCACCTCGGCGGCCACCTGTGCCGCTGCACCGGCTACACGAAGATCCTCGACGCCATCGACGACCTCGCGCACGGCAAGGAGGTCGTGCCCGAGACCGTCGGCGCCGTGGGCACGGGAGGCGCGCGCTACCAGGCGATCGACCTCGCCCTGGGCACCAAGGACTACGTCGACGACATGCGGGTCGACGGCATGCTCCACGCCGCCCTCCGCCTGTCCGACCACGCGCGGGCCGAGATCGTGCGGATCGACACGGAGCCGGCACGCCGGGTCGACGGGGTGCGGGGCGTCTTCACCGCCGCTGACGTCCCGGGTGCGTTGCGAGTCGGGATCGTCGAACCCGACTGGCCGGTCTTCATACCCGAGAGCGGCCGCACCTCCTACCTGGGCGACGTACTCGCGATCGTGGTGGCCGACGACCGGGCCACGGCCCGCCGCGCCGCGGCCCTCGTGGAGGTCGAGTACCGGCCCCTGAACCCCATAACCGACCCGGAGGTGGCGCTCGATGCCGACGACGCCGTCTGGCAGCTCGACGGCAACCTCCTGTCGCGCTCCGCCTACACGCGCGGCGATGTCCACACCGCGCTGATCGGATCGGTCCACCAGGTCCACGAGGTGTTCCGGACCCAGCGGGTGGAGCACGCGTTCCTCGAGCCCGAGTCGACCCTCGCCGTGCCCCGGGCCGACGGCTCCTTGAAGGTCTTCTCCGGGGGACAGGGGGTGTGGGACGACCGCGACCAGATCGCCTCGGTCCTCGGCGTCCCCACCGACCTCGTCGAGGTGGAGCAGGTCTCGAGCGGCGGCGCCTTCGGCGGCAAGGAGGACATGAGCAACCAGGCCCAGACGGCCCTGGCGGCCTTCCTCCTCGACCGGCCGGTCAAGTGCACGCTCTCCCGCGAGGAGTCGCTGCTCGTACACGCGAAGCGCCATCCGATACGGGTCGAGGTCTGGGCGGGCTGCGACGAGGACGGTCGGCTCACCGGGCTCCGCGCCCGCCTGCTCGGCGACTCGGGGCCCTACGCGTCGGTCGGCATGAAGGTGCTCGAGCGGGCGGCCGGGCACATGGGCGGTCCGTACTACTGGCCCTCCATCGACGTGGAGGCCCTCGCCGTCCGGACCAACAACAGCGTGTGCGGGGCGTTCAGGGGCTTCGGCGCCAACCAGGCCCAGTTCGCCACGGAGGGCGTCATGGACCGCCTCGCCGACGCCGTCGGGATCAGCGGCTGGGAGATGCGCGAACGCAACGTGATCGAACCGGGAGCGGTCTGGGGCCCCGGACAGCCCATGGACGACGGCTGCCGGGGCGCCCGCGCCTGCCTGGAGGCCGTGCGCGACACCTACGAGTCCGCCCGCGCCGCGGGCAAGGCCGTGGGCCTCGGCCTGGCCATCAAGAACTCCGGGCTCGGCAACGGCTTCACCGAGATCGCCCGGGCCGTCGTGCGCTTCGATGCCGACGGCGGAGTCGAGGTCAGGCACTGCTGGACGGAGATGGGTCAGGGGATCCACACGGTCGCGGTCCAGGTGGCCGTCGAGGAGCTCGGGGTGGACGCGGAGCGCGTGCGCGTCATCGTGGACACCACCCGCGAGCTCGGGGCGGGGCAGACCACCGGGTCGCGCGGCACCCTGATGGGCGCCGGTGCCATCGCCGCGGCGTGCCGCAACGCCCGGGCCGACGGTTGCCGCCCCGACCACGACTACGAAGGCGAGTACCGGGTCGACTGGACCAACGCCATCGAGGACGGCGTCGAGGCGCCGATCCTCCACTCCGCGTTCGGCTACGCGGCGCAGGTCGTGATCTACGACGCCGCCAGCGGCCGGTTGGAGCGGGTCGTGGCGGCCCACGACGTCGGCCGCGCCGTCAACCCCGAGCTGTGCGAGGGGCAGATCCAGGGTGCGGTGCACATGGGGCTCGGTTACGCCCTCTCCGAGGAGTTCCCCTGCGACGACCAGGGGCGCCCGATCAACATGACGCTGAAGAGCCTCGGGATCCTGCGCCCCAAGGACGTACCGGAGATCGACGTGATCCTCGTCGAGGTCCCGCAACCCCGAGCGCCCTACGGGATCAAGGGCGTCGGCGAGATCGGCCTGGTCCCCACGGCCGGGGCGGTCGCGGCCGCGCTGCGGATGCTCGACGGGCGGTGGCGAGCCACGCTGCCCCTCGCCCGGAACGAGCCGGTAGGGGTGCAGTGAGCGGAGCGGTCACCCCCGGCCTCGTCTGCGGTCACCACCACCTCTACTCCGCGCTGGCACGCGGGATGCCGGCGCCGCCCCGCGTGCCCACGTGCTTCACGGAGATCCTGGAGCTCGTCTGGTGGCGGCTCGACGCCGCCCTCGACCTCGAGATGATCCGGTGGTCCGCGATGCTCGGCGCACTGGAGGCCCTCGAACGCGGTACGACGGCGATCGTCGACCACCACGCCTCCCCGAACGCCATCGAGGGGTCGTTGAGCGTCATCGCGGAAGCCTGCGAGGCGGTCGGTGTGCGAGTGGTGTGCGCCTACGAGGTGACGGACCGCCACGGTCCCGACGGCGCCCGTCGGGGTCTGGAGGAGAACGACCGCTTCCTGCGGGCCGGGGGACGCGGGCTCGTGGGGGCCCACGCCTGCCTGACGCTCTCGGACGCGACCCTCGAGGCGGTCGCGGGCCTGGCCCGTGATCACGATGTGGGGGTCCACATCCACGTCGCCGAGGATCCCGCCGACGCCGACGCCGGCGCTCGCCTCGCGCCCCACGCGCGGTCGTCGTGGCTTCTCGCCCACGCCGTCCACCTGGACCGGGAACTGCCCGGCACGGTCGCCCACAACCCGCGGTCGAACATGAACAACGCGGTCGGCTACGCCCGGCCCCAGCAGCTGCCGAACCCGGTGGTGCTGGGCACCGACGGCATCGGCGCCGACATGCTCGAGGAATTCCGCGTCGCGTACGCGCGGCTTCGGGAGAGCGACGTGACCGCCACCCCGGAGACCGCCTGGGGCTGGCTCGAACAGGGCCGCGACCTGGTGCCCGAAGCCGCCGACGACGAGGTCGTGTGGTGCTACGAGCCGATGGACCCGTGGCACCTCGCGTTCACACCCGGGGTCGGTCCCGTCGAAGTGCGCGTCGGCGGCGAGGTCGTCCTGGCCGACGGCCGCCCCACCCGCGTCGATCCCTTGGAGATCCGGGCCCGAGCCCGGGAGGAGGCCCAACGACTGTGGAAGCACCTCTGAGCCCGCACCTGGCCCTCTACCTCCAGGACGCCCACCCCATCCACGACGGGATCCACTACGCGAAGTTCGCCGAGGACCACGGTTTCGCCGCCGTGTGGCAGGCCGAGAGCCGCCTGGTGCGGGAGGCGACGGTCCCGATGGCGGCCTACCTCTCGCATACCGAGCGGATCCGGGTCGGTTCGGGTGTCGTGAACAACTGGACCCGCAATCCGGCCCTACTCGCCTCGACCTTCTCCACGCTCGACGACCTCGCTCCCGGTCGAGTGATCCTCGGCATCGGGGCGTGGTGGGACCCGCTCGCGGCCAAGGTCGGCATCGACCGCAGCCGGCCGCTCGGTGCCATGCGCGAGACGGTCGAGGCGGTCCGCGCCCTGCTCGCAGACGAACGGGTCACGTACCACGGCGAGTTCGTCCACCTCGACGGCGTCGAGCTCGACTACGTGCACCAGGAGCGACGCCCCAAGGACGTCCCCATCTACATCGGCGCCACGGGGATGAAGATGATGGAGCTGGCCGGCGAGATCGCCGACGGCGCGGTGCTCAACTATCTCGTCTCCCCTCGGTACAACGAGCAGGCGATGGAGCACCTGGCCCAGGGCGCAGGGCGCGCGGGTCGGAGCGTCGACGACCTCGACCGCCCGCAGCTCGTCGTGTGCTCCCTGGCCGCCGATCGAGGCGAGGCGCTCGACGCGGCCCGCCTCCTGGTGACGCAGTACCTCGGTCAGCAACCCCACATCATGAAGGCCTCCGGGGTGCCGGCCGAGCTCCTCGACGACATCGGATCCGTGCTCACCTGGCCGGCCACCCACGAGCAGATCGAGGCCGCGTCCCGCCTCGTCCCCGACGACGTGGTCCAGATGATCACCGCCTCGGGTACGCCCGACGAGTGTCGGGCCAAGGTCGACGAGTACCTCGCGGCGGGAGCCACCAGCGCCGTCCTCTACCCGCTGGGCGACGACGTCGAGGCGATGATCGACGCCTTCGCGCCGGCCGGCACCGGCGCTCGGGAAGGCCGGTGAGCGTGACTCCCGGGGAGGCCGCCGGAGCCGGCGGCGCGCCGTCCGGACCGGTCGACGTGCTGGTGCGCGGCGCGGAGCTCCTGGTCACCATGGACGATGAGCGACGCGAGATCGCGGGGGGCTGGGTCTCGGTGCGCGACGGCGCGGTCGAGGGGGTCGGGGAACCCGGGACGGAGCCCGCCGCCCGCGACGTCATCGACGGGCGCGGGTGCCTGGTGACACCGGGCCTCGTCAACACCCACCACCACATGTACCAGAACCTCACCCGCGCCTTCGCGCCGGCGCTCGGCGGCGACATCTTCCACTGGCTCAGGGTGCAGTACCCGATCTGGGCGCGCCTCGACGAGGAGGCCGCCTACGTATCGGCGTGGATCGGTTGCATCGAGCTCGCGCTCGGTGGCTGCACCACCACCACCGACCACCTCTACGTCCACCCGCGGGACGGCGGCGACCTCATCAGCGCGGAGATCGGCGCCGCGGCCGAGGTCGGACTGCGCTTCCACGCCACGCGGGGATCGATGAGCCTCTCGGAGAAGGACGGCGGGCTTCCGCCCGACTCCGTCGTCCAGGACGACGACGAGATCCTCGCCGACTCCCAACGGCTCGTGGAGAAGCACCACGACCGCTCGGACCACGCCATGACGCAGGTGGCGCTGGCCCCGTGCTCGCCCTTCTCCGTCACACCGGAGCTGATGCGGTCCACGGCCGAGTTGGCGGACCGGCTCGACGTGCGCCTCCACACCCACATCGCCGAGACCGTGGGCGAGGACGAGTACTGCCTGGAGCACTTCGGTCGGCGCCCCATCGACTACTTCGAGGACTGCGGCTGGGCGACGGATCGGGCGTGGGTGGCCCACGCCGTCCACCCCAATGCCTCCGAGATCGCGCGCCTCGGCCGCTGGGGCACGGGTGTCGCCCACTGCCCCAGCTCCAACATGCTGATCGGTGCCGGCCTCGCGCCGGTGCGGGAGCTTCGGGAGGCCGACGTCCCCGTGGGCCTGGGATGCGACGGATCGGCATCCACGGATTGCGCCTCCCTCTGGATGGAGGCGAGGAACGCCCTGCTCCTCGGGCGCCTGCGGCACGGCGGTCAGGCGATGGGGGCCCGCGACGCGTTGGAGATGGGTACCCGGGGCGGAGCGCGGTGCCTCGGGCGTGAGGCGACGATCGGGCGACTCGCCCCGGGGGCCTGTGGCGACCTGGTCGTGTGGCCCCTGGAGGGCGTGGCCTTCGCCGGGGCGTTGACGGACCCGGTCGAGGCCTGGCTCCGGTGCGGCCCGGTCGCCGCCCGGCACACCGTCGTCGGGGGCCGGGTCCTGGTGCGTGACGGCCGCCCCGTGGACCCGCGGGTCGACGAGATGCTGGCGCTCCACCGAGCGATCGCCGCCGAATGGCAGCAGGTGCTGGCATGAGCGTCGCCATCCCCGAGACCCTGGAAGAGGCACTCCAGGTGGCCGCCGCGGACCCCGAGGTCCAGGTCCTCGCCGGCGGGACCGACCTGATGGTGGAGGTCAACTTCGGGTACCGGCGCCCCGCCTCGGTCTGTGCCCTCCATCGGATCGCCGAGCTCCACGCCCAGCGCCAGGACGACGGTGAGGTCGTCATCGGCGCGATGACCACCTACCACGACATGGAGCGAGGCGTGATCGCCGCGGCCCTGCCGGGGCTCGCCCAGGCGGGTCGCACGGTCGGATCGCCGCAGATCCGCAACGCCGGGACGGTGGGCGGCAACCTTGCGACGGCCTCCCCCGCCGGCGACACGTTGCCGGTCCTCATGGCCCTCGACTCCACGGTCGTCGTGGCGTCGGTCGCCGGCCGCCGCGAGGTGCCGATCTCCGACTTCCTGGTCGGCCCGAAGCGCAACGCGCTCGGGCCCGGGGAGCTCATCGTCGAGGTGCGGGTACCGCACCTCCGGGGACCGCAGGAGTTCCTGAAGGTCGGGGCGAGGAACGCCATGGTCATCGCCGTCTGCAGCCTCGCGCTGGTCGTCGACCTCGAGCGCCGTCGTGTCGCGTGCGCCCTCGGGTCGGTCGGCCCGACCGTGCTGCGGGCCTTCGAGGCCGAGGAGCGGGCGGCCCAGGAGATCGACTGGCAGACCGGTCGCCTGGGCGATCCGGCGTTCGCGCCGGAGTTCGGGCGCCTGGTGGCCGCGGCGGCGCGGCCCATCGACGATCACCGATCCACGGCCGGGTACCGCCGGCACGCGATCGGAGTCCTCGCCGAACGAGCGTTGAGGAGGTCGGCGTGACCGGTACGGGTTCCATCAGCGACATCGAGCCCCGTCTGGGCTACTCGCTGCGGGTCAACGGTCGTGATCACGAGGTGGACGGCGCGTGGGTCGGCGACAGCCTGCTGCGGGTTCTCCGCGACCGTCTCGGGCTGTCGGGATCCAAGAACGCCTGCGAACAGGGCGAGTGCGGGTCGTGCTCGGTACGCCTCGACGGCCGCCTCGTCTGCTCGTGCCTCGTGCTCGCGGCCACGGCGGTCGGCCGCGAGATCACGACGATCGAGGGGATAGCTCCGGAGGACGGCCTCACCGACGTCCAGGACGCCATGGTGACCGAGGGCGCCGTCCAGTGCGGCTTCTGCACCCCGGGGCTGGTGATGGCGATCCACGACCTGCTCGACCGGAACCCCGCTCCGACGGCTCTCGAGACCCGTGAGGCGATCTCGGGCAACCTGTGTCGCTGCACGGGTTACGGTCGGATCTTCGCTGCCGTCGACTCGACCGTCGCGTCACGCCGGGACGCCGCCTCGTGATCGCCGACACCGCACCGGCGGTGAGGGAGCGGCCGGGCCGGGTCGGCGAGAGCGCACCCCGTCCCGACGGCGTGCCCAAGGTCCGCGGCGAGTTCGCCTACTCCTCGGACCTGTACGCCGAGGGCATGCTCTGGGGTGCGACCGTCCGTTCCACCCAGGTCCACGCGCGCGTGCGTTCCGTCGACGTCTCCGCGGCCTGGGCCACACCGGGCGTGCGGGCGGTGATAACGGCATCCGACGTCCCGGGCTCGGCCCACTACGGCCTCGACTCCGACGATCAGCCGGTGTTCGCGGCCGGTGTGGTCCGCCACGTCGGTGAACCGATCGCGGCCATCGCCGCCGACCGGCCCGAGACGGCGCGCCTCGCCGCGTCCCGGGTGGTCGTCGACTACGAGCCCTTGGCTCCGCTGCTCGATCCCGAGGAGTCGCTGACGGCGGAGCCCATCCATCCCAACGGGAACGTCTTCCGCCATCTGCCCATCCGCAAGGGCGATCCGGACGCCGTCGGCGACGTCGTGGTGGAGGGCACCTACACCACCGGCATGCAGGACCAGGCCTTCCTGGGGCCGGAGTCGGGCCTGGCCATACCCGACGACGACGGCGGGGGCGTCGAGCTGTTCATCTCGACGCAGTGGCTGCACATCGACCGTGATCAGGTCGCGGCATGCCTGGGCCTGCCGCCCGACAAGGTACGTCTGACCCTGTCGGGGGTCGGCGGCGCGTTCGGGGCCCGCGAGGACATCAGCCTCCAGGTGCACGTGTGCCTGCTCGCCCTCGTGACGGCCCGTCCGGTCAAGATGGTGTACAGCCGCGAAGAGAGCTTCCTCGGTCACGTCCACCGGCACCCGGCACGAATGTGGTACCGCCACCACGCGACCCACGACGGGGTCCTGGTCAAGGTCGAGGCCCGCCTCCTGCTCGACGGTGGGGCCTACCTGTCGTCCTCCCACCACGTCCTCGGCAACGCGGCGTCGTTCGCGGTGGGCCCGTATCGCGTGCCCAACGTGGTCATCGACTCCTGGAACGTGCGCAC
Source organism: Acidimicrobiia bacterium (assembly GCA_020846855.1). Taxonomy (GTDB): domain Bacteria; phylum Actinomycetota; class Acidimicrobiia; order IMCC26256; family JADLDD01; genus JADLDD01. The sequence goes on along the minus strand of JADLDD010000015.1, from coordinate 21,631 downwards.
CAACAACCCGCCGTGCGGTGCCATGCGCGGGTTCGGGGTGGTGCAGGCCTGCTTCGGCCACGAGTCCCAGATGGACAAGCTGGCCCGGGCCCTCGGCCGGGACCCGGTCGAGCTGCGCCTCATGAACGCGCTCGGTCCCGGGGACACTGGCGTCACGGGACAGCGCATCACCGGCACGCTCCCGATGGCCGAGGTGATCGCCCGCACCGCGGCGCTACCGATGCCCCCCGACCTCGACGACGAACCCCCGATGCTGGCGCTCCCGGGCGGTGCCGGACGCACGGCGGACCGGGCCCGGGTCGTGCGCGGGGTCGGCTTCGCGGCCAACTACAAGAACCTCATGTACGCGGAGGGGTTCGACGACTTCTCGACCGCCCGCTGCCGGATCGAGCACGGCGTCGTGACCATCGACTGCGCCTGCGCCGAGGTCGGCCAGGGGTTCGTGACGATCGCGCTGCAGATCGCCCGCGAGGTCCTGCGGATCGACGAGGTCGTGCTGGCGCCCGCCAACACCGCCGAGGTCGGCTCGGCCGGCTCCACCTCTGCGAGCCGCCAGACCTGGATGTCGGGCGGTGCGGTGGAGGCAGCTTGCACCGCGGCCCGCGACCGCGTGCTCGCCGAGGTGGCGGGGCGGGTCGGCCTCCCCGTGTCGGATCTCGACCTCCGGGGCGACCGCGTCGTCTCCCGCGACGGACGAATCGACCTCACCATGACCGAAGCGATCGAGGGACTCGTCGTCGACGAGGTGCGCGAGTTCCACCACGCGCGGACGCACCCCTTCGACGAGCACGGCCAGGGCGACGCCCACGTCTCGTTCGCCGGCGCCGCGCACCGGGCCGTGGTCGACGTCGACCTCGATCTCGGTCTGGTCCGGGTCGTCCAGATCGCCACGGCCCAGGACGTGGGGCGAGCCCTGAACCCGCTGTCCGTCGGCGGGCAGATCGAGGGTGGTGTGGCCCAGGGGCTGGGACTGGCGCTGATGGAGGAGATCCTGGTGGACGACGGGCGCATCCGCAACGCGTCGTTCACCGACTACCTCGTCCCCACCGCCCTCGACGCTCCGGAGGTCGTCTGGAGCCTGATCGAGGAGCCCGAGCCCGGAGCGCCGTTCGGGGCCAAGGGGGTCGGCGAGCCGCCGGTCGTGTCGTCGACGCCTGCCATCGTCTCGGCCATCCGCGCCGCGACCGGGCTCGACCTCACCCGTGTCCCCGTCCGCCCCGAGGACCTCGCTCTCGGCGGCCGGGAGCACGGCCTGTGATCGTCGGGGAGGACTTCTTCCCCGGCTCGGAGGGCCGCATCGCGTACCGGTGGTGGTGGCCCGCGGGCGTGATCCGGCGGATCGTGGTGCTCGTGCACGGCTACGCCGAGCACGGGGGACGGTACGCCCACGTGGCCGAGCGCCTCACCGACGACGGCGCTGCGGTCTACGCCCCCGACCACATCGGTCACGGCCGGTCCGAAGGCACGCGGGCGCTGATCCGCGACTTCGAGCACGTGGTCGACGACCTCGAGAGCCTCGTGGCCCGGGCCCGGACCCAGGTGGGTGCGGAGGTCCCGGTCGTGGTGGCCGGGCACTCGATGGGAGGTCTCATCACCGCCCGATTCGCGCAGCGGGTCCCGACGCGGCCGGCGGGCCTGGTGTTCCTCGGTGCCGTCCTCGGCGACTGGGCCTGGGCCCGCGAGGCTCTCGCCCTTCCGGCCCTGCCGCCCGTCGACAGCGACCCAGGGGGCATGAGCCGGGATCCGGACGCGTGCCGGGCGTACGCCGAGGACCCGCTCGTGTACCACGGCAGGTACCACCGCGAGCTCCTGGAAGCCGAGGTCGAGTGCCTCGACCGCGTCGCGGAGAACCTCGGCCGGATCACGTCACCGATCCTGTTCCTGCACGGCACCGCCGATCCGTTCGTGCCGTACGAGCCGTCTCTTGCCGCGGCGCGCTCGACGGGCTCCGACGACATCACGGTCAAGCTCTACGCCGACGCGAAGCACGAGCTCGTCAACGAGGTCAACGCCGCCGAGGTGCTCTCCGACCTCGCGAGCTTCGCGACGCGGGTGGCGCCGTAGCCTCAGCGGCGGGCCGGTGGTGGCCCGGGGCGGAGCGCGGCGTCGGTCTCACCCACCGGTGATCGGCAGCGCCAGGGTGAGCCTCACTCCGGTGACGCCGGTGAGGTCGGCCTCCAAGCCCTCCACCTGGGTGAGGGCCTCGTCCTCGATGAATATGAGGCAACGGGGGTCGAGCCAGCCGTACTGGTTGTAGAAGAGCTCGGTCACGTCGTCGCCGTGTCGCCCCGCCAGGCGGACCAGGAGGTCCCGGACCGTGACCGGGCCGTCGTCGAAGACGACCTCCTCCTCGGACAGGCCCATCCGCCGCTTCATGTTGCCGAAGTACGAGACCGTCACCGTCGTGGTGGAGCCGGGACGTTCCGGCGGCTCCGGTGCGCCGGGCGTCGTCACCGTTGGGCCGCCTCCAGCAATGAGACCACCGGCGGGTAGATCCCGGCGCGCAGGGTGTCGAGGCGCAACAGGAAGCCCCCCACCACGAGGAGCGGGAGCGTCAGCACCGCGAGGACCTCGCGTGCTCCCCCGTCGAACCCGAGGGCGAGCAGCCCGAGGACGATCGGCAAGACCGTTCCCGCACCGACCGCTGCGTACAGGAAGGTGCCCCGCAAGCTCCCCCGGGTGAGGCGCTCGATGCTCTCCTTCTTGCCGGGCGCGGTCGTGCGCGTCGAGAGGTGGACCACGATCGTGACCAGGAGCACGGCCGTGAGGCCTGCGGTGGCCAGCAGCTCCGACCGGGTCACGTCACCCCCGTCCAGCACGACGATGAGCATGAGCGTGGCCATAGCCATGGCCAGGGACGACGCCAGGAACTGGATCGGTATGGCCACCGAGTGCCAGTAGGGAATCGAACGGGGGCGAGCCAGCACCGCTCCCGCGTACACCATCACGACGACGGCCGCGATCGAGGCGAGCACCAGCATGACCCGGCCGATCCCCGAGGTGGCGTGCGAATCCCAGCCCAGCCCGGAGAACGGCGTGCTGTCTCCGAAGGTCAGGTCGGGGAGCATGAGGAGGCCGCCGAAGGTCAGGAAGACCAGGTCGGCCCATGCACCCCACGAGATGATGCTCACCCGGACGTTGCGGAACGCCCTCCACGCCTGGAGCGGACGGCCGAGGTCGGCGATGAGGATCAGACCGCCGATCGCGATGGTCACGAAGCTGACCACGTCGACTATCGGGAGGCCCAGGACACGGCCGGCCTCGAGGGTGATGTCGAAGATCCTCCCGAGCAGGAAGACCCCACCGCCGATCCCCATCAGCGTGAACCATCCGGCGTGGTTGACTCCCCAGACCCGCTGGGTCTTGGGCTCGAGGGCCCAGCGGTCCATGAAGACGTTCTGCGGCAGGGCGGACACCGGCGCGCTCACGGGAGCCCCACATAGGCCGTGGTGGCACCGGTCCGGGCGTCCGGGCGAAGCACACCCGTCGGCCCGTGCTCGACGACGTACCGGCTGACGGGGCTGTCGGGGTCGTCGAGGTCGCCGAACACCCGACACTCGGTCGGGCACGTCACCACGCACGCCGGCGTGGCCTCCGGGTCGATCCCCGGGGTCAAGCCGTGCTCGGTGCCGAAGTCGATCCGGTGCGCACAGTACGTGCACTTCGAGACCGTGCCCTCGATGTGCCGCTCGTGCGCGTAACGCTCGAGGATGCTCGGCGTGTTCCGGGTGCCGTCGCCGAGGAGCTCTCCGGAGCGACCCTCGTGGAGGTGGAGTGCCCCGTACGGGCAGGCGGTCATGCACGCCCGTGCCCCGATGCAGATCTCCTCGTCGGCGATCACGATCCCGTCGTCGCGGCGGTGCAACGCCCCGGACGGGCACGCCTTGATGCACGGCGCGTCGGTGCAGTGGTTGCACAGCATCGGCAGGTACGCCATCTGCGCATCCGGGTACCGGCCCACCTCGTACTCGACCACCGGTGCGTACCAGGCGTCCACCGGCGACTGGTTCTCGACCTTGCACGCGACGGTGCAGGCCTGGCAACCGATGCACCGGCCAAGGTCTATGACCATGCCCCATCTGGTCACTTGGCCACCTCCTCCGCCTTCGCCACTCGCACCGCGATGATCGAGTCCAACGCTCCGGTCAGGAAGTCGATGTGCTCCGCGTCGACGTTGAGGAGCGCGTTGAAGTTCAGCTCGTCCCGGTTGGACCCTCGGGCCCAGCCGCCGCCGCCACCCTGGATGGCGGCGACGTCGGGGTGGACGAGGTGCGTCACTCGGGCCGTGCCGATCTGGGAACGGCCGGCGGACGATTCGACGACCACCCGGTCGCCGTCGCATATACCTCGCGCCGCAGCCGCGGTCGGGTGCAGCCACAACGAGCGCAGGTCGTTGTGCTTAACCGAAAGAGCGCGAAGGATCGGGTTGTGATGGGTATGCGACTGCGCGTGATGTGAAACCTTGAGGTTGACAAGGTACAGGTCGTGCGGCGGTGGATGTTTGTACGCAGGACCCGGCTTCCAATCCGGCAGCATTTGGTAGTCGTCGGTCTCCCAATGAATCCCGAGTTCGGTGGTCACTCGGCGCACGTCGTCACCGGCCGCCTTCATGAACTCGAAGTAGACCTGGGCTCGTGCCGCCACGAACGGCCGGGGGTACTTCTCCGTGACCGTCTTCTCATCGGTCCACAGTCCGTCGGACAAGTACCAGTCGATTCCGTGGTCATCGCCGAACTCGTTCCGTAGCCAACGTTCGACCATCTCGATGTAGGAATATTGCCCTTCCGGATCGAGGCGATACTCGGGCTTCAGGTGAGTGATGGTGTTGAACGCCGAGAGCAAGTCGGGTAGGAATCCGGCTCTCTTCGCGATCTCCAGGTAGATCTGCATGACGTCCACGTACTGCTCGCCGGGGGTGGGACCTTCGATCTCGGCCGCGACCACCGGTTTGGAGCCATAGCACGAGATAGGGGCGTCACCTGAGCCGTAGTGCTGGTACGTGAACGGGACCAGCCGCTCGAGGTAGTGGAGGTCGGGCAGCACGATATCTGCCATCTCGGTCGTCTCCTCGAAACGCCGAGTGATCGACACTATGAACGGAATGCGCCGGAGGAAGCGCTCCATCACGTCGGGCGGTCCGGAGGTCTTCATCATGTTGGCATGATGCTGAATCATCATGAGGGGGAACGGAGGTGACTTGTACTTCTCCGGCTCCTCGGAGTTCAGAAGATAGAAGATCGCCCCGTACGGCCCGACGGGGAGCAGCTCGAACATCTCCGGGGTCTCCGGGGCCCGGACCTTGCGGGGCGGGTAGGCGCTCCCGACGCGGCCACCCCCGATGAAGCCTCGCGAGATCAGCCCCTCGGGGCTCGCCGGGGCCTCGTACTCCCGCGTGGGCGTCTTCCCCTTGAGCGAGTACGGGTCCGCTAGGAGCCCACCCGGCACGTCGAGCGCCCCGATCAGGGTCTGCAGGAGGACGATCGCCAACCCGTTCAGCATCGAGTGCTTGTGGGCCGACAGCCCCCGGTACCACGAGACGGACGCCGGACGATACGGGAGCTCCACCCCGTCGATCTCGATGGTCTGACCGATGCACGCCGCCTCGCCGAACTCACGCGCCAGCCGGCGGACCGTCGCGGCCGGAACCGTCGTCACCTCCTCGACGTACTCGGGTGTGTACTTGCGAACGTGCTCCCGAAGAGCCTCGAAGGCCGGCCGGACCGGTCGCCCAGCAACGGTGTAGCTGCCGGTGAGGGCGCCGGTCTTGGGCGCCTCGTCGAAGGGTCGGGCCGAACCGTCGGCCTCGTCCCACACCAGCGGGCGCACCCCGTCGTCGTCACGCACGTAGTGACCGTCGTCGCCGACGAGGTACGGCGCGTTGGTGAACTCCCGCAGGAACGGCGCGTCGTAGAGATCGAGCTCGTTGACGAGCTGATCGATCATCCCCAACATGAGGGCGGCGTCCGTCCCGGGGCGGATCGGGACCCACTCCTCCGCCCGTGACGCCGCCGCACCGCAGACCGGGTCGATCGCGACGATGTGCACGTCCTTCGAGGCCCGCCGCTGCCCGATCTCGTGCGCCGCGTGCATGGTGTCGTAGTGCACCACGGACCCGAATTGGGACCCGATGAGGAGGATGTACTTCGCGTACTTCGGGTCGGGGTTCGACTCGAACGCGTTCTGGTTCATATAGAGCAGGTTGTGCACGTTGTTGCCGCAGAAGATCGCGGCCGACCACGTCGAATACCCCGGCATGCCCGCACCCATCACGAACGACGGCGTCATGGCGCCGCGTAGTGTGTAGGTGTCGAAGCTGGTGAACATCAGGCGCTGGGGATCGACCGCCAGGGTTTCGCGGACGTGCTGGGCGATCTCGTCCAACGCCTCGTCCCAGCTGATCTCCTTCCAGCCGGGATCGATCCCTATGCCGCGCTCCGGATTCGTGCGACGGAGCGGAGCCGTGATTCGAGCCTCGTCACGTAAGCCCTCGAAGCCCGAGTCTCCCTTGGCACATGTCCGACCACCGTTGTGCGGGTTTTCCGGGTCGCCCAGGATCTTGTCGACCACGCCGTCGTCGTTGACGTGCGCGAGGATCCCACAGCGATTGAGGCAGATGATGCACGAGGAACGTACCCAGCCATCACCGAACGCCGACCCGGACCGCTCTCCTAAGAGAGTGTCCACCGTCACCTCCGACGATTTGCCAGCGGAGTCCCCGCAAAGACCACCGGCGCGGTCACACGACTCGCGGTGCACCCCCCTCGACTCGCTCGCACCCTCTCGGACAGCGACCGTCGGTTCAGCCGGATGGGAGGTGGTGACTCAGCTGGTGGTGCCGGGACGCCGCCCCGGCACCGGGGCACAACCTACCTGGGCGGGGCGCGCGAATCAAGGACTACTTCAACAACTTGTCAAGGGTGAGGTACGATGTCCAAAGCGTCGGCCGAAGGAGGCGACTAACCGTGCTCGAACAGGCAGCTCAGGCAGCGGTGACCGGCCTGAAGGAGGCCGGCATCGACTTCGTGTCCGGCCTTCCGGACGGATGGCAGCGGGATCTGCACGAACTGGTGGAGGCGGACCCCGCGTTCACCTACGTCCCTGTCTGCAACGAGGGGGTCGGCTTCTCGGTGTGCGCCGGCGCGTGGCTCGGCGGAAGGAAGACCGCGTTGGTGATGGAGAACTCGGGGTTGAGGGTCGCGTCCGAGTACATCGCCCGGATCGGGCTCGGCACCGGCGTGCCCGTGACGATGATCCTCTCGTACCGCGGCGACGTCGGGGAGACCGAGCACTGGGGCATCCCCCACGGCATCGTCGTGGAACCGCTCCTCGACGCGCTCCGGGTCCCCTACCTGGTGGTGCGCGAGATCGAGCGCCTCCGGCCCGCCGTCAAGCGTGCCCATCGCATCTCTGAGGCACAGCTCCATCCCGCGGCCGTGTTGGTCTCGGGCGATTGCGTTTGGGAGGACTGATGGCCGTAGAACGCTTCGAGCTTCTCGAGTTGCTGGCCGAGCACGTCCCGGACGACGCGCTCGTGATGGCGACGTACATCGGCGCGGTCTCGTTCGAGTGGGGTTGCATCACCGAGGAGCACCCACGATCGGCGCACCTCGGGCAGATGGGCGACGTGATCGGTCTCGCCGTCGGGCTGGCGCTCGCCCTGCCGCACCGCCGGGTGATCTGCCTCGACGGCGACGGTTCGGTGCTCATGGAGCTGGGCCAGTTGATCGTGCTCGGCCAGGAACGTCCGCCGAACCTCACCACCGTCGTCGTCGACAACCGCTGCTACGAGTCGATCGGCTGGAGTGCTCACGGCCGTCGGCCGACCGCGACCGCCGGTCGCGCCGACCTCACCGCGCTGGCGACGGCCGCGGGCGTCCCCTACGCGCGTACGGTCGAGTCGATGGGTGAGCTGAACCGCGAGCTCACCGCCGCCTTCGACGAAGGTGGCTGTCGATTCCTCGACGTGAAGACGAATCCCGGGGCGTCGCGGGTCCCTCCCCGGCAGACCGACGGCATCGAGGACAAGTACCGCTTCGTCCGGTACGTGGAGCGCCTCGAGGGCAAGCCGGTCGTCTTGTTCGCCCAACAGGACCGGCAGCTTCAGCACGAGTCCTCCCTCCGCTGAGCGGGGCGGTGGGGGGTGCCCTCCGTCCCCGAGGCCGTCAGGCCACGAAGGAGACGAGCTTGGTCTCGAGGAACGCCTCGATCCCCTCGTGCCCGCCCTCCCGTCCCATGCCCGACTCCTTGAACCCGCCGAACGGCGCACTCGGTGTGGCCGGGGTCGGGTCGTTCACGCCCACGATCCCGTACTCGAGCGACTCGGAGACGCGCCACGCCCGACCCAGGTCACGGGTGTAGACGTAGGCGGCGAGCCCGTAGGCGCTGGAGTTGGCTCGCTCGATCACGTCGGCTTCGTCGTCGAAGCACAGGATGGGCGCGATGGGGCCGAACGTCTCCTCTCGGGCAAGGAGCATCCCGTCGGTGCAGGACGACAGCACGGTGGGCGCGAAGAAGAAGCCGCCGTCGTAGTCGCCCCCGGTCAGCCGGCTTCCGCCGGTGACCAGGTGCGCTCCGGCGGCCAGCGCGTCCGCGACGTGGCGCTCCACCTTCTGGAAGCCGGCCTCGTCGATGAGCGGGCCGACGGAGACGTCGTCCAGCCGGCCCGGACCGACCCGGAGCCCGCTCACGGCATCGGCGAGCAGCTGCGTGAACCGTTCCTCCACGCTCTCCTGGACGAAGATGCGATTGGCGCAGAGGCACGACTGCCCCGCGACCTGGAACTTCGAAGCCAGGACGCCGCGCACCGCCGCCTCGAGGTCGGCGTCCTCGAACACGATGAACGGAGCGTGCCCTCCCAGCTCCAACGACATCCGGGGTAGGTGGCCGGCCGACACCCGCAAGAGGGCCTTGCCTACCTCGGTGGATCCCGTGAAGGTGATCTTGCGCACCCGAGGGTCGCAAAGGAGCGCTTCGCTGATGGACGACGGGTCGGAAGCATGGATCAGGTTGACGACACCGGGCGGAAGCGCCGTCGCCACCGCGGCCTCGATGAACGCGGTGGGCGACAGGGGCGTCTGCTCGGCCGGCTTGATGACCAACGTGCAGCCCGCGGCGAGCGCGGGCGCCAGCTTGCGGGCCACCATCGCGACGGGGAAGTTCCACGGCGTGATCGCGACCGCGACCCCGAGCGGCCGCCGCTGGACCACCAGCCGCTTGTCGTGCCTTCCCGCTGGGATCGTCGCGCCGTAGACCCGCCGTGCCTCGCCGGCGTACCAGTCGAGCCACTCGCGGGCGTAGGAGACCTCGAAGCGTGCCTGGCTGACGGGTTTGCCCTGTTCGGCAACGATGAGCTCGACGATCCGGTCCGCCTCGTGGGCGACGTTGGCCGAGATCTCCCGCAGTATGTCGCCTCGCTCACCGGCCGTCGTGCCGGCCCAGCTCCCGAAGGAGCGATGCGCGGCCTCGACCGCGGCGGCGGTCAGCGTGACGTCGGCTTCCGCCGCTCGCCCGATCTGCTCGCCGCTCGCCGGATCGGTGACGGGAAACCACCGGTCCCCCCCGACCCACGCTCCGTCGACATAGCACCGCGCGTCCACCAGGCCCCTCCGGAGTCAGCCGTCGGCGCGCGGTACGGAGCGGCCGGGCCCCTGTAGCAGGTACCCGGCCGCCGATACGTACCTCACACGCCCTCGGGCAGCTTGATCGAACCGTCCACAATTCCCGAAGTCGTGTCGTCGACGAGCTTCTGCAGCTCCGGGGTCTTGAAGTTCGGGCAGAGCTCCAACCGCTGCACGTCGGGGTCCTCGACGCCGTAGTACTTCGACTCCGCGGGGATGGTGTCGTCGATGAAGTCCTTGATCATCCTCTCGACGAGGACGTCCGACTTGAGGACCGCGGTGCCCACGAGGTTCGGGTAGTCGTCGCAACGCGGGTAGATGACGCTGAAGAGGTGGGCCTTGCCGCCGGCCTCCTCCGCCGCCTGGATGACCCCGGGGAAGCCGGCGTCGAGGAGGCCGAAGATGACGTCCGCGCCCGCCGCCAGCTGGGCCGTGGCGGCCTGCTTCGCCTTGGGCGCGTCGTTGAAGTTGCCGACGATGGTCGACACGTACTTGATCGAGGCGTCTCCGTCGTGGACGCCGGCCTTGAAGCCGTCGTCCGACTGCGTGGTGGGCGGGATCTCCTCGCCGCCGATGTAGCCCGCCTTCTTCACATCGAGATCCGGGATCAGACCGGAGGCCGCGACCGCGCCGGCGATGTACGCGGGCACCCCCTGGCGCACGCCGTAGACGTGGAGGTTGGGAACGGAGTCGTCAGTCTGACCGTTGATGATCATGAACTGGACGTCGGGGAACTGGGGCGCGATCGTCACCCCCGCCTCCGCGAACTCGGCCCCGACCCCGATGACGAGCTCGTTGCCCTGGGCCAGGTTGCGCAACGCGTCGAGCCGCGCGTCGGGGTCGACCACGTTCTCCTGGATGTGCGGAGTGATCTTCAACTCCTTCTGCGCCAGGACCAGCCCTTCGTAGTGGGCCTGGTTGATCCCCTTGTCGTTGGTCGGACCGGGGAACGCCATCCCTACGTTGACGCTCCCCTTGTCGGTGCCTTTGGAACCGTTTCCGGCCCCCTTGTCGTCCGACTTCGAGTCGCTTCCGCACGCGGCCAAGAGAAGCAGCGGCAGCAGCAGGACGACTATCGCGACGCGCAGTCCACTTCGGTGATGAGCCGACATGGTGCATTCCTCCTCTAGAGGGAACGAGTTGTACCTACTGCTCGGGGGTCGGGGGGTGGACGTTCCGATGGATCGGCCGGGGTGACGGTCGTCAGGGCATCGGCGCCGGCGTCAGCGATGCCCGTCGCTCGAAGAGCTCCTCGGCGGCGGCCTGGGCGGTGGCACGTACCTCGTCGACCGAGACGAACTGGGGCACGGCGCCTGCTACGAGGTGCCGACCGTCCACCCACACGTCTCGGACGTCGGCCCCGCTCGACGAGAAGGCGAGGTGCGCGGCGACGTTGAAGTCACGCCCGTGCAACACCGGGGTCGTGTGCAGGCCGTCGAGCGCGACCGTGACGACGTCCGCGCGCTTGCCGGTCTCCAGGGAGCCGGTCACCCGGTCGATGCCGAGGACCCGGGCCCCACCGGTGGTCGCCATCTCGAGTACGTCCCACGGATCGCCCGCGGTTGGATCGAGGGTGGTCACCTTCTCGAGGAGCGACGCGAACTTGATCTCGTCGAAGAGGTCGAGGGTGTTGTTCTCCTTCTCGCCGTCGCTCCCGATACCGAGCTTCACCCCCGCCCGGCGAAGCGTGCCGATGGGCGCGGCTCCCGACGAGAGCTTCATGTTGGAGCACGGGCAGTGAGCGACACCGGTACCGGTGCTGGCCAGGGTCTCGATCTCCGCGCGGTCGACCCAGACGCAGTGGGCCACCACGGTGCGCGGGCCGAGCATCCCGCGGTGCTCGAACTCGGCGATGGGTCGCCGGCCGAATCGCTCGAGGGACTGCTCGACCTCGTAGGTCGTCTCCGAGGAGTGCGTGTGGAGCCCGGTGTCGAACTCCTCCGCGAGCGCGACGGCCGCGCGGCATGCCTCCTCGGTGCAGTAGAGGAGGTGCTCGATGCCGACCCATGCCCTCACCCGGCCGTCGGCGGACTCGCGGTGCTCCTCGAGGAGCTCGCGGTTGGTGTCGAGAGTCTCGAAGTAGTCGTAGCCCGGCATGTCGGCGACGTAGGGCACGAGCGTGGCGCGGATCCCGACCCGCTCCGCGACGCGGGCGGAGCCGTCCATGAAGCGCCACATGTCCATGACCGACGTAGTACCGGCGAGGACGCTCTCCGTGTACGCGAGGAGGCTCGCCGCCTCGGCGATCTCCGGGGTCAGGGCCCGGTGGGCCGGATCCACGTAGTCCCGTAGCCACTCCCAGAGCGACTTGGACTCCGCGGTCCCTCGGAGGAGTCCGGAATGGAGGTGGCAGTTGTGGAGGCCCGGGAGCACGGCGTGGCCCGACGCGTCGTGGAGCACGGCGCCCTCGGCCCGCGGGTCGGCGTCCAGCTCCTCGACGCCGCCGACCGCGACGATCTCGCGCCCTTCCACGAGGACCGAGCCGGGATCGTGGACCCGGCGGGATCCGTCGAACGGGAAGACGATCCCGCCGCGGATGAGCAGCCGATGAGCGGCCATCCCCCTTGGCCTCCCTCGCGGAAGGGGTGAAGCACCCGTGCGAGCGCTTCAACGTTTCGTTGAACGTCGGTAGCTTCCACGAGCCGGCACACGGTGTCAAGGGGGTCATCGGGAGTCGTACCTCTCCCGGGGAGGGGCCGGCCGGTCCGTCGGCGGGGTCGGCGCCGACGCGGATCACCCCAGGGGTTGACAAAGTGTTGACGCCATGACGGGGTCGGTTTACGATCCCCCTGCCTTATGGCTCCGCTGCTGCAGATGACGGGCATCACCAAGCGGTTCCCCGGTGTGGTGGCGTGCCGCGACGTGTCGTTCGCGGTCGAGGCGGGCGAGATCCACGGGCTGCTGGGCGAGAACGGCGCCGGCAAGTCCACCCTCGTGAAGATCCTCTACGGCCTCGTGGATCCCGATGAGGGGCGGATCGAGATCGACGGGCGTGAGGTGCGGATCCGCTCCCCCCGACACGCGCTCGCGTTGGGTGTCGGGATGGTGCACCAGCACTTCATGCTCGTTCCCACCATGACCGTGGCCGAGAACGTGGCCCTGGGCCTGCGATCCGACCGGCCCCCGCTCTCGAGGCTGCGTCGGGTCGCCGCGAAGGTCGCCGAGCTCTCCCAGCGCTACGGGTTCCACATCGATCCCGACCAGCAGGTCGGCGAGCTCTCGGTCGGGCTCCAGCAGCGGGTTGAGATCCTGAAACTCCTGTGCCGCGGAGCGGAGCTCCTCGTCCTCGACGAACCGACCGCCGTGCTGACACCCCAGGAGTGGCAGCAGCTCCGAGGGACGATGCGCTCGCTCGCCGACGCGGGCAAGGCAATCGTCTTCATCAGCCACAAGCTCGATGAGCAGCTCAGCATCTCGGACCGCTGCACCGTGCTGCGCGACGGCTCGGTGATGGGGACCGTCGCCACGGCGGAGACCGACAAGGCGAGCCTCGCCCGGATGATGGTTGGTCGCGACGTGGTGCTGCGAACCGAGCGGCCACCTCGCGCTCCCGGCCGGCCCGTCCTCGAAGTTCACGGGCTGCACCTCAACGCGGCCGAGGATCGCTGTCTCCTTGCCGACATCAGCTTCACGATCGCCCAGGGCGAGATCGTCGGCATCGCCGGCGTCGACGGCAACGGCCAGCGCGAGCTCGTCGAGGTCCTCATGGGTATCCGGACCGCGACGACCGGGACCATCAGGCACGAAGGTGAGACCGTCACCAGGCTGACGCCCCGCCGGTACAACCGGATCGGCGCGGTCATCCCGGAGGACCGTCACCGGATGGCCATCGCGCTGGGGTTGAGCGTCCGGGAGAACCTGGTCCTCAAGGACTTCTGCCGTCAGCCCTTCTCGCACCGGGGCATCACCCGTCCGCGGGTGTTCCGTGACTTCTGCGCGTCGCTGCTCCAGGAGTTCGACATCCGCACGCCGAGCCTCGATGTCGCGATGCGCCAGCTCTCCGGGGGCAACCAGCAGAAGGTCGTCCTCGCCCGCGAGATGCACCGTGATCCCGGCCTGCTGATCGCTGCCCAACCGACCCGTGGGCTCGATGTCGGCGCGATCGAGTTCGTGTACCGCAGGTTGTTGGAGCATCGCGAACGCGGCGGAGCCACCCTGCTCGTGTCCACCGAGCTCGACGAGATCCTCTCCCTCGCGGATCGGATCGCCGTCCTCGTCAGTGGACGCTTCGTCGCGCTGCTCGAGAACCGGGACATCGACATCCAGGAGCTCGGCCTCCTGATGGGGGGCGCTTCGGAGATGGTCGCGTCGTGAGACGCGACCAGGTGACCGCCGCGCTGTCGCCGGTTCTGGTCAACCTGGGTGCCCTACTGCTGACCGTAGCGATCTCGATGGGTGTGATCGCCGTCTCCGGCAACGATCCCGTGGCCGCCATGAGGGCCCTGTGGGACGGTGCCTTCGGGGGTCGGACCCAGATCGCAGGAACGCTCAGCAAGATGATCCCGCTGATGCTCGTGGCCCTCGGCTGGATCGTCGCCTACCGGGCGCGTCGGGTCAGCATCGGCTTCGAAGGGCAGATCCTCGCCGGCGGGATCCTCGCGACCTGGGTGGGCCTGAGCTTCTCGAGCCTCCCAATGGTGATCCACCTACCCCTGGCCGTCCTCGCCGGGGTGGTCGGGGGTGCGCTCTGGGCCGGGATAGCAGCCGTGCTCTGGGCCCGCCGTTCGGTCAACGAGATCATCTCGACCCTCTTGTTGAACCTGATCGCGATCCAGATCGTGAACTGGCTCGTGCGCGGCCCCTTCCAGGAGTCCACCGGCACGTTCCCGCGCTCCGGACCGATCGCACCCTCGGCTCGCTGGCCCGAGCTGATCGAGCACACGCCGCTGTCGTGGGACTTCCCGCTGGCTCTGGCGACGGTGTTCGGGATCTGGTTCGTCCTCAAGCGAACCACGTTCGGCTTCCGGCTGCAGTTCACCGGCGCCAACGAGGAAGCAGCCCGTTACGGAGGGATCGACACCCGATCGGTCACCGTCATCGCCCTGGTGGTCTCCGGTGCCCTGGCCGGATTGGCCGGGAGCAGCCTCCTCCTCGGCGGTGAGAGCAGGAGCATGTCCGACAACTTCTCGGCCAACTACGGCTTCGAGGGCATCGTGGTCGCGCTCCTGGCGCGCAACCACCCCATCGCCTGCATCCCTGCCGCGCTGCTGTTCGCGCTACTCCGCCAGGGTGGTGGTCTCATGGAGGCCCGCGTCGGCGTGCCGTCGTCGGTCGTCATGATCACCCAAGGTCTCGTGATCCTTCTGGTCGCCGGTTCGGGCTTCCTGCTCGACCAACGCGGCCGGGTCCGCGTCGATGCCGAGGAGAGCACCCCTCACCCGCCCACCGAAGCGCGCCGGGCGACGGTCGAGGTCGGTTGATGGGGCCGTTCGACCAGGCGACCTTCTCGGCGGCCGTCCTCCTGACCACTCCCCTCCTCCTCGCCGCGATCGGGGAGCTCTTCTCCGAGCGCGCGGGGGTGTTGAACGTCGGCCTGGAAGGCATGATCCTCATGGGCGCCTTCGGGGCGTACTGGGGGCAGTGGTGGACCGGGAACCTCTGGCTGGGGATGGTCGCCGGCGCGGCCGCGGGGGTGGCTCTGGCGGCGGTCATGGCCCTCCTCTCGATCACGGCCCAGGCCGACCAGATCGTCGTCGGGGTCGGTCTCAACCTCCTGGCCCTGGGTCTCACGACCTTCTCGTTCCGGGAGGTGTTCGGCGATCGCGGGGAGATCGTGCTGGATCGGATGGGGACCGTCCGGATCCCGCTCCTTTCGCGCGTCCCCTTCGTCGGTGAGGTCCTCTTCTCGCAGACCCCTGCCACCTATCTCACCTGGGCCATCGTCGCGATGACGTGGTTCGTGCTCTACCGCACCACGTGGGGCCTCGGACTGCGCGCCGTAGGGGAGCTTCCGGCCGCGGCGGACACCGCCGGCATAAACGTCGCCCTACGGCGCTGGCAGGCGGTAATGGTGACGGGCGCCCTCGCCGGGCTGGCCGGAGCGACGCTCTCGATCGTCCGGCTCGGGCTGTTCCAGGAGAACATGTCGGCCGGTCGGGGTTTCCTTGCCCTCGCGGCCGTCATCTTCGGTCGGTGGAAGCCCCTCGGGATCGTCGGGGCGTGCTTCGTCCTCGGCGGCGCCGATGCCCTCCAGCTACGCCTCCAGGCTGAGCCCTATGTACCGGCGGAGGTCTGGCTGTTCATCGGACTGCTGGGTCTGGCCGGCGCGGCGTGGACGTTGACCAGGTCGAGACGGCGGGCGTCGGTGACTACGGTCGGTGCGCTGCTGGGTCTCGCGGCCATCGGTGTCACCTTGCGCGCGATGGCGCCGACCTGGTCGTTCCCCCCGCAGCTCTGGCTGACCCTGCCGTTCGTGGTGACCCTCGTAGCCCTGAGCGGTCTGGCCGGCTCCCAGGCGGCACCAGCCGCGATAGCGGTCCAGTATCGACGCGAACGCGACGTCTAGCGACGCGCGTGCAGTCGGAACCCCGGCGAGCGCGCTTCTAGCCGATGTCGTGGGGCGGGCGCCCGACGACATCGGTCCAGACGGCCGGATCGGTCGGTCCCTCGGTGGAGAACACGAGGACGCGTGCATCCGGACCGATGCCGAGCTCGTCGGACTCGACCGCGTGGTTCTCGTTCAGCTCGAGGAGCCCACCCAGGCCCGCCGCTCCGCTCTCCCCCGACTCCATGCCGTCGGCGGCAAGAAGGCGCATGGCTTCACGCGCCCGCTCGTCGTCGATGGCCACGCTCGCCGCCAAGCCGTCATGGACCAGCGGCCAGGCCACGAGTGAGGGCGTCCCGCAGTTGAGGCCGGCCATGATCGAGTCCTGTCCACCCTCGATCTCGATCCGGTCGCCGGCCAGCAACGAGCCGAGGACGCACGCGGCGCGGTCGGGTTCGACCCCGACGATCCGCACCGCCGGCCGGGCGGGCGCCAGGTACCACTGCACGACGGACGCCGCGAAGGCACCGACACCCATCTGGACCACGACGACATCGGGTTCGTCCTCGTCGAGGCGCCGAAGCTCCTCGTGGATCTCGTCGAAGATCGTGGAATAGCCCTCCACCACGCGCCTCGGGATCTCCTGATACCCGGGCCACGCGGTGTCGGAGATCACCAGGACGCCTGGTTCGCCGTCTTCCTCGCCCGACCGGGCCACGGCGTCGTCGTAGGTTCCCTGTACGACCTCGACCGAAGCGCCCTCGCCCTCGATGGACTCGATGCGGGCGGCGACGGTGTTCTCGGGGACGTAGATGCGCGCTCCGAACCCGAGCCACCGGGCCAGTCTCGCCACCGCCCTTCCGTGGTTCCCGTCGGTCGCGCACACCAGGGTGAGGGGCTGAAGGGGCGCGACCGCACGGGCCAGCCCCGCGACGTCGTCCCACGGTTCCGGCTCGTGCCCCAGCCGGTCGCAGAGAGCCCGGTAGAGGGCCCACGAAGCCCCCAGCATCTTGAACGCGGGAAGGCCGAGGCGCTGCGACTCGTCCTTGACCCAGAGGCGGGCGACGCCGAGACGACGCTCGGCTTCCGGAGCCCTTCGCAGCGGCGTCGGGGTGTAGCCCGGGAGGCGGCGATGGAACCTCCGGGGCGCGAGGTCGGGAACGGCAGACCGCGGTTCGACCGGCGACGGGCGAACGTAGAGGATCGTAGGGACCCGCGATCCGGCGGGAGTCTCGGGTAGTGACCGCGACGCCATGGGAACTCCGCTGGGTTGTCAGGGCCGCCCTAGCCCGGTAGCCGCGCTGCGCAGTATATTGTCAAATTGTTGAAGACGCGTCCTGGATTCGAATCCGCTCCGGCCGGCGTCCCGGTCCCGCTCGGCGGCCCGGCCGGCGCGCGCGGCGGCGGAGCCGCTCGAGCGGTCCAGCGGAAGGCGAGCCGGTGGTGACCCGCGTCGATGTGTCTACGCACCCGCTGGCCAAGGCGATCGCACCACTGCTCGAGGCGATCCAGGCCCAGGCCGTCCCCGAGGAATCCATCGAGCCCGGCGACATCCCGTTGCGCTGGAGAGGCAGGGTGGCGCTCGGTGTGCGTCTCGACGGGTCTCCGGGCCTGCACGGCGCGTTGGAACGGCTGATCGCCGCCGCCGAGCGTGAGCTCGGCGCGCCGATCGATCAGCTCAGCCGTGAAGACAAGCAACGCATGGTCGCGCTTCTCGACGCCAAGGGAGCGTTCACGCTGCGCAAGTCCGTCGAGGACGTCGCTGACGCTCTCGGCGTGAGTCGCTTCACCATCTACAACTACCTCAACGCCCAGTCGAAGTGACGCTGAGGGGGTAACCCGTTGCTACGAGCGGATTTCACTGTCGAACCCTGGGTCACGGGCGAGCGGGGCGAACACGGCCGCGCGGCCCTCGACGCGGTCGTGGAGTCCGACGTGTTCGTCGACGACGGCCCGTTCGGTACCACCCTGGAAGGTGACGACGAGCGAGTGCTTTCCGCGCTCCTGACCGCGCTCCGCGCTGCGTTCGCGGCGGGTGCGACCCGCGTCTCGATCCAGGTGGCCAGGCCGAGCGATGCCTGACCCGGACGACCAACTCGAGATCGACTTCCCGCGCCTTCGCGACCGCCTCGACGCCCTGGGCCGCGTAGGCGGCCGGCCCGACGGCGGGAACAGCCGGCTCGCGCTGACCGACGCCGATCGCGAAGGTCGCGACCTGGTCACCATGTGGATGCGCGACCTCGGTCTCGAGGTCGGGATCGACCGGATCGGCAACATCGTCGCGCGCCAGCGATGGCCCGACTCGGCGGCTCCGGTGATGGCGGGCTCGCACATCGACACCGTTCAAGCCGGGGGGCGGTACGACGGCAACCTGGGGGTGCTGGGGGCCCTCGAGGCGGTCACCACGGTGATCGAGCACGGCGTCGAGCTCCGACGACCCCTCGCCGTAGGCGTCTTCACGAACGAGGAGGGCGCGCGCTTCGCGCCCGACATGATGGGAAGCCTCGTCTACGCGGGAGGGCTCCCGCTCGAGGAGGCACTGGGCACGCGCGGGATCGACGGTGCCACCGTCGGCGAGGAGCTCGCCCGGATCGGCTACTCGGGGTCGGTTCCGTGCCCCGGGACCCCTCCGTACGCGTTCGTCGAGCTGCACATCGAACAGGGACCCATCCTCGAACACGAGGGCGTGACCATTGGTGTGGTCGAGGGCGTCCAGGGGATCTCCTGGCAGGAGTTGACCGTGACCGGTCAGCCGAACCACGCGGGAACGACGCCCATGAGGTTGCGCCACGACGCCGGCGTCGTCGCCGCGCACGCGGTGGTGGCCGCCCGTGAGATCGCCCGCGAGATCGGTGGGGACCAGGTGGCCACCGTCGGCTCGTTCAAGCTCGATCCCGGCCTGGTGAACGTCATCCCCGGCGAGGCTCGGCTGACCCTCGACCTCCGCCACACCGACGAGGAACGACTCAAGGAGGCCGAGAGCCGGATCCGGTCTCGAGTGTCGGAGCTCGTCGAGAGCGAAGCCTGCATGAGCGAGTGGCGTCAGCTCGCCCGTTTCGAGCCGGTCGCATTCGACCCGCGTGTGGTCGACCTCGTGGAACACACCGCCCGGGACCGGAACCACACCACCCGGCGGATCTCGTCCGGTGCCGGGCACGACGCTCAGATGATGTCCCGCCTGTGCCCGACCGGGATGATCTTCGTCCCGAGCCATCGCGGAATCAGCCACAACCCGGCGGAGCACACCGACGACTCCGACCTCGCGGCCGGAGCGAACGTCCTGCTCCACACCCTCGTCGCCTTGGCCCGGGAGGAGGAGATCTGACCCGTACCGTGACCGTCGCGGCCGCGCAGCTCGGGCCGGTGCAACGCCACCACACCCGCTCCGAGGTGGTGGAGCGCATGGTGGTGCTGCTCCAGCGCGCGGCCTCGTCGGGATGCGAGCTCGTCGTGTTTCCCGAGCTTGCTCTGACGACGTTCTTCCCCCGCTGGTACATGGACGATCAGGCCGAGGTCGACGCCTTCTTCGAATCCGAGATGCCCGGCCCGGAGACGCAACCGCTCTTCAGGGAGGCCGCCCGCCTGGGGGTGGGCATGTACCTCGGCTACGCGGAGCTCGCGGCGACGGACTCCGGCCCGGCTCACTACAACACCGCGATCCTCGTCGAGCGAGACGGGTCGATCGTCGGCAAGTACCGGAAAGTGCACCTGCCCGGCCACGCCGACCACGAGCCCCGACGCCCGTTCCAGCACCTCGAGAAGCGCTACTTCGACGTGGGGCCGGAAGGCTTCCGGACGTACAAGGCCTTCGGTGGAGTCGTGGGAATGGCGCTCTGCAACGATCGTCGGTGGCCCGAGACCTACCGCCTACTTGGGCTGCAGGGTGTCGAGCTCGTCCTGATCGGCTACAACACGCCGGTCCACAACCCGCCGGCACCGGAGCACGACCTCCTCGGCACCTTCCACAACCACCTCGTCATGCAGGCCGGCGCGTACCAGAACGGGACCTGGGTCGTCGGTGTCGCCAAGGCGGGCACCGAGGAAGGGGTGCCGATGATCGGGCAGAGCGCGATCATCGCCCCGTCCGGCGAGATCGTCGCCCAGTGCTCGACGCTCGGCGACGAGCTCGCCGTCGCCCGATGCGATCTCGACCTCTGCACCTCCTACAAGACCACGGTGTTCGACTTCGAGCGTCACCGCCAGATCGAGCACTACGGACCCATCGCAACGCAGCGCGGGGCGGTGCCGCCCGGCTCCTGATCCCGGCTGCTTTCTCGACGCACCTCCGGTGCGGGCTGGGTGCGTCTGGAGCCGAGCCGCCGCGGACCACCACCTCGTGACGGGCCGTGCCCCGGCTCCGTGCCCCGGCTCGGTGCCCCGGATGATCGCGCTCCGGGGTCCGGTCCCGACGCGCCGGTCGGCGCGGTGCCGTCCGGGCACGCTCACGCGACGAGCTTGCGCACCTCGGCCAGGAGGCGATCGGTGGCGCGGCCGTCGCCGAACGGCGACGCCACCTCCGCCAGGTGGTCGTCGGTTCCGGCGAGCTCGGCGTCGATCCGGGCCGCGACCTCGCGCCGGTCGATCAGCTCGGAGAACGTGCCCAGCGCTTCGGGGCGCTCCGTCGACCGCCGCACCACCAGTGCCCGGCGCTTCAGGACGGTGGCCTCCTCCTGGAGCCCGCCGGAGTCGGTGACCCAGAGCCGGGCCTCGGCCGCGACGGCGAGGAACGCCCGCGGGGGCATCGGATCCACCACCCGGAGGCCGCCCTCGCCGAGGACCGCCTCGGCGCCGTCGCGCTCCAGACGGGTCCGCGCCCGGGGGTGCAGGGGGACGACGACGGGGAGCGGGCCACCCGCCAGCTGGGCGAGCAGGTCGACCAGCACTCCGGGCTGGTCGACGTTCTCGGGGCGGTGCACCGTGGCCAGCACGTAGCGGCGGGCCTCCACTCCCAGGCGGGCCACCGCCGCCGCTCGCGTGGCCGGGTCCGGCACGAGCTCGGCAACCGACTCCACGACCGTGTTCCCGGTCACCACGATCCGCTCCGGCGCTATCCGCTCGGCGAGGAGGTTGTCGCGGTTGCCGAACGTAGGGGCCGCGCACACGTCGGCGAGGTGGTCGATCAGGACCCGGTTGTGCTCCTCGGGCATGGCCCGGTCGAAGCTCCGCAGGCCGGCCTCCACGTGCAGCAGCGGCACCCCGCAGGCGTTGGCCGCCAGCGCGCCGGCGAGCGCCGCGTTCGTGTCGCCCTGGACGATCACCGCCCGGGTGCCGCCCGCGGCGAGGCGCTCCGTGAGCAGCGACGTCGCGTCGCCGATCTGGCGGCCCCGGTGCCTCCCGCCCACCCCGAGCGAGTCGTCGGCCGGCGGGAGGCCGAGGTCGCACAGGACGTCGGCGGCGAGGACGGGGTCGTAGTGCTGGCCCGTGTAGACGACCACCGCCGCGTCGCCCAGGCGCCGCAGGAGCGGGGCGAGCTTTATGGCCTCGGGCCGGGTGCCGAGGCAGACCGTCACGCTCTTCGGCTCGACGGGCG
>JADLDD010000014.1 GCA_020846855.1 Acidimicrobiia bacterium | reverse complement strand
GGCATCGCCGAGCTCGACGCCGCGGCCGGCGGCGACTTCACCGCCGTAGACGCGTCCCGGCGCGACCGCATCCTCGCCGCCGACACCCCGAGCCGCTTCCGCCGGTTGCTCTTCGAGCACACGGTCGAGGCCATGTACGCCGTCCCCGAGTACGGCGGCAACCACGACGGGCGGGGCTGGAAGAGCATCGGCTTCCGCGGCGACACCGCCCCCACCGGGTGGCCCGCCGAGGAGGTCCGGGCGTCCGACGGGCCCGATCCCGTGCCGGAGGGGTTCCGCCTGCCCTTCCCCGGCGCCCTCGCCGACGGCGGCGGCGGAGCCCGGCCGTGAAGGCCGTGGTGGTGGGCAGCGGCCCGGGCGGGGCGACCGCGGCGATGGTGCTCGCCGCCGCCGGTTGGGACGTGGTCGTCCTCGAGCGGGGCGTCGACCACTTCGGCGACCTCACCGCCGCTGCGCCGCGGACCCGATACTCCAACGACGAGCTCAAGATGCGGCGCGGCTTCGGGCTGATCGACCCCGAGGCCGAGCCGCGGACCTTCCGCTACGACGACCGCTCCGACGATCCGGTGGCCGTCGGCGACGTGAACGACGTCCCGATCGGCGTGGGCGGCGGGACCACCCAGTGGGACGCCAAGACCCCGCGCTTCTGGGACCTCGACTTCGCCAAGGCCACGATCCTCGGCCCGGTCGAGGGCGCCGACGTGGTCGACTGGCCCGTCACCTACGACGACATGGTCCCCTACTACGAGGTCGCCGAGGCGCTCCTCGGCGTCGCGGGCGACGTCGACGCGGTCCACACGACGCCCGCCGGTCGCCACGCGAGGCACCGCCGGCCGTTCCCGATGCCCCCGGGGGTCCCCATGCTCGGGGCGCTCACCCTCGCCGAGGGCGCCCGCAAGGTCGGCCTGCACCCGATCCCTTTCCCGGAGGCGATCAACTCCCGGCCCTACGACGGGCGACCGTCGTGCATCTCGTGCGGGCACTGCGGCGGGTTCGGCTGCCCGATCCAGGATCGGGGCTCGGCGCTGGTGCCGCTGCGGCGAGCCCTGCTCACCGGTCGCGGCGAGCTGCGCTCGGAGGCGATGGCCACCCGGATCCGCCACGACGGGCGGCGGGCCACGGCCGTCGAGTGGCTCGACCGCCGGGGCCGGCGGCACCGGGAGGCCGCCGACTTCGTGGTGCTCGCGGGCGGGCCGGTCGAGAGCGTCCGCCTGGCGCTGCTCTCCGACGCCCCCGACCCGACCGACCGCCTCGGTCGGGGCCTGATGTACCACTGGTTCACGATGGGCTTCGGCGTGTGGCTCGACCGCCGGATGCACGGGAACCGCGGCCGCGACGTGAGCCACGCCGTCTACGACTTCTGCGACCCCGACTTCCCCGGGGCCCGGGAGGAGGCCCGCCGCCACGGCCTGCCCTACTTCCGGGGCGGGGTGGTCGAGATGGGGGGCACGACCCACCCGATCGACGAGGCCCTCCAGTACGTCGACCTCCTCGAGATGTTCGAGCCGGAGCGGCCGTTCGGCCCGCGCTTCAAGGAGCTGATGCGCGAGAGCCCGCTGCGCGACCGCCTGGTGGGTGCGCAGATGATCGCCGAGGACCTGCCGCAGCTCACGAACCGGATCGACCTCGATCCCCGGGTCACCGACCACCTCGGCCGCCCGGCCCCCCGGATCACCTACCGGCCGCACCGGCACGAGCTCGTGGCCCAGGACTTCTACCTGCCGATCCTGCGGAAGATGATCGACGCCGCGGGCGCCGGCTACTCGGGCGCCATCGCCCAGGCGGGCACCGAGGGGCGGCCCTCCCCGACGGGCCAGGTCACACCGATGGGCATGCACACGATGGGGGGTCTGCGGATGGGTACCGACCCCGGTACCAGCGCCACCGACGAGGTGGGCCGCCTCCGCGGGCTCGGGAACGTCGGCGTCGCCGACGGGTCCGCGTTCCCGACCGGCGGCGCCCACAACCCGACGCTCACCATCGTGGCCCTGGCCTGGCGCAACGCCCGGGCCTGGGCCGGCCTCGACGGCCCACCGGAGATGATCGACGCCGTCGACCGCCGCGGCGCCGGTGGTGATGACGGCGGCGGCGCGACGCCGCTCGCGCTGGCGGTCGGCGGAGCCGCGGTGCTCACCGCCGGGGCGGGCGCCGCGGCCGGGATCAGGCGCCGCCGCCGGCGCACCGCCTCCGATCCCGGCGGGTCCGAGCCGGATCCGGCACCGCGGTCGTGAGCGGGACGACCGGCAAGGACCGGTCGCGACCCGTCACCGTGATACGGCGGTCCTCCCCGCGAGACCCGGCCGTACCGACCTCCGGCCGGGTACGAGACGACGTTCGGCCCCTGTCCATATGGACCTTCGCCCGGCTCTGAGCAACCCGGACTTCCGTAGGTTCTACGGCATCGGACGGACGTTCGGGAGCTGCGATGCCGAAGCACTTCCTCGACACCAACGACTTCGGTCGCGAGGAGCTGGCCGACCTCCTCGACCTGATCCTCCTCCTCAAGGAGGCCGACCGCGACGGCTGCGTCCCCGAGCTGCTGAGGAACCGCTCCCTCGGGATGATCTTCGAGGAGCCCTCCACGCGCACCCGGGTGTCCTTCGAGGTCGCGATGGTGAAGCTGGGGGGCCACGCCCTCTACCTGAAGCCCGGTGAGATCCACCTCGGGGAGCGCGAATCGGTGGCCGACACGGCCCGGGTCCTGGCGCGGATGTGCGACGTGCTCATGGCCCGCACGCTCGCGCACGAGACGGTCACCGAGCTGGCCCGCTGGTCGCGGGTGCCCGTCGTCAACGGCCTGACGGACTACAACCACCCCACCCAGGCGGTCTGCGACCTGTTCACGATGCGCGAGCACCTCCCGGCGGGCAAGGCCCTGGAGGACTGCACGGTCGTGTTCGTAGGCGACGCCACCAACGTCTGCTCGTCGACGATGCACGTCACCACGAAGTTCGGGATGGACTTCGTCCACGCCGGGCCCGCCGACTACCAGGCCCCGGAGGCGTGGGTGAAGCTCGCCGAGCGCAACACCGCCGACGCCGGCACCGGCTCGGTGCGGGTCACCGACGAGGTCGAGGACGCCGTGCGCTCGGCCGACTTCGTCTACACCGACCTGTGGTGGTGGGTCGACCAGGAGGACGAGATCCCGCAGCGTCGCGCCGCGTTCATGCCCCGGTACCAGGTGAACGCGGACCTGATGGCGCTCGCCCCACCCCACGCCCGCTTCATGCACTGCCTCCCCGCGTCGCGCGGGGTCGAGGTCACCGACGAGGTCGCCGACTCCCCCCAGTCGATCATCTTCGACCAGGCCGAGAACCGGCTCCACGCCGAGAAGGGCATCCTCGTCTGGACGGCCTACCCGGGCATCGAGCACCACCCGGCTCCTGAGCTGCGCGCCCACCACGCCGGCCGGATCGCGGAGCACCTCGGCCGCGCCGGGTGGACCCGTCGCTGACGACGAACGGAGGTCCCATGACCGTCCTGCGCCCCGAACCGGAGGCCCCGGAGGCCCCGGGGGCCCCGGAGGCTCCGGTGTCCGCCACCTCCTCTCCCCCGGCGACGGCGACCGTGCCGGCCCGCCGGCGGGTCATGGGCCTGCGCGACATCACGCTGTTCACGGTCTCGGCGATGCTGGTCATCGACCAGTTGACCGCGTCGGCGTCGATCGGCCCGTCGGTCGTCGGCTGGTGGATCGTCGCCTTCGTGGTGTTCCTGGTCCCGAGCGCGTTCGTCACCGCCGAGCTGGCCACGGCGTACCCCGACCAGGGCGGGCTCTACGTGTGGATCAAGAAGGCCTTCGGTCCCCGGTGGGCCGCCCGGACCACCTATTGGTACTGGGTCAACGTCGCCTTGTGGATGCCGTCGGTGTTCCTGCTGTTCGCCGGCACGTTCGCCGAGTTGTTCGCCGACGGCCTGGGCAAGTGGCCCCGGGCCGCCCTCGCCCTCGCCCTCACGTGGCTGGTGGTGTGGATCGGCATCCAGAGGCTCGACGTCGGCAAGTGGGTCAACAACCTCGGCGCCGCCTTCAAGGTCACGATCATCGCGGCCCTCGCCGTAGGAGGCTTCGTGCTGGTGGTCCGCCACGGCGCCGCCAACGACCTGTCCACCGAGACGTTCGTGCCCGACTGGGGGGCGGCGAAGTTCTTCCTGCCTGTCCTCGTGTACCAGCTCCTCGGCTTCGAGCTCATCTCCACCATGGCCGAGGAGGTGAAGGACCCCGAGCGGAACATGCCCCGGGCGTTCGGCTGGGCGGCCGTGATCGTCGGCGCGCTCTACTTCCTCGGCACCCTCGGCATCCTGATGGCGCTCTCGATGCACGACCTGGGGATCGTCTCGGGCCTGGTCGACACGTTCGAGGCGATCTTCGGGACCTCCGCCGCCGGGCGGGTCGCGGTGTACGCCCTGGGCCTCGCCGCCCTCTACACCTTCGTCACCAACATGACCACGTGGAGCATGGGCGCCAATCGGGCCGCCGTCGAGGCCGGTGAGAGCGGTGAGCTGCCCCGCGTGTTCAGCCGGGAGCACCCGGTCCACCGCACGCCGACCTTCGCGTTCGTGCTCATGGGGATCGTGGCCTCGGCGGTCCTGATCGGGACCACGGCGATCCTCGACGAGACCGACACCCTCTACTTCGCGATCTTCGCGGCGTCGTCGGTCGTGTTCCTGCTCCCGTACATACTGATGTTCCCGTCGTTCCTGGTGCTGCGCCGCACCGACCCGGGGGCGGCGCGGCCCTACCGGGCGCCCGGAGGGGTAGCCGGGGGCTGGGCGTGGACCGTCCTGACCACCTTCGGGATCCTCGCCTCGCTCCTGCTGTTCCTGTGGACGCCCGGCGAGCCGGTCGACTGGTCCTACACGGGCTGGCTCCTCGGCATCGTGGTCGTCACCCTCGTCGCCGGCGAGGTGCTCGTGGCCCGCGCCCTCGGTGCCCGCCAGGGCGGTGCCCGATGACCACCACCCACGGGACCACCCCCGCCGCCGACGGCTTCCGGATGCCGGCCGAGTTCGAGCGCCACCGCGGCACGTGGATGGTGTGGCCCGAGCGGCCCGACAACTGGCGGCTCGGCGCCAAGCCGGCCCAGGAGGCCTTCGTAGCGGTCGCCACCGCCATCGCCGAGTCGGAACCGGTCACGATGGCGGTGTCGGCCCGGCAGTACGAGAACTGCCGCTCACTCCTGCCCGACGCCGTCCGCGTGGTCGAGATGTCCAACGACGACTCGTGGATGCGTGACATCGGACCCACCTTCGTGGTCGACGGCACCGGCCGGCTCCGGGGCGTCGACTGGATCTTCAACGCCTGGGGAGGCCTGGTCGACGGGCTCTACTTCCCGTGGGCCCTCGACGACGCCGTGGCCCGAAAGGTCTGCGAGATCGAGGGCGCCGACCGCTACCGGGCGCCGATCGTCCTCGAGGGCGGTTCGATCCACACCGACGGTGAGGGGACGCTGTTCGCCACCGAGGAGTGCCTGCTGAGCGCAGGGCGCAACCCCGAGCTCTCGAAGGAGGAGATCGAAGCCGAGCTACGCGCCTACACCGGCGTCACGAAGGTGGTCTGGCTCGGGCGAGGCGTCTACCTCGACGAGACCAACGGCCACGTCGACAACCTGATCAACGTGGCCCGGCCGGGCCTCGTGCTCCTCACCTGGACCGAGGATCCCGACGACCCGCAGGCCGAGATCTCCCTCGACGCCCGGCGCCGCCTCGAGTCGGCCACCGACGCCGCCGGCCGCTCCCTCGAGGTGGTCACCCTCCCGTCCCCGGGGCCGATCCTCATCACCGAGGAGGAATCGGGCGGCGTCGACGTCGTCAAGGGCACGCTGCCCCGGCGGCCGGGCGACCGCCTGGCCGGCTCCTACGCGAACGCCTACGTGTGCAACGGACGGGTCGTGGTGCCGCGGCTCGATCCCCGCTTCGACGACGAGGCGCTCGAGATCTACGCCAAGGCGTTCCCCGACCGATCGGTGGTGGGGGTGCCCGCCCGGGAGGTCCTCCTCGGCGGCGGCAACATCCACTGCATCACCCAGCAGGTCCCCGACCCCGACCTCGCGTAGGAGCAGGCTCATGCGCATCGTGGTGGCACTAGGAGGCAACGCACTCCTCCGTCGAGGGGAGCCGATGACCCCCGCCGCCCAGCGCCGCAACGTCCGCCGGGCCTGCGAGGCCCTGGTCCCCGCGGCCCGCGAGCACGAGTTGGTCGTCTCCCACGGCAACGGCCCCCAGGTCGGGCTCCTCGCCCTCCAGGTCCACGCCTACCTCCCGGAGACGGCCCCGCCCCTCGACGTGCTGGGGGCGGCCACCGAGGGCACCATCGGCTACCTGATCGAGCAGGAGCTCCGCAACGCCCTTCCCGCGGGGACGGAGCTCGCCACCGTCCTCACCATGACCGAGGTCGATCCCGACGATCCGGCGTTCGATCACCCGACCAAGCCGGTCGGGCCGGTCTACGAACCGGAGGAGGCCGTGCGGCTGGCGGCCATGAGCGGGTTCGTGATGAGGCCCGACGGCGAGCACTTCCGGCGGGTCGTCCCCTCGCCGGCCCCGAAGCGGATCGTCGAGATCCGGCCGATCACCTGGTTGGTCGAGCGGGGATGCGTCGTGATCTGCGCGGGCGGGGGCGGCATCCCGACCGTCCCGGCGCCGGATCCGGGACGCGACGCCCGGCACGCGCTGACCGGTGTGGAGGCCGTCGTCGACAAGGACCTCACGGGCTCGCTGCTCGCCCGGGAGGTCGACGCCGACCTCTTCGTGATGGCCACCGACGTCGACGGCGTCTACCTCGACTGGGGCACACCGCGGCATCGGCGCCTCGACGAGGTGACCCCGGCCGAGCTGGCGCGGCACCGCTTCCCGGCGGGCACGATGGGCCCGAAGGTCGACGCCGCGTGCCGGTTCGTGGAGGCGACCGGACGGCGAGCCGTCATCGGCGCGCTCGACGACCTCGCCGGCATCCTCGCCGGGACGCACGGCACCCGGATACGTCCCGACGCACCGAATGTGGCGGCGGGAGGCACCCGCCGGGCGGTGGACCTCAGCGGGGTCTAGATGCGCTGGAGGATGCTGGCGGTGCCGAGCGAACCCCCGCAGCACATCGAGATCAGCGCCAGCTCGCCGTCGCGGCGCTCGAGCTCGTGCAACGCGGTGGTGATGAGGCGAGAGCCCGTGCAGCCCACCGGGTGGCCGAGCGCGATCGCGCCGCCGTTCACGTTGACCCGGTCCATGTCGGGCTTGTGCACCTGAGCCCACGACAGCACCACCGAGGCGAAGGCCTCGTTGACCTCGAAGATGTCGAAGTCGGCCATCGACATGCCCGAGCGCTCGAGCATCTTGCGGGTGGCGACCACCGGCCCGTCGAGCAGGTAGTAGGGGTCGGAGCCCGTCACGAGCTGGTGCATCAGGCGCGCCCGGGGCTTCAGCCCCAGCTCGGCGGCCTTCTCCTCCGACATCCACAGCACCGCGGCCGCGCCGTCGGAGAGCTGCGACGAGTTGCCCGCGGTCGTCATCTCGCCCTCGATGACGGGCTTGAGCGCGGCGAGGCCCTCCATCGTGGTCTCGCGCAGCCCCTGGTCGCGTGTCACGGTCATCGTCTCGCCGGTCGGGTTGCGGTCCTTGTCGACGACCGGCGCGTCGATGGGCACGATCTCCCGATCGAAGCGGCGCTCCTCCCAGGCCACCGCGGCCTTCTGCTGTGACGCGAACCCGAGCTCGTCGAGATCGTGGCGGGTCAGGCCGCGGTTGACGGCGATGCGCTGGGCGGCGCCGAACTGGCCGTTGGGCGGGTCGTCCCACGGGTAGTCGGAGGGCTGGAAGAAGCCCGGCCCGTTGATCACGTTGGCACCGAGCGGCACCCGGCTCATGGCCTCCACTCCGCAGGCGATGCCGATGTCGAGCCCACCCGCGGCGATCAGCCCCGCCACGATGTGGTTCGCCTGCTGCGACGAGCCGCACTGGGCGTCGACGGTGGTGCAGGCCACCTCGGGGTCGAGGCCGGTGGAGAGCCAGGCGTTGCGGGTCACGTTGCAGGCCTGCTCGCCGGCCTGGGTCACGCACCCGCCGATGATCTCCTGGACCATCGAGGGCTCGATCCCGGCCCGCTCGATCACCTGGGTCTGGGCGTGACGGAGGATCTCCACCGCCATGAGGCCCGAGAGCCAACCCCGGTTCTTGCCGATCGGCGTGCGTACGGCCTCGATGATCACGGGGTTGCCCATGGGTCCTCCCTGGGAATTCGGTCGGGTGCGGGTTCGGGGGTCGGGTCGGCACGCACGTCGGACCGGTCCGGCGCGCGAACATCCGGGCGACGGTTCCCACGGTGCGCGGCCGGATCCGGCGGCCGGGGCACAGCCGCGGGGCGTCGTCCGGAGTGTACGCCGGGCGAGAACGCGTTCTCACCTGGGGCCGATGCGGCGAGTGGCGACCGGGCCGTCCGGACGGCGACCATCCGGTCACCGCGGCACGCTCGTTCAGGCCGGCGGACCGGAGCCCGCGCCGGTGACCGCGGCGTGGACGATGCGGGCCAGGGCGTCGACCTGGCGTGAGGTCCGCACGCCCCAGAACTCCATGCCGTACCGGTGCGCGGCGCTGTTGACCAGCATCGAGACGAGCACGTAGGCGGTGGCCTCGCCGTCGACGCCGGCGCCGGGCCGCGAACGCCCGATGGCGCCGACGAGCGCCTCCGTCACCGCCGCGAGGACCCGGGTCCGCGCCTGGCGGAAGCGCAGGTCGCCCTCCCCGGCGGCGAGGTCGACGACCCGGTAGACCGACCGGTGCTCCTCGTAGTAGTCGAAGAAGCCCTGGACCACCCGGCGGGCCACCTCGAGGCCGCCCTCGCCCGTCCAGTCGCCGGTGGTGATGCGATCGACGACCGGACCGAGGCCGTCGCCCAGCTCCGCGGCCAGCTCGAGCACCGCGCCCTCGACGTCGGTGAAGTACTGGTAGAAGGTCGCCGGGGAGGTGGCGGCGCAGCGGGCGATGTCGGCCACCGTCAGGTCGCGGTAGCCGGTGCCGGCCAGGAGCGACGCCGTGCACTCGAGCAGGCGGCCGCGGGTCGCGCTGCCCCGCCGCCCGGGGACCCGTCCGCCCGCCCGTGCATCGCCACCCGCCCGCGCCGTCGCCACGCCGCGGAGGCTACCGGAACCTGACGACCCGTCAGACCACGGGGCGTGACCGCCGGACCCGCGACCGGGGCGTCCTTGCCCCTCCGTTCGGCAACGTGTTCTACTTCGCCCCATGAGCGACCTCGGATTCTGGGCCGTCGCCGCGGCCGACCCCGATCACCTGGCGCTGGTCGACCCCGACGAGCGCCCGGTCGCCGCGGGTGAGCTGCTCGCCTCGTGCAACCGGCTCGTCCACGGGCTGCGGGCCCACGGCCTCCGGCCCGGCGAGACGATCGCGGTCGTGCTGCCCAACTCGGTGGAGATGATCGAGATCTACCTGGCCGTGCTCCAGGCCGGGTGGTACCTGGTGCCGATCAACCACCACCTGGTGGGCCCCGAGATCGCCTACATCCTCGCCGACTCCGAGGCCAGGGTCGTCGTCGGCCACGAGCGCTTCGCCGACGAGGTCGCGGCCGCGGCCGAGGAGGCCGGGATCCCGGCCGGGTCCCGCTTCGCGGTCGGCACCGTCGACGGGTTCTCGTCCTACGAGAGCCTCAAGGACGGCCAGCCCGAGACCGCCCCCGACGGCCGCACCACGGGCGCGGTCATGAACTACACGTCGGGCACCACCGGCCGGCCCAAGGGCGTGCGACGCCGCCTCCCCGAGGGCCCGCCCGAGGACTCCGCCATCGCCTTCGCCGGCTTGCTCCTGCTGTTCGGGCTCGCCCCCCACGACGACAACGTCCACATCTGCGGCTCGCCGCTCTACCACACGGCCGTGCTCGTGTTCGCCGGCGGCGCCATGCACCTCGGCCACACGCTCGTCCTGATGGACAAGTGGACCCCCGAGGGGATGCTGCGCCTCATCGAGAGGTACCGGGTCACCAACAGCCACATGGTGCCGACGCAGTTCCACCGGCTGCTCTCGCTCCCCGACGACACCCGGGCCCGCTACGACGTGTCGTCACTGCGGCACATGGTCCACGCCGCCGCGCCCTGCCCCGTCGAGATCAAGCGCCGCATGATCGAGTGGTGGGGCCCCGTGATCGACGAGTACTACGCGGCCAGCGAGGGCGGCGGCACCCTCGTGATGGCTCCCGACTGGCTCGAGCACCCCGGCACCGTCGGCAAGCCGTGGCCCATCTCGGAGGTCGTGATCCTCGACGACGCCGGCCGCGAGCTCGGTCCCAACGAGATCGGCACCGTCTACAGGCACATGGCCGGCGTCGACTTCGAGTACTACAAGGACCGGGAGAAGACCGACCGCAGCCGCCACGGCAAGTTCTTCACCGTCGGCGACGTCGGCCTCCTCGACGACGACGGCTGGCTGTTCCTGCGCGACCGCAAGACCGACATGATCATCTCGGGCGGCGCCAACATCTACCCGGCCGAGATCGAGAGCGTGCTGCTGACCATGCCGAAGGTGGGCGACGCGGCCGTCTTCGGCATCCCCCACGACGACTGGGGTGAGGAGGTCAAGGCGGTCATAGAACCGGCGGACGGCGTGGAACCGGGCTCCGAGTTGGCCGCGGAGATCCTGGCGTTCTGCGAGGGCCGCCTGGCCCACTACAAGACGCCCAAGACGGTCGACTTCGTGACCGAGATGCCCCGCGACCCCAACGGCAAGCTCTACAAGCGCAAGCTCCGCGACCCCTACTGGGAGGGCCGCGACGCCGCCATCTGACGGCCCCCCTCCTGCGCCACCCCCATCACCAACCGGCTCGGGAACCTTGACACGGCAGTCGCGTCGCCTCCACCCACCCCACGGCGTTGGGACACAAACCCACCCTCAGGCGACATCGAACGCCCCAACGCCGGGACGGTGCGGGGGGGCGGCGGCGGTCAGGCGGAGCGGGCGACGTCCTTCCAGGCCACGTCGCGCGAGACGTCGGGGTCCTTGGGCAGGCCGAGCACGCGCTCGCCGAGGATGTTGCGCATGATGTCGGACGTTCCGCCCTCGATCGTGTTGGCCTGGGACCGCAGGAACGCCCGGGCGATCGCCCGGGGCTCCTCACCCACCCGGGGCACCAGGCCCAGGGAGTCGTCGGCCCCGCCGTCGTCGATCCAGGCGAGCCCGGACGGACCCTCGAGGTCGACCGACAGGTTCTGGAGCCGCTGGTTGAACTCCGCCTGTTGGAGCTTGGTGACCGATCCCTCCGGCCCGGCCTCGGCACCACTGCGGCGCCGGGCCGCGGCCCGCTCGTTGTTGAGCCGGATCAGCCGGTTGTCGATGTAGGCCTGGGCGAGCCGCTGGCGCAGGCGGGGATCGCCGACGGGCCGGCACCGCTCCACGAGCGCGGTCACCGGATCCACGACCGAGGTGTCGCCCAGCAGCGATCCAGCACCCGAGAGCGAGACCCGTTCGTTCATGAGGGTCGTGATCGCGACCCGCCAGCCGTCGCCCTCCGGGCCGAGACGGTGGGCGTCGGGGATCCGCACCTCGTCGAGGAACACCTCGTTGAACTCGGCGTCGCCGGTGATCTGGACCAGCGGACGGACCGTCACCCCCGGGGCCTGCATGTCGACCACGAAGTAGGTGAGGCCCTTGTGCTTAGGAACGTCGGGGTCGGTGCGGGCGAGCAGCATCCCCCACCTCGAGATGTGGGCCAGCGTGGTCCATACCTTCTGGCCGCTCACCACCCACTCGTCGCCGTCACGGACCGCCCGGGTGGACAGGCCGGCCACGTCGGAGCCGGCCCCGGGCTCGCTGAACAGCTGGCACCAGATCTCCTCGCCGGTGGCGAGCGGTCGCAGCACCCGGTGCTTGAGCTCCTCGCTCCCCCACGCCATCACGGTGGGACCACCCATGCCGATGCCGATCACGTTGAACGACCGGGGCACCCGGTAGTGGTTGAGGACGTCGTTGACGGCCCGGGCGTCGGGCGGGCTCAGCGAGAGGCCGGCCCCGTACTCGGCGGGCCAGGTGGGTGTGGCGTATCCGGCCTCGCCGAGGCGGATGCACCAGTCGCGGTAGTCGAGGCCGGCGGCGAGGGCCTTCCAGGCGTCGTCGTCGCCGGAGTCGATCGCCTCCAGCCAGCCCGCGGGCAGGTTCTCGGCCAGCCAGGCCCGCGCCTGCTCCTGCAGCTCCGGAGTCTCCACCGCCATCGACCGTCCCCCACTTCCACCGGCTGAGCGAACCGCCCCACGGTACCGGTCCGGAGCCCGACGGCGCCGCGGGGGCGCGCGTCGTGCGGGGACGGCGGCGGCCACTCGCCTGGATCGACCGTGGCCGCCGAGAACCCCACCCTCCCGGCGCGCCGCCGAACCACCGCCGAACCGCCCGCGACCACCGAGGGGCCGGGCCGGCCGACCGGGCGCGCTCACGCCGGCTGGTCGGAGACTCCGGTGGGGTGGTGGGTGGTGCTCGGCCTGCTGACCGTGCTCCTGGTCCTGGTGGGAGCGGCGCTCGTCGAGCGGGTCGCCTACCGCGGCGACGTGCTGCCCGGGGTCGACGTGGCCGGCCTCGACGTGGCCGGTCGGAGCGCGGCCGCCGCGCGCCGGACGATCGAGGGACGGGCCCGGGCCCTCGCCACCGAGCCCCTGGCGGTGCGGATCGACGGCCGCCGCGCCTCGATCCCGGCTAGCGGCGTTGGCGCACGGGTCGACGTCGACTCGACCGTCCGCTCGGCTCGCCGGGCCGGGCGGTCCCGGAACCCCGTAGACCAGATCGGGGGGGTGGTGCTACGCCGCTTCCGGCCCGACCGCGTCGATCTCGACGTCGACGTCGACGAGGCGCGCCTGCGCCGGTCGATCGAGGCGTTGTCGCCGCCCGGCTCGAGCGGGGTCGTCGAGGGCGGACTCCGATTCGAGGGCGCCCGCGTCGTGGTCGTGACCCCACGCGCCGGACAAGGCGTCGACGTCGCCGCCGCCACGGCCCGGATCGAGCGGGAGCTACGGAGGGGGTCGACGCGCGCCGTCGACCTGCCGCGTGGGCGGATCGAGCCCACCGTGGGGCTCGACGCGGTTCGCCGGGCCGCGGCCCGGGCCCGGACAATCCTGTCGGCTCCGATGGTGATCGAGATGGCCACCACCCCACCCGGCGCGGCGCCCGGAGCGGCACGCGGCGCGAGGCGGGCTCCCGGCCACGGCGGGACGAGAAGCTCCCGGCCGGAGGCCCCGGACGCCCCGGAGGCCCCGGAGGCCCCGCCCCCGACCCCGGCACCGACCCCGGCGCCGGCGCCGGCGCCGATGACGCTGGCGCCCGAGCAGGTGGGGCCGCTCCTGGGCACCGAGGCCCGGAACGGCGAGCTCGAGATCGTCGTCGACACCGCACGACTGCGCGGCGTCCTCTCCAAGCCACTCGCGGCCATCGAGACGGCCCCGGTCGACGCGACCTTCGCGGTCGACGGGGCCTCGGTCTCGGTGGTGCCGTCCACCCCGGGCCGGAAAGCCGACCTGGAGGCGGTCGGCGACGCGATCGCGCGCGGCAGCCACCGCGTCACCGCACCGGTCGTGGAGAAGCAGCCGGCGCACGACACCGCCTGGGCCCGGAAGCTCAACATCACCGAGCTGGTGTCGAGCTTCACGACCCACTACCCGTGCTGCCCGCCGCGGGTCGCCAACATCAAGCGGGCGGTCGCCACCCTCGACGGCGCCATCGTCGAGCCCGGCGAGGTCTTCTCGCTCAACGAACGCCTCGGGCCCCGCACGGCCGAGAAGGGATACGTGAAGGCCCCGGCGATCGCGGGCGACCTCAGCTACTTCGAGGACTACGGCGGCGGCGTGAGCCAGGTGTCGACCACCCTCTTCAACGCGACGTTCTTCGGCGGCTACGAAGACGTGAGCCACGCGGCGCACTCGCTCTACATCTCCCGCTACCCGATGGGCCGCGAGGCCACGATCAACTGGCCCGGCCTCGACAACAAGTTCCGCAACGACTCCAAGTCGGGGGTCCTGATCAAGGCCTGGGCGGGGTCGACCTCGATCACCGTCTCGTACTACGGGAACAAGGAGGGACGGACGGTCCGCGCCGAGGGGCCGAACATCCTCGAGACGATCGAACCCACGACCGAGTACGTCGAGGACCCGACCGTGCCCCCCGACGAGGAGCGCGAGGTCCAGAGCGGCTACCGCGGCTACGTGGTGGAGAACTTCCGGATCATCTCGCGCCCCGGCCGGGAGGACGTACGCCAGCGCTTCGTGGTCCGCTACAGCATGCGCCCCCGCAAGATCGCCCGGGCGCCGGCCCCTCGCGCCCCGGACCCCGCGCACCCACCGCGGCCGGGAGCCCCGTCCCCCAAGCCCACCAGCCCCACCACCGAGCCGCCCTCGACCTGACCGCGCCCGGGCGGCGCCGGGGACCCGAACGCGGCGGAGGCCCCACTGATCCGCTCCGGCGCCCGCCGGAGCGAGGCCGGCGCGGCACGGGCACCTCGTCCTGCGAGACGGCAGGGCCGTTGCTATGGTCGCCGGGGAGGTTCGACGACGAGGCCGGAGGCGACGCGATGGGCGTAGACCTCGACCGGCGGGCCGTCACCTGGGGGCTGGTCGCGGTGGCCGTCACCGTCGCCATGGTCATCCTCGGGTCGGCCGGCCTGCGGTGGTTCGACGCCGCGCTCGTCGGCTACTTGTTCGGGGTCCTCTTCGCCATCTTCGGCACCGTCTACCGGTACGCCGTCTGGCTGCGCCGACCCCCCACCGCCGTCATGCGGCGCCGCGGCTGGCAGGCCTTCTTCGACCGCGACATCCGCCGCGGGAACCTCCGGATGGTGCCCGGCCTCGTGGGCGCCAACCTGCTCGCCCAGTCGTTCATCTCCAAGCGGTCTCGGCTCCGGTGGATCGCGCACCAACTCGTGTTCTGGGGGTGCGTGCTCGCGGTCCTGGTCACGTTCCCGCTGGTGTTCGGCTGGTTCCACTTCGAGTCGGTGGGCCAGCGTGGGCGTGAGTACCAGGCCTTCGTGGCCGGCTTCGGGACGATCACCTTCGGCTCGCGCACACCCTTCGGATGGGTGGTGTTCCACCTGCTCGACATCTCGGCCGTGCTGGTGCTGGCCGGCGTGTTCATCTTCCTCTCCCGACGGCTGCGCGACCCGGGGGCCCTGGCGGTGGAGCGCGCCAACGACTTCCTGCCGCTCGCCGGCCTGTTCGCCGTTTCGGTGACCGGGATCATGCTCACGGTCTCCAACCTGTGGATGGAGGGCCGCTTCTACACGTTCATAACCACCCTCCACGCCCTCACCGTGATCCTGGGCCTGATGTACGTCCCGTTCGGGAAGCTGTTCCACATCTTCCAGCGCCCCGCGAACCTGGGCGCCGAGTTCTACAAGCGGGCCGGGGCGCACGGGCCGCAGCAGGCCTGCCGGGAGTGCGGCGCCCAGTTCGCCTCCGCGCTCCAGATGGGCGACCTGAAGGAGGAGGTCCTGCCCCAGATGGGCTTCGACTACCGGCTCGACGACGGCCACTGGCAGGACGTCTGCCCGCGGTGCCGCCGGCGCCTCTTCGCGCTGGCGCAGTCGGCACGCGTCGGGGGGTTCGGTTGACGGCCCACGCGCCGGACCCGCCCCCCGTGTCGACCCGGCGCGCCGAGGCCCGCTGATGGCCCGTCCCCCGCTGACCGAGGAGGAGCTCGTCGCGCGGTACGGCCCCCACCTCAACACCGCGCCGCCGGGCGGGTGGTCCGCCGACGCCGACATCGACCGCATGGTCCGGACCCACTGCTGCTTCTGCGGCCAGCAGTGCGGGATCATCCTCAAGGTCGCCGACGACGAGGTGGTGGGCTTCGAGCCCTGGTACGAGTTCCCCTTCAACGAGGGCAAGCTCTGCCCCAAGGGCGTCAAGCGCTACCTGCAGGGCAACCACCCCGACCGTCTCCTCGAGCCGCTCGAGCGCGATCCGGCGGCCCCCCGCGGGTTC
This sequence comes from Acidimicrobiia bacterium, assembly GCA_020846855.1. Taxonomy (GTDB): domain Bacteria; phylum Actinomycetota; class Acidimicrobiia; order IMCC26256; family JADLDD01; genus JADLDD01. The sequence continues at coordinate 16,113 of JADLDD010000014.1, read as the reverse complement.
CGCGAGGTGAGCTGGGACCACGCCCTCGACCGGGTGGCCCGGGAGATCCGGCGCATCCAGGCCGAGAACGGCAAGGACAGCTTCGCCATCCTCAACGGCGCGTCGCTCACGAGCGAGAAGGCGTACCTGATCGGCAAGTTCGCCCGCCTCGCCATCGGCACCAGCAACTCCGACTACAACGGCCGGCTCTGCATGGTCTCGGCGGGCCACGGCTACAACAAGGCGTTCGGCGTCGACCGGGCGCCCAACCCGTGGTCCGACATCCCGCGGGCCGACGTCGTGTTCGTGGCCGGGGCCAACATCGCCGAGTGCGCGCCGATCACCACGAGCTACATCTGGCGGGCCCGCGACAACGGAGCCCGGCTCATCGTGGCCGACCCCCGGGTCACCCCGATCGCCCGCACCGCCGACGTCTTCCTCGGGCTACGGCCCGGAACCGATTCGGCGCTGCTGGGCTCGATCCTCCACGTCCTCGTCGAGCGCGACTGGGTCGACCACGAGTTCGTCGACGCCCACGTGGAGGGCTTCGAGGAGGCCGCCGCCGCGGTCGCGGGCTACACGCCGGCCTGGGCGTCGGACGTGACGGGCGTACCCGCCGCCCGCATCGAGGAGGCCGCCGAGATCTGGGGGACCGCCGCCTCGGGGATGATCCTCCACGCCCGCGGCCTCGAGCACCACACGTCGGGCGTCGACAACGTCTCGGCCGCGATCAACCTCGCGCTGGCCACGGGCCGCATCGGCCGGCCCGGATCCGGGCCCTGCATGGTGACGGGCCAGGGCAACGGGCAGGGCGCCCGCGAGCACGGCAACAAGTCGGAGCAACTCCCGGGGATGCGCCGGATCGACGACCCCGAGGCGCGCGCCTACATCTCCGAGGTCTGGGGTTGCACCGACGAGGAGCTCCGGGGCAAGGGCTACTCGGCCGAGGAGATCGTCTGGGCCATCGACCGCGGCGAGATCAAGGGCCTGCTGTCCATCTGCTTCAACCCGGTGGTCTCGCTGCCCGACTCCAACACCACCCGGCGGGCGCTCGAGAAGCTCGAGTTCTTCGCCGTGGTCGATTTCTTCCTCTCCGAGACCGCCTTCCACGCCGACGTGGTGCTCCCGGGCTCCCTGCAGGAGGAGGGCGAGGGCGTGGTGACCACCCTCGAGGGCCGGGTGGTGAAGATCAACGAGGCCAAGCCCCCGCCGGGCAACGCCCGCCGCGACGTCGACATCTTCTGCGACCTGGCCGGGCGCCTCGGGGCCGGTCGCTACTTCCCGTACCGCGACACCCGCGAGATCTTCGACGAGCTGCGCGTGGCGTCGAAGGGGGGCGTCGCCGACTACTACGGCATGACCTGGGAGCGGATCGAGGAGGAGAACGGCATCTTCTGGCCCTGCCCGGAGGAGGGCCATCCCGGCACCCCGCGGCTCTTCGAGGACCGGCGGTTCCGGACCCCGTCGGGCCGGGCCCGGATGGTCCCGGTGGCGTTCCGGCCCCCGGCCGAGGTCGTCGACTCCGAGTACCCCGTCTGGCTCACCACCGGCCGGGTCGTCAGCCAGTACCTCTCGGGTACGCAGACCCGACGCATCGGCCCCCTCGTGAAGCAGTACCCGGAACCGCTGTGCGAGATCCACCCGCGCCTGGCCCGGGAGCACGGGATCGAGTCGGGCGACGTCGTGCGGGTCTCGTCACGCCGGGGCACGATGACCCTGCCCGCCACGGTGGTGAGCACGATCCGGCCCGACACCGTGTTCATCCCCTACCACTGGGCCGGAGACCGGGCGGCCAACCAGCTCACCAACCCGGCCCTCGATCCCGAGTCGAGGATCCCGGAGTTCAAGACGTGCGCGGTGCGCGTCGAGCGCGTCGGTCCCGGTGGGGCCACCGTCGACCGGCGCGACTACGAGACCCGCACCGGCGACGCCCCCGACACCGGCGACGCCCCCAACACCGCCGCCGGCGGCGTGCCGGGTGAGGCACCGGGTCCGGCGACGCCACCGGGGAGCGGGACCTGATGCCCACCCTCACCGAGTACGTCCCCGATGCCCCGGGCGAGATGGGCGACCGCGTCTTCGTCGTCGACCAGAGCCGCTGCATCGGGTGCCAGGCCTGCGTCCAGGCCTGCGAGGAGTGCGGAACGCACCGCGGCCACTCGATGATGCAGCTCGACTTCATCGATCGCGGCGCGACGGTCCAGACCGTCCCCCTGATCTGCATGCACTGCGCCGACCCCACCTGCGCCGAGGTCTGCCCCGCCGACGCCATCAAGCAGAACGAGGACGGCATCGTGCAGTCGTCGCTCAAGCCGCGCTGCATCGCCTGCTGGAACTGCGTCAACGCGTGCCCGTTCGGCATCCCGAAGAAGATGTTCGAGCTCGACCAGATGATGAAGTGCGACATGTGCTACGACCGCAGCTCGGTCGGCCTGGCCCCGATGTGCGCGTCGGTGTGCCCCAGCCAGGCTCTCTGGTTCGGCACCCCGCAGGAGTTCGACGCCACCCGGACGGGCGTCCTCGAGGACACGATGGTCTTCGGGGGCCAGTACGTGAGGACCAAGGTGCAGGTGGTCGTCCACGAGCCGGGGCCGGTCGCGGTGGCACCCGGGCGCCGCTACACCCACTGGACCGACGACCCCTTCGGGCTCGACGAGGGTCCGGCGGAGGCCGACGTCTCGCGCGACTGGCCCCTGGCCCCGGCGCTCTCGGCCGCCCAGCAGCGTCAGGCGGGGCCGGGCGCCTGGCCCGTGGCGCACGGGGCCGGGGCCGGGGCCGGGGCCGGGGGCGTAGGCGGCTCCGCGGCCGGCGACGCGGGCGACTCCCGTACGGAAGGAGCGCGACCGTGAGCTACCGCCCCCCGCGCGACGCGCCGAAGTGGAAGCGCGACTTCCCTCTCCAGTCCGCCGGCGAGGACGAGGTGACCCGCCGCGAGTTCGTCCGGTACATGACGCTGGCATCGGCCGCCTTCGCGGCGGGCAACGTGGCGATCGCGGCCTGGTCGTCGCTGCGCCGCGTCGACCACGGGCGCCCCAAGCGCCTCGTCGCCCTCGACGCCGTGAGGCCGGGGACGTCGTACCTCTTCCGCTTCCCCACCCGCCACGACCCGGCCATCCTGATCCGGTACCCCGACGGGCCCGACGGTCCCCGCCTCCACGCCGTGTCGCAGAAGTGCACCCACCTGAGCTGCGTCGTGTACTACGACCCGGGGAAGGACCGGCTGGAGTGCCCGTGTCACGAAGGGGTGTTCGACGCCCGCACCGGCGCCGTCGAGTACGGACCGCCGCAACGGCCACTCCCCCGCATCGACGTCGAGGTGCGGCGCGGGGTGATCTGGGCGACGCGGGTGGAGGTCTGACGTGCCGCCGCGCATCCAGCCGCGCCGGGCGGTATCGGTGGCGGTGGGCGTGTACGTGGCGGTCCTGCTGTCGCTCCAGATCTTCCTCCTCACCGTCGCCCTCGACGCCGCCCTCGGCGACGAGCCGGGCATAGCCTGGGTGTCGGCGGTGACGTCGGTGGTCCTGGCCGCGGGCAGCGGCCTCTTCTACCGCTACGTACGGGCGCCGCGGTGACCGGAGGCGGCGGGCTCGGCCCAAACGACTCATCCGACCCTCCCGACCGGACGGGCGACGACGGCGCGACCCGCCCGGTGCGCCGTCTGCGGCCGGGGCCCATCGGCGGCGACATGGCCAACGTGCTACTGGGCCTGGCCGAGCGCCTGCGCGTCCCCTCGCTCCGGCAGCGCTACTCGTCCACCGCGGTCCTTGGGCTGTTCGCCTTCGTCAACGGCCTGGTGTCGATCGCGCTCATGTCGCTGGCGGCCCTGCTCACCGGCGCGCCGTTCGTGTTCCCGTCGCTCGGACCGACGGCCTTCCTGCTCTTCTACACGCCGATGCTGCCGACGGCGTCGCCCCGCAACACCGTGCTCGGGCACGCCATCGGCGCCGGGGCCGGGTACCTGGCCCTGGTCGTGTTCGGCCTCACCGACCGGCCCCCGGCCCTGGTGACCGGCGTGAGCGGTCAGCGCATCGGCGCCGCCGCGCTGTCGCTCGGCCTCACCGCCGGCCTGATGGTGTGGTGCCGGGTGCCGCACCCGCCCGCGGGCGCGACGACGCTCATAATCTCCCTGGGGATCCTGCGCGACCTCCACGACATCGGCGTCCTCATGCTCGCCGTGGTGCTGCTCGTCATCCAGGGCTTCGCCATCAACCGGCTGGCCGGCATCCCCTACCCCACCTGGGCGCCGGTCCTCCCCGGCACCGGCCCCGGGGAGCCACCCGAACGCCCCGAGCCGCCGGCGCCACCGGCTGCGCCGCGCTGAGCGCCGCTCGGGCGGCGCGGGACCGGCTCCGAGAGGCCCGCCGCCGCGGGGTTCGGCCATACTCGCGGGGTCCGCGCGCGACAAGGAGCACGAATGCCGGCACCGCCCGAGGCGAAGAGCTTCCACACCGTCTGGGTGCAGCACGGGAGCGACCGACCGGTGTCGGCGCGCTACGCGATGTCGGGCGACAACCTGATCTGCTTCGGCGACGAGGGGCTGGCCGCGGTGCACGACGGCGCCCGGGTGACGGCGAGCCTCCACAAGATCGCCCACGGCGCGCCCGTCGCCACGTTCGGCGCCACGCTGCGCGACGTCCCCGCCGACGAGGTCGACGTGGAGGCCCTCATCGAGCTCCTGGCCCACGTGCCGGTCGGTCGCACCGGCGAAGAGGTGCGGTGGGGCATCGAGCACCACCGGCGGACCCGGCGGATCGTCGCGCTCGTCCCCTGAGCACCTCGCGATGACGGATGCCCCCGGCGATGCGGGCCCGTCCCCCGACGAGTCGCCCGTGGGACACGACCCGGACGGAAGCCCGGCGCCCGGACGGACCGGCGCCGGGGACGGCGCCAACCGACCCGGCCGCCCGGCGCCGCGGGGAGCCGCCGGGCGGGTGGCCGAGATCCAGCGCCTCACCCGGCCGACGTTGCTGCTCGCCGCCGCGTTCAGCGTGGCCGCTCCGATCAGCGCGGTCGCGCCCCACGACACCGGCGCCTGGCTCCCACTGCACCTGTTCCTCGTCGGTGGCCTGCTCCTCGCCATCTCGGGTGCCACCCAGTTCTTCGCCGTGACCTGGGCAACGGCCCCCGCCCCGCCGGCCGCGTGGACCGCCGCCCAGCGGTGGACCCTGGCCGCCGGCGCCGCGGGGCTGGCCGTGGCCCGGGAGCTCGACGCCGGCTCGGCGGTGATCGGGATCGCCGGCGCGGCGGTGATGGCGGCCCTCGTGATCCTGGGCGCGCTGCTGGTTCGCATCGGGCGGGGCGCGGTGGCCAAGCGGTTCGAACCCAGCCTCCACCACTACCTCGCCGCGCTCGGGGCCGGGCTGGCCGGCTGCGCGCTGGGCGTGGTCATGGCCGGCGACGACGCCGGCGCCGAGATCCTGCGCTGGCGCGACGCCCACATGACCCTGAACCTGCTGGGGCTGGTGGGCCTGGTGATCGCGGGGACGCTCCCCTTCTTCGTGGCCACCGAGGCCCGGATGAAGATGGCGACCGGCGCCACTCCCGGCCGGATCGACCTCGGCCTCGTCCCACTCGCCGCCGGTGTGGTGATCGGCGCCGCCGGGTTCGCCACGGAGCATCCGCTCGTCGGCGCCGTGGGGCTGGCCACCTACGGGGTCGGCCTCGTCGCCCTCGTCGCGATCCTGCCCACGCCCCGGGCGAAGCAGTGGCGCTGGGCGGGCTCGCGCCTGGTGCACCTCGCCGCCGGGCTGGCCTGGTGGATCGGGGCGGTCGGCGCGGCCGCCGCGCGGGCGGCCACCGGACGGGAGCCCTTCACGATCGAGGTGCTGCTGGCCCTGGTGGTCGGCGCGTACGCCCAGATCCTCGTCGGGTCCCTCGGCTACCTGGGGCCCGTGCTCCGGGGCGGCGGGCACGTGCGCCTCACCGCCGGCTTCACCACCACCCGGTCGTGGCTCGGCCTCGCGGCGGCGAACGGGGCCGCCGGCGCGTTCGCGCTCGGGGCGTCGACGGCCGGCGCGGTCCTCCTCGCCGTGTGGGTGGCCGACTCGGTGGCCCGTGCGGGGGTTCTCCTCGCCCCGGCCATCGACCACGACGGGCCGGGCGCTGCCTAGGCTCCCGGGCCGGGATGATCTCGGCCTGGAGCTACACCGATGGCGAGCCGGGCTCGACGCCCGTCGAGCTCGGGGCGATCGACGAGGTCCGGCGACGGCCGGGGACCCTGATCTGGATCGACGCGAGCGGCGACGCCGGCGACGCGCTCAGCGACGTGGCCGCCGACCTGGGCGTCAACCCCCTCGCCCTCGAGGACGTCGTCCACGGGGACCAGCGGACCAAGCTGGAGCGCTACGGCTCGCACTTCCAGATCGCAGCTCACGACTGCGTCCTCGTCGACCACCACGTCCACGTGAGAGAGGTCGACGTCCTCTTCGGCGAGGGCTGGATCCTGACCATCCGCCACGACACCGGCCGCGGCGTCGGTAGCGGACCCGACGGCGGCACCGGCGCCGCCCACGACACCATCGCGGAGGCCCGCCGCCGCTACGAGCGCCAGCGCGAGGAGCGGGGATCGAACGACGAGGGCTTCGTGCTGTGGGCCGTGCTCGACGTGATCGTCGACCGGTACTTCGACGTGATCGACACCATCGACGGCTCCCTCGAGGACCTCGAGGAGATCGTGTTCGAGGGCCACACGGGGGAGGCCACGCCCCGCGAGGTGTTCGCGCTCCGGCGGGCGATGGTCACGTTCCGGCGGGCGGCGGCCCCGCTGCGGGAGGTCATCGCGCAGATGCTGCGCCGCGAGGTGGAGGTGGTGGGCGACGCGGCGCTGATGCACCTACAGGACGTGTACGACCACGTGCTGCGGGTAGCCGACCTGGTGGAGTCGCAGCGCGACGTGCTCACCGGCCTGCTGGAGGCGCACCTCGCCGTGGCGTCGAACCGCATGAACCAGGTGATGAAGCTCACCTCGAGTTGGGGCGCCATCATCCTCGGCTCCACCCTCATCGCCGGCGTCTACGGCATGAACTTCCGCCACATGCCCGAGCTGCACTGGTACCTCGGCTACCCGATGGCCCTCGGGATGATGGTCCTGCTCACCTTCGTGCTCTACCGGATGTTCCGCGGCCGCGGCTGGCTCTGACCACCCGGCCCGGTGTCGACGGAGCCCGCGAACGCCCCGCGGGCGCTCGCGACCTGCCAGTAGGCCTCGACCGCCACCACCGCCGCCCCCGCGATGAGCGCGGCCTCCATCGCGACCCGGGCCGACGGGAGGTCGAGGGCGTAGAAGTCGGCGATCGGCCCGATCAGCACCGCCCCCACGAACGCGCCGGCCATGGCCGTGACGAGGCCGGCCTTCCAGGCCCGCAGGGGCCGGGCCAGGATCCCCAGGACCCACAGGGCGACCACCGTCGTCACCGCGGTGGCGGTGGTGCGCGCCTCCACCAGCTCCATGTCGTGAGCCCGGGCCACGGCGTACGCGGCGAGCGTCGCGGCGGCCACGAGCGTGCCGACCGGCACCGTGAAGCGCAGCATCCGGGGGACGAAGCCCGGCACGTAGCGGCGCAGGTTGGGAGCCAGGGCGAGGAAGAAGCCGGGTACGCCGATCGTCAGGGCGTCGATCACGGTGTAGTGCCGGGGGAGGAACGGGTACGCCCAGGCCAGCGCGCCGGCCAGCACCGCCAGCCACAACGCGTACACGGTCTTGGTCACGAACAGGTTCGAGACCCGCTCGATGTTCGCCGTGACCCGGCGGCCCTCGGCCACCACCCCGGGCATGGTGGCGAACCGACCGTCGAGCAGCACGAGCTGGGCCACCGAACGGGTGGCCGGAGCCCCGTTCCCCATCGCCATCCCGATGTCGGCGTCCTTGAGCGCCAGCGCGTCGTTCACGCCGTCGCCGGTCATCGCCACCACGTGCCCACGCGACTGGAGCGCGCTCACCATGAGGCGCTTCTGGTGCGGGGTGACCCGCCCGAAGACGGAGTTGGCCTCGATCTCCACGGCCATGCCCTCTACGTCGTCGGGGAGGGAGCGGGCGTCGACGGGGTGCTCGGCGCCCTCCACCCCGACGCGGGCGGCGACCGCCCCCACGGTGCGGGGGTTGTCGCCCGAGATGACCTTCAGGGCCACACCCTGCTCGCGGAAGTAATCGAGGGTCTCGGCCGCGTCGGGCCGCACGTTCTCCTCCAGGAGGACGAGGGCGACGGCCTCGAGGCCGTCGGGGAGCGCCACGCCGGCCGTGCCCTCCCCGCCTTCGCCGGCCGCGTCACCGAGGGAGTCGGCGAGGGGGTCGGTGAGCGGTACGTCGGTGCGGGCCAGGAGCAGCACCCGGCTGCCCGTGGCGGCCTGCTCGTCGGCGGCGGCGCGGACCGGGTCGGAGCCGTCGCGGTCGGCCCACACCATCTCGGGTGCGCCCATCACCCAGGTGCCGCGCCCGCCGAAGCTCGCCGCGCTCCACTTGCGCGCCGACGAGAACGGGATCCCCCCGCTGCGCTCCCATCCCGGCGACGCGCACTCCGCCGCCACGGCGTCCATGGTCGCGTTGCGGTCGCCGGCGTGGGCGACGGCGCCGAGGGCCTCGCGGACCTCGGCCTCGCCGCCGGCACCGGCGCTCGCGGCACCGAGCAGGACCAGGCGGTCGAAGCGGATGTCGCCGTCGGTGAGGGTGCCCGTCTTGTCGAGGCACACCACGTCGACGCGGGCCAGGCCCTCGACGGCCGGGAGCTCCTGCACGAGGACCTTGCGCCGGGCCAGGGTCACCGCCGCGGCCCCGAACGCCAGGCTGGTCAGGAGCACGAGCCCCGCGGGCACCATCGCCACCGTACCGGCGACCACACCTACCAGCGCCTCGCGCCAGCCGTGCCCGGACCGGAACTGCCCGATCAGCAGCAGCACGCCGGCGGGCAGGATCGCCCACGTGACGTACCGCAGGATCAGGTCGATGCCCTCCATCAGCTCCGAGCGCATCAGGGCGAACCGGCGGGCCTCGGCCGCGAGCCGCCGGGCGTAGGCGTCGGCGCCCACCGCGGTGGCCTGGAACGCCCCCCGGCCCGCCACCACGATGCTGCCCGACAGGGCGGAGTCGCCCGGAACCTTGTCGACGGGGTCCGACTCGCCGGTCAGCAGCGACTCGTCGATCTCGAGACCCTCGGCCTCGGCGACCCGGCCGTCGGCCGGGACCTGGTCGCCGGTGCGGAGCTCGACGAGGTCGTCGAGCACGACCTCGCCGATCGCGATCTCCGTCGCCTCGCCATCTCGCCGGACCGTGGCCCGGGGGGCGCTGAGCACGGCGAGGCGGTCGAGCGTGCGCTTGGCCCGCAGCTCCTGGACGATCCCGATCAGGGAGTTGATGAGCGCGACGAAGCCGAACAGGGCGTCCTGGGGCGGGCCGACGACGAGGATCACCACCAGCATGGCGCCGAGGATCGCGTTGAAGCGGGTCAGCACGTTGGCCCGCAGGATCTCGCCGACGGACCGGCTGGTCCGCTCGTGGTAGGCGTTGACCCGGCCCTGCTCCCGGCGTGCCTCCACCTCGGCCGCCGACAGCCCTCCGGCCGGGGTCGCGCCGCCCTCGGGCACGGGCGGGGCGTGGGGGGTACCGGTGGGGCCGACGGCGCCCGCCCCGGGTCCGGCGTCCGCCCCCCCACGGGCGGAGCGCGACGCCGGATCGGGAGACGGGTCGGCCGGCGGTTCGCCCGGGCGCGACGAGACGGCCATGGTGACGCGCACCGTAGCCGGGCCCGCCGCCGCCACCCCGCCATCCCCGCACCTCACCACTACGCTCGCACGGCGTGACCACCTCCGACCTCGACCGCTGGCAGGCCGACGCCGTGCTCTCCGACGGGGGCACGGTCCGGATCCGGCCGGTTCACGCCGACGACCACGACCGGATCCTCGCCCTCTACGAGCAGCTCTCCGACGACTCGCTCTACCTGCGCTTCTTCTCGCCGGTCAGCGCGCCCACCGCCGGCCAGCTCGAGCGCCTGACGGAGATCGACCTCGACGCCCACGTGGCCGTGATCGCCGAGCTCGGCGAGGAGCTCGTGGCCCTGGCCCGCTACGACCGGGACCCCGAGGCGTCCTCGGCCGAGGTGGCGTTCACCGTCCGCGACGACCAGCAGGGTCGGGGGCTCGGGATGCTGCTCCTCGAGCACCTGGCCGCCATCGCCCGCGAGCACGGCATCACCCGCTTCCACGCCAGCACCCTGCCCACCAACCGCCGGATGATCAGCGTGTTCCGCGACGCCGGCTTCGAGGTGGAGAAGTCGCTCGCCGAGGGCGTGATCGAGGTCAGCTTCCCCATCGCGCCGACCGAGGCGTCGGTCGCGGCCCAGGACGAGCGGGAGCACCGGGCCGAGGCCCGCTCCACCGCGCGCCTGCTCTCCCCCCGGTCGATCGCGGTGATCGGCGCCGGCCGCCGGCCGGGGACCATCGGCCACGAGGTGTTCCGGAACCTGCTCCTCGGCGGCTTCGACGGGCCCGTCTACCCGGTCAACGCACGGGCCACGTCGGTGGCGAGCGTCCGGGCCTACCCGTCGATCCTCGAGGTGCCCGACGCCGTCGACGTGGCGGTGATAACCGTTCCCGCCGCCGACGTGCCCGACGTGGTCCGCGAGTGCGCCCGCAAGCGGGTGGCCGGCCTGGTGGTGATCACCGCGGGGTTCGCCGAGGTGGGGGGCGAGAGCGCGACCATCGAGCGCGACATGGCCGCCTTCGCCCGCCACCACGGGATGCGGATGGTCGGGCCGAACTGCATGGGCATCGTCAACACCCATCCCGACGTGCGGATGAACGCCACCTTCGCGCCGTTCGTGCCGGCGCCGGGTCGGGTCGGGTTCTCGTCGCAGTCGGGCGGGCTCGGCATCGAGCTCCTGGGGCGCGCCGCCGACCTCGGCCTCGGGATCTCCACCTTCCTCTCCATCGGCAACAAGGCCGACGTGAGCAGCAACGACCTGCTCCAGTACTGGGAGGACGACCCCGAGACCGACGTGATCCTCCTCTACCTGGAGTCGTTCGGGAACCCGACCAAGTTCGCCCGCCTCGCCCGCCGGATCGGCCGCAAGAAGCCGATCGTCGCGGTGAAGAGCGGCCGGACGACCGCCGGCAGTCGGGGGGCGTCGTCGCACACCGCCGCGCTGGCGAGCCCCGACACCGCCGTCGACGCGCTCTTCGCGCAGGTGGGCGTGATCCGGGTCGACAGCCTCGAGGACCTGTTCGGGACCGCCCAGGTGCTGGCCCACCAGCCGCTGCCCCCCGGGCGGCGGGTGGCGATCGTCAGCAACGGCGGCGGCCCCGGAATCCTGGCCGCCGACGCCTGCGAGGCCGCCGGGTTGGAGGTCCCCGAGCTGTCGGAGCAGGTCCAGACCGCGCTGCGGGCGTTCACCTCGCCCGACGCCGGGCTGCGCAACCCCGTCGACCTGGTGGCGTCGGCGACGGCCGGCGTCTACGAGCAGGCATTGAGGGTGCTGCTGGCCTCCGACGAGGTCGACTCGGTCCTGGTCATCTTCGTCCCGCCTCTGGTGACCGAGGCCGACGACGTGGCCGAGGCCATCGTCGCCGCAGCAGCCGGTGCCGGCCCCAAGCCTGTCGTGGCCTGCTTCCTCGCCGCCCAGGGGATCCCCGAGGCGCTGCGGGCGCCGTGGGGGAACGGGACGGCGTCCGGGGCCGTCGACGCCGATGCGAGCACGACCGGCGCGGGCGCCGCGGACCGGGGAACCGCGGGTGGCGGAGCCGGGCGGAGGTCGATCCCGTCGTTCTCCTTCCCGGAGGCGGCGGCCGCGGCGCTGGGGCGGGCCGTCGAGTACGCGGCCTGGCGACACCGACCCGAGGGCCGCGGCCCGGTCCTGGGCGGCATCGACCGGGAGCGGGCCGAGTCGCTGGTCGCCGAGCGCCTCGACAGCCACCCCGACGGCGTCTGGCTCGACCCCGACGTCGCCGCGACGCTGCTCGGCTGCTTCGGGATCCCGGTCGTGCCCACCCGGTGGGTCGCCAGCGAGGACGGCGCCGTGGCCGCCGCGGCCGACCTCGGCCTGCCCGCGGTCCTCAAGGTGGGCTCCGGCGCGATCGTCCACAAGACCGACGTGGGCGGGGTCCACCTCGGCCTGGAGTCGGAGGACGACGTGCGGGACGCGTTCCGGTCGATGAGCGCGGCGCTCGGCGACGCCATGGGCGGAGCCGTGGTTCAGCCGATGCTCGAGCCGGGGGTGGAGACGATCGTGGGCGTCACCCACGACGAGTCGTTCGGCCCGTTGGTGCTGTTCGGCCTGGGCGGACTGACCGCGGAGCTGATGCGCGACACCGCCCTGAGGGTCATGCCGATCACCGACGTCGACGCCCGCGAGCTGGTCCGCTCGCTCCGGGGTTCCCCGCTCCTGTTCGGCTACCGCGGCCGGCCGGCCGTCGACGTCGCGTCGCTCGAAGACCTGCTCCTGCGGGTGGGCGCCATGGTCGACGCCGTGCCCGAGATCGCCGAGATGGACGTCAACCCCGTGATCGTCTCGCCGCGCGGGGCGGTGGCGGTCGACGTGAAGGTCCGGTTGACCCCGGCCCCGGCGGCCCCGCTGAGCGGCGTCCGCCGCATGCGCGAGTCCTGAGGCCTGCCCGGGCCGGGCGCGGGGCGGGGCCGGTCAGGCCGGCGGCGCGGCGAAGGCCCGGTCGGTCTGGCGGGCGAGGCCCGCGAGCAGCCCCGACAGCTCGAGCGGGAGCACGAACTTGGTGGACGGGGACGCGCCGAGGGCGACGAGCGCCTCGAGGTAGCGGATGGCCATGGTGTTGGAATCGACCCCGCGGGCCACGTCGAAGACCGCCTGCAGAGCCGCGGCCTCGCCCTGGGCGCGCAGGTCGACGGCCTCGCGGTCGGCCTGGGCGCGCAGGATCATCGCCTCCTTCTGGCCCTCGGCCTCGAGCACCGCCGACTGCTTCTCCCCCTCGGCGCGCAGGATCTGCGCCGCCTTGTCGCCCTCGGCCTCGGTGACCACGGCCCGCCGGGTGCGCTCGGCCGACATCTGCCGGGTCATCGCCTCCTGCACCGCCGGCGGCGGCGTGATCTCCCGGATCTCGACGTTGGTGACCTTCACGCCCCAGCGTTCGGTGGTCTCGTCGAGCTTGGCCCTCAGCACCTGGTTGATCTGGTCGCGCTTGGCGAGCACGTCGTCGAGGGGCAGGTCGCCGACGATCGAGCGCAGGGTGGTGGCGGCGATGTTCTGCGCCGCGCCGGCGAAGTCGGCGACCTGAACCACGCTGGCCTCGGGATCGACGACCTTGAAGAAGGTGATGAAGTCGATCGAGATCGGCGCGTTGTCCTTGGTGATCGACGTCTGGCTCGGGATCTCGAGGAAGAACTCGCGCAGGTCGACGTAGACGGGCCGGTCGATGAACGGGATCAGCATCACCAGCCCCGGGCCCCGCACGCCCACCACCCGGCCGAGCCGGAACAGGACGATGCGCTGGTACTCGCGCACCACCCGGAGGATGAACGGCAGCAGCGCGATGAAGAGCACCACCACCACGATGACCACGATCAGCCCTGCGCCCACCTACCCGACCTCCTCGTCATCGGTCACGTGCTCCACCTACTCCCGTCCGACGGGCCGGCGCGCGCCGGCGTCCGGCTCGCCCTCGTCGGAACCGCTCGCGTGCGCCTCAGCTGCGTCGGTGCCGCCCGGGGTCGACCCGGCCGGGACCGACTCCGGCACGACCTCGAGGGTCAACCCGTCGAGCCCGACGACGCGGACGCTAACGCCCGGTCCCGCCCGTCCCTCGGAACCCGCGGCCGCGCCACCGTCGGCGCCGCCCCGCGCCCGCCCCGCGATGCGTGCCGACCAGTGCTCGCCCCGCACCGCGACCGAGCCCAGCGGTGCCAGCTCCTCGACCACGGTGCCCGTCGCGCCGATCAGCGCCTCGGCGCCCGTGGTCACCGGCGCCCTCCGGGCCCGCAGAGCTCCCCGCACCACGAAGAAGAACATCCCCGCCAGGGCCCCGGCGAGACCGGCGATGAGCGGTCGCGACACCCGCGCCTCGGGGACCCCGTCGTAGAGGTACAGGCCGCCGAGCACCAGGCAGGCGATCCCGGCCGCGGTGGGTATCCCGTGGCCCGGCACCTTGAGGTCGATGACGAAGAACACGAACGACGCCGCGATCAACACCAGGGCACCCACGTTGACCGGCAGCACCGACATGATGACGAGCGACGTCACGAGGAGGATCAGCCCTCCGACACCGGGGATGCTGATGCCGGGATGGAGCAGCTCGATCACGATCCCGGCCAGGCCGAGCACGAAGAAGAGGAACGCGATGTCGGGGTCGGCGAGGGCGTGGAGGATCGACTCACCCGACGTCAGGTGCTCGGTGGTGGTCGTCGCCCCGGCGGTGCGGAGCGTGACCTCCCCGGCGGAGGTGGCGACGCTCCGGCCGTCGACGGCGGCGAACAGGTCGGCGGCGCTCGGGCTCTCGAGGTCGACGACGTGGAGGCGAACGGCCTCGGCCGCACTGATGCTCACCGAGTCGCGGACGGCCTTTTCGGCCCAGTCGGCGTTCCGGTCGCGGGCCTCGGCGAGGGAGCGGATGTAGGCCGCGGCGTCGTTGGTGACCTTCTCGCTCATAACGTCGCCGCTGAGGCCGACGGGGTGGGCCGCTCCCACGTTGGTGCCCGGTGCCATGGCGGCCACGGGGCAGCCGACCAGGATGAAGGTGCCGGCCGACGCGGCCCGCGCCCCGGCGGGACCCACCCAGCAGAGGACCGGCACCGCCGAGCGCTGGATCGCCTTCACCACGTCGCGCATCGAGGAGTCGAGGCCGCCCGGCGTGTCGATGCGGACCAGCACGGCGGCGTCGTCGGCAGCGGCGGCGTTCGAGATCCCCCGCTTCACCATTCGGGCGACGAACGGGTCGACGGGCCCGGTGACCGGGACCTCGCGCACCGTGGGGCGGTCGCCGTCGGTGACCGCCGCGGCGGCCGGCGCACGCGTCGCGGTGACGGGACCGATGACGGCGAGCGCCGCCCCGACGGCCAGCGCGGCCAGAGCGAGGGCGCGGAACCCGGTCCGGGGCGACCGGCGCCGCAGCGGGGGCCCGCCCGGCGATGCTCCGGGTGCCCGCCCCATCTGCCGACCGGCGATGGCCTCGCTCCTCCTCACCACGCCTCCACGGCCCTGCCGTCTCCTCGGCCGCCGCGGGTCGGCGGTCGCCGGCGCACATGGGCGGTCCGAGCTCTCGGGGACCAGGAGCCGTCGTCTCCCCACCGCGAGGGTAGTGGTCGGGCACGCGCCCAGCGTGCAGGGTTCGGTGGCTGCCGCCACGGTCGAGGTGCGCCGGCCCGGGGCGTGGTGCACCGGCGGCCCGGCGGTGCAGGCGTGGTGAGGCCGGGCCCCACGGGCCACCTTGGGTGTCACACCCGGGCTCTAGGGTGGGGTCGGTCCACTTCCCCCGTTCGAGCAGTCCCGGAGATCGGGCGGTCCACTCGCCACGGCGAGGCCGCGCCGAGGCTTCCGGGCCCCGGTGTGAGGGAGGTGGGGCGCGGTGCAGGAGATCGTCGGAGGCGACGACCGGAGGCACGGAACCGGCCGTATCGCCGGCCCGGACCCGCGCCGCCGGGGCGCATCCCGCGTGACGGACGCGCGGGCGTTCCCGGATCCCGGCCCACCCGGCGGGGCCGCGACCGGGGAGCATCCCGGTCCCGGCGATCCGGGTGCGGTGCTCGGAGCGGCCGTCGAGGTGCTGGCCGGCTCGGATCCCGAGGCGCTCGGCGACGCGGGCCTGGCGGGAGCCGTGCTCGCGTTGCGCCGGGCGATGGACCGCCTCGACGGGATCTTCGCCCGCTGGGCGGCGGCGGCGAACGCCCGCGGGATCGGCACCGACGGCGCCGGCGGCTCCACCGCCGGGTGGCTGGCCCGAGAAGCCGGGATGCGCGTCGGCGACGCCCAGGCCGCGATCACGGCCGGCGGCGTGTGCCAGCTGCTCACCGCGACGGGCGACGCGTGGCGTTCGGGGGAGATCTCCACCGCCGCGTTCCGCCACTGGGCCGACGGCGGCGCCACCGACCTTCAGAACCTGGTGCTGCTCTGCGACCGGCACCATCGTGCCGTGCACCACAACCGCTGGCGCGTCGAGCTCGATCGCGACGGCGTCCTCCGCATCCGC
>JADLDD010000013.1 GCA_020846855.1 Acidimicrobiia bacterium | reverse complement strand
CGTCGTCATGCTCCACGGCGTGCCGGCGTGGAGCTACGAGTTCCGCCACGTGGTCCCGGTCCTCGCCCGCTCGGGGCTCCGGGTCATCGCGCCCGACCTGGTCGGCTTCGGTCGCTCCGACAAGCCCGCCGAGGTCGGAGACCACTCGATCGGGCGGCACGTCCGCTGGGTGCTGGCCCTCCTCGACGGGCTGGGCGTGGCCGGCTTCAGCCTGGTCGCGTCGGGCTGGGGCGGGATCGTGGGCCTCCGCATCGTCGCCGCGGTGCCCGACCGGGTCCAGCGGGTGGCGCTGATCGGCACGGCGCTGCCCACCGGCGACCGGCACCCCGGCGACGCGTTCCTCGCCTGGCAGCGCTACGTGACCGAGGCCACCGAGCTGCGCATCGGCGCCATCGTCGACTTCCGGTGCTCACGGACCCTGACCCCCGAGGAGCGGGCGGCCTACGACGCCCCGTTCCCCGACGAGCACCACAAGGCCGGCCCCCGCGCCGCGCCGCTCCTCGTGCCCACGCAGCCCCACGACCCCGCGACCCTCGCCCACCGCGAGGCCTGGGAGGTCCTCCGGGCGTTCGAGCGGCCGGTGCTGCGCGTCAACGGGGACGGCGACCCGCTCGCCCCGTGGACCGAGGAGATCGGCGCGGCGATCCCCGGCGCGGCGTCGTGGCCCCACGTGACCATCGAGCACGCCTCTCACGTCGTCGCGGAGGACCGGCCCGGCGAACTGGCCCAGGTGCTGGTCGACTTCCTCACCCCCGGCGCGTCGGGAGTCCCCGGTGAGGCGGCCGAAGCCTGACACCGGGGTGACCGGGACCTCACCGCGCCCTTCGCGTGCCGACGGCTAGCGTCACCGGTCACAGCTCCGGAGCCAGGGGGACCTTCGTGAGCGTCCAGGTCGTCGATCAACCCGCGATCCGGCGGATCCGGACCGGCATCGAGGCGGCGGCGCGCCGCCTCGGGTTCCTCGCGCCGCTCGCCGTCCTCGTCGTGCTCCAGCAGGTCCTCTGGCCGGCGCCCGCGGGGGTGGTGCTGAACGGAGCGATCGTCGGTGGGCGGGTCGCGCTGGTGGCGCTGGGGATCGCGCTCGTGTACCGCGCCAACCGGGTCGTCAACTTCGCCCAGGGCGATCTCGGTGCGGTGCCCGCGGCCCTCGCGGTGATGCTCATCGCCGCTACCGGGGTCAACTACTACGTCTCGTTCCTGACCGGCCTCGCGGCGGCGGTGGTGCTCGGGATCCTGGTGGAGATCCTGGTGATCCGGCGGTTCTTCCGGGCTCCCCGCCTGATCCTCATGGTGGCCACCATCGGCCTGTCCCAGCTCCTCACCGGGGCCGCGCTGTTCCTGCCCCGCCTCTTCCGGGGCGAGGGCTTCGGCGAGCGCATCGCACCCCCGTTCGAGCTCAGCTTCACCGTCGCCCCGACCCGCTTCAACGCGAACGACGTCCTCACCCTGATCCTCGTACCGGCCGCGCTGGTCGCGCTGGCGCTGTTCCTGCGCCGCTCCAGCATCGGGGTCGCGATCCGCGGCGCGGCCGAGCGGGCCGACCGGGCCGCGATGCTGGGCGTACCCGTGAAGCGCCTCCACACCGTCGTGTGGGCGATCGCCAGCGTGCTCGCCTTCCTCGCCATGTTCCTGCGGGCCGGCTCGGTGGGGATGCCGATCGGCAGCGTCCTACCCGCCACGATCCTCGTCCAGGCCCTCGCCGCGGTGGTCATCGGGCGGATGGACCGCTTCGCGAGCATCACGGCGGCGGCCGTCGGCCTGGGGATCGTCGACCAGTGCATGACCTTCCAGCCGGGGAACCGGCCGGCCTTCAACGACGCGGCGCTGTTCGTCATCGTGCTGGTCGGCGTCCTGGTGGCCCGCCCCGGCGCCCGGGGGCGAGCCGGGGCGGGCGACACGTCGACCTGGCAGGCCGTCGCCGACGTCCGGCCCGTGCCCCGCGAACTGGCCGGCCTCCCCGAGGTCCGAGCCGCGAGGCTGGTCCTCGGGGTCGCGCTCGCGGCGGGGGCGCTCACGCTGCCCCTGTGGCTGCCCGAGGCGCGGGTGAACCTCGCCGCCGGGATAGTCGTGTTCGCCGTCGTCGGGCTCTCGCTCGTGGTGCTCACGGGCTGGGCCGGGCAGGTGAGCCTGGGCCAGATGGCCTTCGTGGGGCTGGGCGCCGCGGTGGCGGGCTCCCTGACCTCCCGCCGGGGCTGGGACCTCGTCCTCGCGCTGGGCGCGGCGGGCGCGGCCGGCGCCGTCGCCGCCGTGGTGGTCGGGTGGCCCGCGTTGCGTCGCCGCGGCCTGGCCCTGGCCGTGACGACGCTCGGGTTCGCCCTGTTCACCTCGTCGTACCTGCTCAACCGGTCCCTGTTCGATTCGCTGCTTCCCGGCCTGCGCATCGAGCGCCCGGCGCTGCTCGGGCGCGTCGACATCAGCAGCGAGCGGGCCTTCTACTACGTGTGCCTCGCCGCGCTCGGGCTGGCGGTGGCGGCAGTCCGGGGCGTGAGGCGCAGCCGCACGGGGCGGGTGCTGATCGCCGCCCGCGACAACGAGGCCGCCGCCCGGTCGTACGGCGTCGACACGACGGCGGCCACCCTGGGGGCGTTCGCCATCTCGGGGTTCATCGCCGCGGTCGCGGGCGGGCTGCTCGTGCACCTGCAGACGGGTCTCACCGCGAGCTTCTACGAACCGGCCGCCAGCCTCGGGGCGTTCTCGATGACGGTGATCGGGGGCCTCGGGTCGGTGCCGGGCGCGCTCCTCGGGGCCGCGTACGTGCGAGGCGCCTGGGCGTTCCTGCCCCCGGAGTGGCAGTTCCTCGCGACGGGCGCGGGACTTCTCCTCGTCCTCATGGTCCTTCCCGGCGGGCTCGGAGCGGCCCTCTTCGACGTCCGCGACGGCCTGCTGCGCCGGGTGGCGCGCCGCCGTGGCGTGCACGTGCCGAGCCTCGTCGCCGACTCCCGGACCCCCGAACCCGACGCGGCCGCCGGCCCCGACCGGACCGTCGACCCGGAGGCCGGCGCCCCCGGCGCACCCGCGGCGGCAGGTGCTCCGGGGGCCGGCGCGGGGACCGCCCGGTGAGCACCACGGCGGCGGCGGCGCCCGGGAGCGGCCCGGCCGAAGGCGCCCTCGAACCGCCTCGCGGGCGGGTCCGGGGTTGGATCCACTCGGTCACCGGCGGTGCGCCGCTCTACCCGCTGGCGATCCTCTTCGGGCTCTACGCCGTCGACCAACTCGACCAGACCGCGTTCGGCGTGCTCCTGCCGGAGATCCAGGACCACTTCGGGCTCGACAAGGGGGGCATCCTCGCCGTCGTCGCCCTGGCCAGCGTGGTCGCACTGCTGCTCTCGGTGCCGATCGGCTTCTACGCCGACCGGGTCCGACGGGTCCCCGTGGCCGTCGTAGGGGCGGTGGGATGGGGCCTGTTCTCGGTCCTCACCGGCCTCGCGCCGGTGGTCTGGGTGCTCACCGTCGCCCGGGCCGGTTCGGGGCTGGCCGGTGGGGTGATCATGCCCACCCACAACTCGCTGCTCGCCGACTACTACGACATCCCGGTTCGCACCAAGGTCTACGCGGTCCACCGCGCCGCGGCGTCGGTGGGTGCCTTCGTGGGGCCCCTCCTGGCCGGGATCATCGCCTTCTACGTCGGGTGGCGCTGGCCGTTCCTCATCTTCTCCATCCCCACGATGGTGCTGGTCGTGCTCGCGGCTCGCCTGCGCGAACCCGTGCGCGGCCGCTTCGAGCGGGCGGCCATGGGCGCCGCGGCCGAGACCGTCGCCACCGAGGACGTCGCTCCGTCCCTGGCGGAGTCGTGGCGCATCGTGTGGAACGTGGGCACCCTGCGGCGGATCTTCTACGCGCTCCCGTTCCTCGCCGTGGCCTTCGTCGGCCTGCTGAGCCTCGTGTCGCTGTACTACTCGGAGATCTTCGGTCTCGACGAGCGAGCCCGGGGGTTCATCGCCGCCGGGGCCGAACCGGCCCAGCTCGTCGGCCTGCTGGTCGGGGTACCGATCGCCACCCGGCTGGTCACCCGCGACGCCGCGCTGGTCCTGCGCTTCCTGGCCGGCGTGGCGATCGTCGTCGCCGGCGCGTGGACCCTCTTCGCGCTGACGCCGAACCTCGCCCTCGCCGTGGCCATGAACGTGGTCATCTCGGGCGTGCTCGTGGTCCTCGTGCCCGGGATCTTCGCGGCGTTGTCGCTGGCGGTTCCGCCCAAGGTGCGGTCGTTCGGGTTCTCGGTCGCCGCCCTGTGGATCCTGCCCGGGCTGATCGCCCTGCCCGTCATCGGGAGCCTCGCCGACCACTACGGCATCCGCACCGGCCTGCTGGCGATGGTGCCGATCTTCCTCGTCGGCGCGTTCCTGATCGCCTCCGCGGGCAGCGAGGTGAACGCCGACATCAAGAAGGTGTGGACGTCGGCCGCGGCCCAGTCGGAGGTGCTCTACGAGCGCCGCCAGGGGCGGGTGAAGCTGCTCCTGGTGCGCGGACTCGACGTCCACTACGACGGCGTGCAGGTCCTGTTCGGCGTCGACTTCGAGGTCGACGAGGGCGAGATCGTCGCGCTGCTCGGCACGAACGGGGCGGGGAAGTCGACACTGCTCAAGGCGATCTCCGGGCTGGTGGAGGCCAGCGCCGGCGCGGTGGTGTTCGACGGGCGCGACATGACCTACACGCCGCCCGACGAGACGGCCGGCCGGGGCGTCACCCAGGTCCCGGGCGGCCAGGGCGTGTTCCCGTCGCTGACGGTCCGGGAGAACCTGGCCCTCGCCGGCTGGCTGCACCGCCACGACCGCGGCGAGGCCCGCGAACGGGCGGCGCGGGTCCTCGACACGTTCCCGGTGCTGGCCGGGCGCCTCGACGAGCCGGCCGGGAACCTGTCGGGCGGCCAGCAGCAGATGTTGACACTTGGGATGGCCTTCGTGGAGCGCCCCCGTCTCCTGATGATCGACGAGCTCTCGCTCGGGCTGGCGCCGGCCGTGGTGGGCCGGCTCCTGGGGATCGTGGAGGAGCTGCGCCGGGCGGGGACGACCATCGTGCTCGTCGAGCAGTCGGTGAACGTCGCCCTCCAGGTGGCCGAGACGGCGTACTTCATGGAGAAGGGCGAGATCCGCTTCCACGGGCCGACGGCCGAGCTCATGGAGCGGCCCGACGTCCTGCGCTCGGTGTTCCTCGAGGGTGCGGCCCGCGGCATCGGGCGCGCGGCGGGCGCGACGGGGTCGTCCGCCAACGGCGCGACCGCGACCCACGTCCCGCCGTTACCGGTGCCCGCGGCGGCGCCCGACGACGTCCCGCCGGCTCCGGGCGGGAACGGGACCCGGGCGCCCGATCCCGAGCTCCGCCTGGAGGTGCGCGACCTGAGCAAGCGGTTCGGTGGCGTCGCGGCCCTCGACGGCGTGGGCTTCGACGTGCGGGCCGGCGAGATCCTCGGCTTCATCGGACCCAACGGGGCGGGCAAGACAACCCTCTTCGACGTCGTCAGCGGCTTCCTGGCCCCCGACGCCGGCCGAGTCCTGATGCGGGCCGAGGACGGCGAGGTCGACGACATCACCGAGATGGCGGCGGCCCGGCGCGCCCGCCTGGGCCTCGGGCGCTCGTTCCAGGACGGGCGCCTGTTCCCGAGCCTGACCGTCGCCGAGACGATCGCCCTGGCCCTCGACCGCCACGTCGAGGTGCGCGACCCGGTGGCCGCGGCCCTGCACCTCCCGGCGGTCGCCCACTCCGAGCGCGCCGTCACCGCCCGCGTCGACGAGCTGGTGGAGCTGCTCGGCCTCGGGGCCTTCCGCGACAAGTTCGTGCGCGAGCTCTCGACGGGCAGCCGCCGCATCGTCGACCTGGCCTGCTCGCTGGCCCACCGGCCCTCGGTGCTGCTGCTCGACGAGCCGTCGAGCGGTATCGCCCAGCGCGAGGCCGAGGCGCTCGGGCCGCTGCTCCGGCGGGTCCGCGACGAGCTCGGGGCCAGCCTGCTGCTCATCGAGCACGACATCGCCCTGCTCCGGGGCCTCGCCGACCGCATCGTCGCGCTCGACCTGGGCCGGGTCGTCGCGATCGGCGCCCCCCAAGACGTCGTCAACGACCCCCGCGTGGTCGAGTCGTACCTCGGCACCTCGGCCGCCGCGATCGACCGGTCCGGCCCGTCGCACGCACCCACCACCCCCGATCCGAGCCACTAGGAGGGACCCGCATGGAGCCGACCCGCAAGGGGAGCAAGGGGCCACGATCCCGGGCCCTGCGCCGCTACGGCCCCATCGCGGTCGTCGTCGTGATCGCGGTGGCGGTGATAGCCGTGGTCGGCCGGGACGACGGCGGGAAGTCGGACTCGGGACGGGCCCCGAAGGCCGCCGCCACCGGCGACGCCCTGATCCGCTCCGGTCCGATGACCCCCGCCAAGGCGAAGCTCCTCCGCCGGACCGTCGACTTCGGGCCCGGCTGCGACACCGAGACCGGCCGGGTCAAGGTCCCGGCGGTGTACGCGCCGCCGTGCGTCGAGCCGTTCACCGGCGACAACGGCGGCGCCACCGCCCCCGGCGTAACCGCCGACACCATCGAGGTCGTCGCCTACCTCATGCCCCCCGAGCTCGACCCGCTCCAGACGGCCCTGCTCTCCAAGACCGGCGCCGACCTCGGCGTCAAGGGCCTCCGGGAGACCTACGAGCGCTACGCCGAGTACTTCGGCGAGCACTTCGAGACCTACGGCCGCAAGGTCAACCTCCGCTTCTACACCGCCACCGGCTCGCCGAGCGACGTCGCCAAGGCCAAGGCCGACGCCCTGGCGATCGCCGGGATGGACCCGAAGCCCTTCGCGGTGCTCGGCGGCCCGACCCAGGCCCCCGAGTTCTCCGACCAGCTCGCGGCCGAGAAGATCCTCTGCCTCGGCGGCTGCTCGCTGGCCACCCCCGAGCGCTTCTCCGCCGAACGCCAGCCCTACCTCTGGGGCAACGGGCCATCACCCGAGCAGGGCGCGCGGCTGGCGGCCGAGATGATCGGCAAGCTCTTCAGGGGCCGGGCCGAGCACGCCGGCGACCCCGCCTTCCGCAGCCGCGAGCGGGTCTACGGCGTGCTGCACCTCGACTCGCCCGACGGGCGCCAGCGCAAGCTGTTCGAGACCCTGCGCGACGACCTCGCCGACCGCGGCGTGAAGCTGACCACCGACGTCGAGTACTTCCTCGACGTCCCCCGGGCGCAGGAGAACGCCCGCACGGCCATCAGCAAGCTCAAGGCCGCCGGCGTCACCACCGTGATCTTCTACGGCGACCCGCTGATGCCGATCTACTTCACCAAGGAGGCCACGGCCCAGGGGTACTTCCCCGAGTGGATCATCGGACCCACCGTGTACGTCGACACCACCGTCTTCGGCCGCCAGTACGACCAGCGCCAGTGGGCCCACGCGTTCGGCCTGTCGGAGCCGGCGGCGCGCCTCACCCCCGAGCACGGTGAGGCCTACCGCGTCTACAAGTGGCAGTTCGGCACCGAACCGCCGAGCAACCTGTACGCGATGGTCTACTCCGATCCCGAGATCCTGTTCACCGGGATCCACCTGGCGGGGCCGAAGCTGACCCCCGAGACGTTCCGCGACGGCCTCTTCCGGTACCCGGTCACCGGAGGCGGCCCGACGACACCGCTGCTGTCGAGGGGCCGGCACGGCATCTGGCCCGGCGTCGACCTCTTCGGCAGCGACGACATCACCGTCATCTGGTGGGACCCCGACGCCACCGGTCCCAACGAGATGGGCGAAGAGGGCCGGGGGATGTACCGGTACGCCGACCGGGGTCGCCGCTACCGGTGGGGCCGGATCCCCGACCGGATCCCGGGGCTCTTCGACCCCGCGACGTCGGTCACGGTCTTCGACGAGCCCCCGCCCGGCTCGGCTCCGCCCGACTACCCACCACCCGACCGCGGCTGACACGGGCACCGGCGCCACGACGACTCACCACGGGAGGTATCGGGCCCATGGAACCCACCCGCAAGAGCAGCCGGGGCCGCCCGGCGGCCCTGCGCCGCTATGCACCCGTCGCGCTCGTTGCCGTGGTCGCCGTGGCGGCCGTCGCGCTGGTGGGCCGCGGCGACGACGGGGGATCGGGTTCGGGCCCGGAGGGCACCGCCACCGCCAAGGAGCTGATCCGGTCGGGTCCGATGACCCCCGCCAAGGCGAAGCTGCTCGGCCGCACCGTCGACTTCGGCCCCGGGTGCGACACCGAGACCGGCCGGATCAAGGTCCCGGCCGTGTACGCGCCGCCGTGCGTCGAGCCGTTCACCGGCGACAACGGCGGCGCCACCGCCCCCGGCGTCACCGCCGACACCATCGAGGTCGTCGCCTACCTCATGCCCCCCGAGCTCGACCCGCTCCAGGCCGCGGTGATCTCGGGGGCGGGGGCCGAGCTGGGCCTCGACGCCATCAAGGAGACGAGCGAGCGCTACGGCGAGTACTTCGCCGCCCACTACGAGACCTACGGCCGCAAGGTGAGGCTGCGCTGGTACGAGGCCACCGGGTCCGCCCGCGACGCCGCCAAGGCCAAGGCCGACGCCCTCGCGATCGCCAGCATGAAGCCCAAGCCGTTCGCGGTGTTCGGCGGCCCGAGCCAGGCGCCCGAGTTCGCCGACCAGCTCGCCGCCGAGCACATCCTCTGCCTCGGCGGCTGCTCGCTGGCCACGCCCGAGCGCTTCTCGGCCGAACGCCAGCCCTACCTCTGGGGCAGCGGACCGTCGCCCGAGCAGGCCGCGACCATGGCGGCCGAGATGATCGGCAAGCTCTTCAAGGGCCGGGCCGAGCACGCCGGCGACCCCGCCTTCCGCCGCCGCGAGCGGGTCTACGGGCTGCTCCACTACGGCACCCCCGACGGCCGGCAGCGCGACCTGTTCGAGACCCTCCGCGACCAGCTCGCGTCCCGCGGCGTGAAGCTGGCCACCGACGTGGAGTACTTCCTCGACATCGCCAAGGCGCAGGAGAACGCCCGGACCGTCATCAGCAAGCTCAAGGCCGCCCGCGTGACCACCGTGATCTTCACCGGCGACCCGCTGATGCCGATCTACTTCACCAAGGAGGCCACGGCCCAGGAGTACTTCCCCGAGTGGATCATCGGGCCGAGCGTCCTCGCCGACACCACGGTCTTCGCCCGACAGTACGACCAGCGCCAGTGGGCCCACGCGTTCGGCCTGTCGCTGCCGGCGGCCCGCAGCGCCCCCGAGAACGGCGAGTCGTACCGGGTGTACAAGTGGCAGTTCGGCGAGAAGCCGCCCAGCAACGTCTACTCGGTGATCTACCCCGAACCGCAGATCCTCTACACCGGCATCCACCTCGCCGGCCCCCGGCTGACGCCGGAGACCTTCCGCGACGGCCTGTTCCGCTACCCGGTGACCGGCGGCGGACCGACCACGCCGACCGTGTCGCGGGGCCGGCACGGGATCTGGCCGGGGATCGACCGCTTCGGCAGCGACGACGTCACCCTGATCTGGTGGGACCCCGAGGCCACCGGGCCGAGCGAGATCGGCGACGTCGGCAAGGGGATGTACCAGTACGCCGACCACGGCCGCCGGTACCGCCCGGGGAAGTGGCCCACGCACGTGCCCGGGCTCTTCGACCGCTCCCGGTCGACGGCGCTCTTCGACGAGATCCCGGCGGGGTCGGCGCCGCCCGACTACCCGTCGCCGGCCGGGGGCTGAAGGAAGCCCAGGGGCGGGGCCCCGGCGTCGGCCGGGACGGCCGCCGGCCGGTCGGCGGGATCGGGCGCCCGGCCGCGGGTCGGGTCCGGTCCGGCCGGACGGTCGGCGTCGACGCGTTGCCACCCCGCCCGCGGGTCGTAGCGGCGGATCACCCGGGCCGGGTTGCCGACCGCGACGCTGAAGTCGGGTAGCTCACCGGTGACCACCGAACCCGCGCCGACGGCGACGTGGCGCCCGACGCGCGCCCCGGGCAGCACCACCACGCCGTGGCCCAGCCAGGTTCCGTCGCCGATGGTGACCGGCCGGGGGCCGGAGAACTGGAGACCGATCGGGGTCGTGACGTCCTCGTAGCCGTGGTTGGCGTCGGTGATGTAGACGTGGTGGCCGGTCCAGACGTCGGAGCCGATCCGGATCGACTGGTGCCCGACCACCCCGCTGCCCTTCCCGATGACCGTCCGGTCGCCGATCACCACCACGGGATCGGAGAGCGGGACGTGGCCCGGTGCGACCCCGGCCGAGAGGCTGCAGTACGGGCCGATCACCACCTTCTCCCCGAGGTGGATGTACTCCTCGCCGAAGAGGGCAGCCACCGGGAAGCAGACCGCGCTCCCCTCGCCCATCCGTCCGAACCGCCTCCCGCGCCGGTGCCGCGGGCCGATCGTTCCGTAGCGGGCGGCGGCCTCCCGCGCCCACTGGATGGCGTCGCCCAGGCCCCGGGTGACGGGCTCGAAGGAGGGGGGCAGGCCGGGCATCCCGGCACCCTACCGGGGCGCGGTTGACGGACGCCGCCCGGGCGGCCACGCTCGGGACATGGCCCGCTCGTCGCGCCCCGAACCCCGATCGGCCGTCCGGGTCGAGCGGGTCTACGGCGAGCACGACGGCTCCGGCCACCACGTGCTGGTCGACCGGCTCTGGCCGCGGGGGGTGGCCAAGGCCGGGGCCCCGTTCGAGGAGTGGTGCAAGGACGCCGCCCCCAGCGCCGACCTCCGCAAGTGGTACGGCCACGACCCCGACCGCTTCGGGGAGTTCGCCCGGCGCTACCGCGCCGAGCTCGGACGCGACCCGGCGCGCGAGGCGGTGCGGCACCTGATGGAGCTCGCCCACGACGGCTCCGTGGTGCTGCTCACGGCCACCAAGGACCTGGAGATCTCCGGGGCCAAGGTGCTCGCCGAGCGCCTCCGCCGCGCCCTCCGCTGACGGCCGGCCCGCCGGGCCGCCGGCCGGCAGGTCCGTTCGACGCCGGGCGGCGGCGGGCGGCGACGGGCGGCGGGTAACCTCCGACGCCATCGGACGGCCATCCATCCTCCCGGGTCCACGCACCGGGCGACCCCACCGGCCCGGGGCCGGGGCGGCGGGCCGGTCGGTGCCGGCGCGCCGGGTGGCGGCCGCGCTGCTCGTCGCCCTCGCCGTGTCCGTCGTGGCCGCGTGCTCGGGGGGTGGCGCCGGCGACACCCACGACGGCGGCGGAAAGGGGGGCGACCCGGTGGAACGCGATCGACCCTCGACCTCGTCGACCTGGGCTGGGCCGGTGCTGACCGGATCCTTCGAGGCCGTCATCCCGCGGCCGTCCGAGGTGCGCGCCGCCACCGGCAGTTTCGTACTGGCCGGCGAAATCGCGGTGGAGGTCGAGGGCGGCGCGCCGGCCGGCGACGCCGCCTCGCTCCTCCGCCGCCGCCTCGCCGAGAGCGGCGTCGAGAGCGGCGGCACCGGAGGAGGCGACGGCTACGATGGATCCCCCGCCCGCCCGTCGATCGTCCTGACCGCCGCGGATGCCGATCGCGACCTCGGCGACGAGGGCTACCGCCTGTCGATCCGGCCGGACGGCGTCGAGGTGCGGGCCCGGGGCCACGACGGCTTCGTGTGGGGCGCGCAGACGCTGGCCCAGCTCCTACCGGCGTCTCGCGACGAGATCCCGGAGGGCGGGGCCCCGGCCCTCCCGGCCGGCGACGTCCGCGACGTCCCCCGCTACCGGTGGCGGGGCGTGATGCTCGACGTGGCCCGCCACTTCTTCGGCGTCGACGACATCGAGCGCGTCGCCGAACTGGCCTCCGCGTACAAGCTCAACCGCCTGCACCTCCACCTCACCGACGACCAGGGCTGGCGCCTGGCCATGACCGGCCACCCCGAGCTGACGGAGATCGGGAGCCGCACCGAGGTGGGCGGCGGGCCGGGCGGCTTCCTCACCCAGGACGACTACCGGCGGATCGTCGAGCACGCCCGCCGCCTCGGCGTGACGGTCGTACCCGAGATCGACATGCCCGGGCACACCAACGCGGCGCTCGTCAGCCTGCCGCACCTCAACTGCGACGGCCGCGCCCCGGAGCCCTACACCGGGATGGCCGTCGGGTTCTCGTCGCTGTGCGTCGACGCCGACTCCACCTACACCTTCGTGAGAGAGGTGGTCGGCGAGCTCGCCGGCCTCACCCCCGGGCGGTGGATCCACATCGGCGGCGACGAGTCGAGGGCCACGGCTCCCGACGGCTACCGCCGATTCGTGGCCCGGGCCCTCGAGACCGTCCGCGCCGCGGGGAAGGTCCCCGTCGGGTGGGAGGAGATCGGCACCACCGACCTCTCGGCCGGCCCGGTGGTGGCCCAGCACTGGATCGATCCCGCTCCCGCCGCCCGGGCCGCCGAAGGCGGGGCCGAGCTGATCATGTCGCCGGCCAACCGCGTCTACCTCGACATGAAGTACGACGCCTCCACCCCCGGGAACGCGTGGGCCGGCCTCATCGACACCCGCACCGCGTACTCCTGGGACCCCGACGCCGCCGTGCCCGGAGTCCGCCCGTCGCGCGTCCTCGGGGTCGAGGCGCCGCTGTGGGCCGAGTTGGTCACCACCCGGGCCGACATCGACGCCCGCCTCCTGCCCCGCCTCCCCGCGGTGGCGGAGGTGGCCTGGACCGACCAGGGCGAGCGACGCTGGGACGACTTCCGCACCCGCGTCGCCGGGCACGCCGCCCGGTGGGTGGCCGCCGGCTACGGCTACACCCGCGACCCCGACATCGCCTGGCCGCCGGAACGCTGACGCCCGCCGCCCGAGAGGCCTCCGTCCGCCGCCCGGACCGGCACCCGGACCACCGGACGAAGCCTGCGGTACCTTCGAGGTCATGAGGCTGCTCCCCGACCGCCCCCTCGGGCTGGCTCCCGCGTCCGTGCGCGACTACCGCGAACGGGCCCGGCGCCGGCTGCCCCGCCAGCTCTTCGACTACCTCGACGGCGGGGCCTTCGAGGAGTCGACGCTGCGCGCCAACGTCGACGACCTCGACACCATCCGCCTGCGGCAGCGGGTCCTGCGCGACGTCGGTTCGCTGCGGCTGGGCACCGAGGTCCTCGGGCGCCCGATCGCGCTGCCCGTCATCCTGGCCCCCGTGGGCCTGGCCGGGATGTTCGCCACCCGGGCCGAGGTGCAGGCGGCCCGGGCCGCCGAGGAGGCCGGGATCGTCTTCTGCGAGTCGACGGTGTCCATCTGCTCCCTGGAGGAGGTGGCCGACGCCACCGCGGCCCCGTTCTGGTTCCAGCTCTACGTGATGCGCGACCGGGGCTACACCGCCGACCTGCTGGCCCGGGCCGCGGCCGTGGGGTGCGACACCCTGGTGCTCACCGTCGACCTGGCCGTCGTGGGCGAGCGCTACCGCGACGTCCGCAACGGGATGACGCGCTCCCTCGGGACGCTGCCCAAGCTGCGCCGGGCCCTCGACCTGGCGCTCCACCCCCGCTGGGTGGTCGAGGTGGGCCGCCACGGCCGCCCGCACACCTTCGGGAACCTCGAGCGCGCCGTCCCCGGCGCCCGCAGCCCGGAGGCCTTCAAGACCTGGGTCGACGCCCAGTTCGATCCCACCGTGACCTGGGCCGACCTGGCCTGGGTGCGAGAGCACTGGACCGGCAAGCTGGTGCTGAAGGGGATCCTCGACCCCGACGACGCCCGCGAGGCGGCCGGGCACGGCGCCGACGCCGTGGTGGTCTCGAACCACGGTGGTCGCCAGCTCGACGACACGCCGTCGACGGTCCGGGCGCTCCCGGCCGTCGTCGACGCGGTGGGCGACCGGGTCGAGGTGTACGTCGACGGCGGGGTGCGCAGCGGCCTCGACGTCGTGAAGATGCTGGCCCTGGGCGCCCGGGCGTGCATGGTGGGGCGCCCGTGGGCGTGGGCGGTCGCGAGCGGGGGCGAAGCCGCGGTGCGGAGGGTGCTGCGCATCATGAGGCGTGAGATGGAGGTCGCCCTCTCCCTCACCGGAGTCCCCGACGTCGGCGACCTCGACCGCTCGGTACTCCTCGGCGCCGCCTCGTAGCCGAGCCGCGTGGCGGTGCCGGGGAGGACCGCCGCCCGACCGGCAGGCGGTCACCCCGAGGTGCGGCGACGGCGACGGCGCGGCGCCGCCACCACCCCGGCCAGCCCGGCCGCGACGACCAGTGCCGCCGCGGCCAGCGCCCCCACCCGGGCCGCCGGGCCGCCGTCGCGGCCACCGGCACCCGGCGGCGTGCGGAGGGCGGTCAGGTTGGCGAGGGCCACCGCCGGCTCTCCCGGCTCCCGCCGGTCGCCGGCCGTGGGCCCGGGGCCCGACCGGCCCACCGGGTCGAGGTGCACGGAGAGGGCGTGGTGTCCGGCGGCCAGGCCGGCGACGTCGATCACCAGGCGCTGCCCCGCCCGGCCCGCGTACGCGCCGTCGATCACCGCCCGCACGGTCCCGTCGAGCCGGACCGTCAGCCGTGAGCCGTCCGCGCCGCGGAGGAAGCGGTAGTCGAGCGCGAGGCCCAGGTCGCCTCGCCCCGTCGCCACGTCGACCGACCACGCCCGGCCGGGTGTCACCACCGCGGCGGCCGCCTCGGGGTTGCCGGCCGTCGCCCCGGCCCGCTCGAAGGCCGCGACCGGCACCGCGACGACCGACGGGCCCGGGGACCGGGAGCGCTCCACCAGCGCGAGGTCGGGTCCGCCGAACCGGCGGCGCGCCTCCGCACCCCCGGCCGTGCGGTACGCGGCGGCCAGACCCTCGAACGACCCCCCGGCGAGCGGCGACCAGGCCCACCCCACGCCGGCGGTCGGTGACCGCACCGAGGCCGTGTACCAGCCGATCGCCCGCCCGGGAGCCGGCGGCGTCTCCGGGCCGGACCCGGCCCGGGCCGTGATCCTCACGTCGACGACGGCCCCGAGGCCGGGGACCGTCCCGTAGTCGGAGCCCAGCCCGGAGTCGTAGCTGTCGACACGGGTGGTACCGGGGGCCCGCCCGACCACCAGGCGGGGCAGGTACCCCGCCAGGCGGTTGGCGGTCCCCGCGGCCCGGGAGGCGCCGGCCCGCTCGGGTGAGTCGAGGAGGGTCAGGTGGTCGGGCGGCGGCACCATCCGGAGCGCCGCGACCGTCGCGACCCGCGCCCCCGGGCCGTCGCCCACCAGGTGCAACATCCCCCCGCGGCCCGCGAACCGGGGCGCCGAGGCCCGCGCCCAGGCCCGGGCGAGGCGCTGGCCGGCCCGGTCGGTGAGGGCGGACGGGTCCACCCGCCCCGGCCCGCCGGGGCCGGCCCGGGAGGTCGTCACCGGTGCGGGCCAGGAGTAGGCGAGGACCGTCGCGCCGGGGTCCGCGGCCGTGACGGCACGCGCGAGCCGCCGGACGGCGGCCCACTCGGCGCCCGCGGGGCCGGCGGGCACCACGCCGTGGACCCGACCGGCGGCGACGCTCCCCGGGCGGACGGGCGCGAACCCGTCGGACCGCCACCGGACCAGCCCTCCGGGTCGCCCCGCCGGCGGCACGGGCCCGAGGTCGACCCCGGCCCCGACCCCGGAGCCCATCGGGACGGGCGCCGCCGCGCCGGGCGCCGCCGAGGCGGCGCCCACCGGCGCGGCCACGAAGAGGGCGACCACCGCCACGGTGAGCGCGATCCGGGCCCGGGTCGCGTGGACGGGCGGCCCCCGGTGCGGAACCGCGCCGAGCACCCCCACCCGGTCGCGTGCGTCGCGCGGGTGAGCTCGCGCGGCCCCGGAGGCGGGGAGCATGGGCCGGGAGCCTAGGCCGTCGCACCGAGGTGCTATCTCTGGACGGATGCCCGACGGGACCGCCGCCCCGCTCCCCCGACGCCGCCCCCGCGACTCCCAGCGGTCGCGCGTCTACCGCGCCGAGACGCCGCTGCCGGGGCTCCGCCTCGCCGACCTCGACGCCTGCGCGGGCTACGCCGCCGGCGTCGCCGCGTCGCCGTGGTGGAGCGCGCGCTTCCCGCACCTCCACCCCGGCCGCCTCCCGCGCTTCCGCCCGGGCCGGGGCGCGCGGCAGGCGTTCTACCGCGAGGAGGAGCACCCGGGCGGCACGGTGGCCACGATCACGTTGCCCCGCCGCTACCGCACCGCGGGCGTCGTGCTCCACGAGATGGCCCACTGGGCGCTCGCCGAGGCGACCGACCTGCCCCAGCACGGCCGCACGTTCGCCCGGCTCCTCCTCGACGCCAGCACCGAGTTCCTCGGCCCCGGCGCCGGCGAGGCGCTGGCGGCCTCCTACAAGGGAGAGAAGGTGCGGGTGGCGCGCCCGCCCCGCCGGGGGCCCGACGGGCGCTACCAGTACGGCTGGGACGAACGCCTCCGCCTGGGCCGCGACCGGCCCCTGCGGGTCTCCTTCACGCCGCCGGGCGGTCGGCCGTCGGAGGTCCACGGCGTGCTCACCGGCCGCGAGCGCGGGTCGTCGGTGCTCGTGCTCCGCGCGGGCCACGATCGGTCCACCGGCACGGTCCGGGTGCCGGTGACGGCGGTGTGGCGCGTCCTCCCCGGCTGACCCGGACGACGGCGGGACGGGGTGACGGGCCGACGGGCGGCCGGGCCGCCCGGCGCTCCCGTCAGAGGCGCTCGACGATCATCGCCATGCCCTGGCCGCCGCCCACGCACATGGTCTCGAGGCCGACGGTGCGGTCGGAGTCCTCGAGGCCGTTGAGCAGCGTGGTCATGATCCGGGCGCCGGTCATGCCGAACGGGTGACCGAGCGCGATGGCCCCGCCGTTGACGTTGAGCTTCTCCCAGTCGATGCCGAGGTGCCGCGCCGAGGGGATCACCTGGGCGGCGAAGGCCTCGTTGATCTCGACCAGGTCGACGTCGTCGATCGTCATGCCGGCGCGGGAGAGGGCCTGGCGGCTCGCCTCGACCGGGCCGAGGCCCATGATCTCCGGGTCGAGGGCGGTGACGCCGCTCGAGACGACCCGGGCCAGCGGCTTGATCCCCAGCTCCCGGGCGCGGGTGTCGCTCGTCACCACCACGGCCGCGGCCCCGTCGTTGAGGGGGCAGGCGTTGCCGGCGGTGACCAGCCCGTCGGGCCGGAACGCCGGCTTGAGCCCGGCGAGCTTCTCGACCGTGGTGCCCGGGCGGGGGCCGTCGTCCTTCGCCATGACCGAACCGTCGGAGAGGGTGACCGGCGTGATCTCGCGGTCGAAGAACCCGTTCTCCTGCGACCGCACCGCGCGCTGCTGGCTGAGCGCGGCGAACTCGTCCATCTCCTCGCGGGTGACCTTCTCGGCCTCGGCGACGTTCTCGGCGGTCTGACCCATGGCGATGTACACGTCGGGGAGGCCCTCCGCCGGCGCCCACGGACCCTGGCCGCCCTCGGCCCTGCGGGCGCTGCGCTCGGCCGCTCCCGCGAACTTCGGGTTCTCGCGGCCGGGGACGTCGGAGGTGCCGCCACCGAAGCGGCTGACGGTCTCCACCCCGGCGGCCACGAAGGCGTCGCCCTCGCCGGCACGGATCGCGTGGGCGGCCATGCGGATGGTCTGGAGGCTCGACGAGCAGTAACGGGTGATGGTGCAGCCCGGAACCTGCGGCATGCCGGCCAGGATCGCCACCACCCGGCCCATGTTGAAGCCCTGCTCGCCCCCGGGTAGGCCGCACCCGAGCATCAGGTCGTCGATCGTGGTGCGGTCGAGCTCGGGGACCTTGTTCAACACGGTGTCGACGATGAACGCGGCGAGATCGTCGGGCCGCTCGTTCACGAGCGACCCCTTGAACGCACGGCCGATCGGGGTGCGGGCGGTGGCGACGATCACGGCTTCGGGCATCTGGCTCTCCTCGTGGGTTCGCGGCGGCGGACGGATGCCTCCGCCCCCGACGTTACGACGGCCGGGTCGACGCGGCCACGCCCACCGGGGGGGGCGCTTCGGCGGGGCGGCGGCGCGACGACCTCAGGTTACCGGCCGGTAGCTTGAGCGGTCACCCTATGCGGCGCAGCTCGGCGCGGTAGCGGGCACCGTTCCACACGTAGCCGCGCATCCCGAGCCCGATCATCACCTCGGGGTCGGTGACCGCGTCGAGGCGCAGCCGGGCGGGCACACCGAGGGCCATGGCCCGTTCCGGGACCTCCATGCCGTTGGGTACCAGCGCCGCCGCACCCACCACCGCGCCGCGGCGGACGACGGCCCGGTGCAGGACGATCGAGCCCGATCCCACCAGCGCCCCGTCCTCGATCGTGCAGCACTCCATGTGCACCAGGTGGCCGACGACGCACTCGGCGCCGATGTGGGTGTGGAGCTCCGCGGTGGCGTGGATCACCGAGCCGTCCTGGATCGAGGTGCGGGCCCCGACCGTGATGCGGCCGTAGTCGCCCCGCAGCACCGCCGCCGGCCAGACCGTCGCCTCGGCCCCGATGTGCACGTCGCCGATGACGGTGGCGTCCGGGTGCACGAACGCGGTGGGATCGATCCGGGGTTCGAGGTCGCCGAGGGCGTAGATGGCCATGGACCGGACGCTACCAACGCCGCGTCGGGCCCCGGCCGGGCGGCTCCTAGACTGGCCGCCCCACTCCTCGGGAGAAGACTGCCGTGGCGCAGACGGCGACCACCCCCGGGCCCAACACGGTCCAGGAGCTGTTCGCGGCTCTCAGCTCCAACGTCGGGAAGGTGCTCGAAGGCAAGGACGACGCGGTTCGTCAGGCCCTCGTGTGCCTGCTCGCGGGCGGCCACCTCCTCATCGAGGACGTCCCGGGCGTCGGCAAGACGTCGCTCGCCAAGGCCCTGGCCCGCTCGGTCGAGGGCGGCACCTGGAGGCGCATCCAGTTCACCCCCGACCTCCTGCCGTCCGACGTGACGGGAGTGGCGGTATGGGACCAGGGGCGATCGGAGTTCCGGTTCCGGCCCGGCGGTGTCTTCGCCAACGTCGTCCTCGCCGACGAGATCAACCGCGCCTCGCCCAAGACGCAGTCGGCGCTGCTCGAGGCGATGGAGGAGCACCACGTGAGCGTCGACGGCGTGACGCACCCGCTACCGCGCCCCTTCATGGTGATCGCGACCCAGAACCCGATCGAGCTCCAGGGGACCTTCCCCCTCCCCGAGGCGCAGCTCGACCGGTTCCTCATGCGGATCACGCTCGGCTACCCCGACCGCGCCGCCGAGCACGCGATCCTCGAGTCGCACGGCGGGCACGACCTGGTCGACTCGCTCGAGGCCGTCGCCCACGCCGACCGGGTGCTCGACGCGAGCTCGCAGGTGGAGCGCGTCCACGTCGCCCCGAGCGTGCGGGAGTACCTCGTCGACCTGGCCGCGGCGACGCGCTCCCACCCCGACCTCGTGCTCGGCCTGAGCCCCCGCGGCACGCTGGGGCTCCAGCAGGCGGCCCGGGCCCTGGCCGCGGCGACCGGCCGCGACTACGTGATCCCCGACGACGTGAAGCAGCTCGCGCCCGCGGTCGTCCCCCACCGCCTCGTGCTCACCGCGGAGGCCCGCCTCTCGGGGATCACCGCGCTCGGCGTGCTCCACGACCTCCTCGACGGGCTCCCCGTCCCCCTCGCCGCCGGCGGCGCCTGACGATGGGTCCGGCGGCCCCGCCCTCCGGCCGGCGGAACCGCGCCGGCTCCGGACGACCGAGGCCCGACCGGGGATCGGCGGCGAACCCCGGCGCCCCGACCGGCGACGACGCCGGGTCCACCGGACCCGGGCGCATCGAGCTGACCCGCCGGGGGTGGGCGCTCCTGGGCGCGGCGGCCGGGCTGGCGGCGACGGGCCGCACCCTCGGCGTCGTCGAGCTGTGGATCGTCGCCGTGGCGGCGATCGCCCTCGTCGCCGCCGCGGTCGGGTGGGCGCTCGGCCACCGCCCGGATCTCCTGCTCCGCCGGTACCTGCGACCGGCCCTCACGCACGTCGGCGGGGCGGCCCGGGCCGAGTTGCTCCTCGAGAACGTGGCGGCGCGCCCCACCGCGGAGCTCGACCTCGTCGAACCGACCGACGACGACCGCAGGATCGTGCTTCCCTTCGGCCCCCTTCCGCCCGGCGGGCGCGACGGGACCAGCCACCCCCTTCCCACCGACCGCCGGGGGATCCGCCGCCTCGGCCCCGCCGTCGCGTCGTTCACCGACCCGTTCGGCCTCGTCGCCCGCTCCGCACCGGTCGGGCCCGAGGCCGTGCTCGTGGTGGGGCCGCGGGTGCACGCCCTCGCACCCCTGGCACCCTCGCCGGAGCTACGGCCGGGCACCCGGCCGCCCGCGCTCGCGGCGGCCCTCCTGCCCGCGGGTGGCGAGTTCCGATCGCTGCGGGAGTACGCGCCCGGCGACGACCTCCGGCTGGTGCACTGGGCCACCACGGCCCGCACCGGCGGGCTCATGGTGCGCCAGGACCGTCCCGAGGACCAGGCCCTGGTGGCCGTCACCGTCGACGTGCGCCCCGGCGCGCACGACGCCGCGAGCTTCGAGATCGCCTGCGAGGCCGTCGCCTCGATCGCCGCCGCGGCCCGCTCCGGCGGGTGCACGGTGCGGGCCCTCACCACCGCCGGCGACGACCTGGTCCCCGGGCGCGACGCCCGCGGCGAGGCGCTGACGGCCCGGCTCGCGGCGCTGGCGCCCGGAGGGCCCGACCGGCCCGGCCGCCTGGCGGCCACCGCCGATGCGTTGCGCCGCGCCGCGCCGTGGGCGCGCCACGTGGTGGTGGCCGGGAGGCTCGACCCGGCCGAGGAGCACGCGCTGGCCCGGATCGCCTCGGTTCCCGGCGCGCCGCGCTGGATCCTCGTGGCGACGCGCGGCGCGCCGTCCTCCTCCGCGGGGGCGGTGGTGGTCGACGCCGCGGACGGGCACTTCCCCACGTCCTGGGACCGGACCGCCGGAGGAGGAGTGGGTCGGTGACGGGTGGGCCGGCGACGGCGACACGGCCCGACGTGCGAACCGTCGACCGGCCCGGAGCCGGCCGGGGTCCGCGTGCCCCGCGGCCCCCGCACCCCGGCCCGGTCGAGGGTCGGCCCGGCGCCGCACCCGGGCCGGCCGACGGGCCGGCGGCCGCCGCCCTCGCGGCCCTGAGCGCGGCCGCGGTCCTGAGCCTGGGCCGGGTGTTCACCGACGCCGGGGGGGTGGTGCCGCTACTCGCCGCGGTGGTGGTACCCCACATCGCCGGGTACCTGGCCCGGCGCCGCGGCTGGGCGGAGCCGGCGGCGGTCGCGGTCGCGCTCGGCTCGCTGCTGGTCGTCGCGATCTGGGTGGTCGCGCCCGAGACGACGCGGGCCGGCGTACCGACCGGGAGCAGCCTCGATCGGCTCGCCGACCTCCTACGCGACGGCGGCTGGGTGCTCCGTGACCATGCCGCGCCGGTCCCGCCGACGGCCGGCGTCCTGCTCCTGTGCATGGCGGGCGTCGGGCTGGCCGCGGCGCTGTCCGACGTCCTCGCCTTCCCGCTGCGCTCCGCCCTCGGGGCGGTGAGCCCCGCCCTCGCCGTGTTCGTGGTGGCGTCGACGCTCACCACGAGCGGCCCCCGCGTGCCCGCCACCGTGGCGTTCCTGGGCGCCGCGGCCGCGTTCCTCGCCCTTCAGCACCGCCGGCTCCGCCCCGACCGGGGCCGGCGGACCGCCACGCCGATCAGCCCCACCGCGACCTCCGGTGGCGGGAGGGCGAGGCGCGGGCCGCGGTCCGGTACGGGGCTCGCCGCGGGCCTTCCCCTCGCCGTCGCCGCGGTGACCGCCGGCGTGCTCCTCGGGCCTCTCATGCCCGGCGCCCGGGGCGATCCGTGGCTCGACTACCGCTCCGGTGCCTCCGGGACGGCGACCGGCTACACGACCGTGAGCCCCCTCGTCGACATCAAGTCCCGCCTGCTGGGCATGTCCGACCGGGAGGTCATGACCGTACGTTCGCAGCGCGCCGCCTACTGGCGGCTGGTCGCCCTCGACTCCTTCGACGGCGAGACCTGGACCCTCGACGCCGACACCCGGCGGGGGCCGTCGGGAGCAGGCGACCCCCACGGGTCCGGCGCCTTCCGCGCGGAGTACTCGGTCGGTCCACTCGGCGGGCGGTGGGTCCCGGCCGCCGCCGACCCCGTCGCCGTGGAGGGGCTCACGGGCGTCCGGGTGGTGCCGTCGTCGCGGACCCTGGTGGCGCCGGAGTCCGTGTCGGGGCGTACCTACGTGGTGTGGTCGGAACCGCCTCCGACCCGTCCCACGGCCGCGCAGCAGGCGGCGACGGCCGAGCCCACGCCCCGGGAGCTCCGCTCCCTCCTCGACCTGCCCGGGTCGTTCCCCGCCGACCTGCGCCGCCGGGCCCGGCGGATCGTCGCCGGCGCCGGCAACCCCTGGGAGGCGGCGGTCCGCCTCGAGGCGTTCTTCCTCGACGGCTCGTTCACGTACGACCTCTCGGTGCCGCCGGGCCACGGCGACAACGCGATCCGGGAGTTCCTGGAGGAGCGCCGCGGGTTCTGCGAGCAGTTCGCGGGCACCTACGCGGCGCTGGCCCGGGCCGCCGGGCTGCCGGCCCGGGTGGCGGTGGGCTTCACACCCGGACGGCGCTCGGGCGGCCGCTTCCACGTCACCGACGGCAACGCCCACGCCTGGCCCGAGGTCTGGTTCGCGGGCCTGGGCTGGGTGCCCTTCGAGCCCACGCCGGCCGGCGACGCGCCCGGCCAGCCCCCCGGCCCGCGCGGCGACTCGCCGTCGACGGTCCCGCCCGAGCCCTCCGCCACCACGACCACCACGACCACCACCGTCGCGTCCTCGACGCCGGCGCCGTCGACGCCCGGCGACCCGGGAACGGACGGCGGCGGCGCCTCCGGCCCCTCGGGAGCGGCTCGCCGGTTGGGCCCCTGGTTCCTCGCGGCCGGCCTGCTGGTGACGGCCGGCGTCTTCCGGAAGCGGGCCGCGGCGTGGTGGACCCGGCGCCGGAGGCGGCGCGCGGCCCTTCCCGCCGCGTCGGTGACCGGAGCCTGGCACGACGTCGTCGACCGCCTGAGCGGGGCGGGCCTGCCGGTCGGAGCCTCCCTCACCCCCCTCGAGGCGGCGGCCACCGCCCGGAGCATGACCTTGGCGCCCGCCGTGGCGGGCGCGGTGACGGAGCTCGCCCACCTGGTGACCGAGGCATCGTTCTCGACCCGCCCCGCGACGCCCGGCGACGCGGCCCGGGCCTGGTCGGCCGCCGACCGCGTCCGGGGCGGGCTCGGCCGGCGCCGCCGCGGGGGACGCGGGCGCGTGGGCGCCTAGGCGTCGCCGCCCACGCGCGGCGCGCTCCGCGGGACCCGACCGGCGCTGCACGGCGGTTCGGGC
Source organism: Acidimicrobiia bacterium (assembly GCA_020846855.1). Taxonomy (GTDB): domain Bacteria; phylum Actinomycetota; class Acidimicrobiia; order IMCC26256; family JADLDD01; genus JADLDD01. The sequence goes on along the minus strand of JADLDD010000013.1, from coordinate 45,289 downwards.
GTTCAGCGGGTCAGACGTTCAGCCGTCGTCGCGGCGCCAGCGCTCCCGGAAGCGTTCTCGGGACGAGCCCCAGAGGCGCTCGAGGCGACCCGACCGCAGCGAGCCCGTGAGGCTCTGGAGGCCCGCCCGGCCGATCTTGCGCACGTGGCGCTCCACCACCAGCAGGCAGGCCAGCATGACCAGGAAGCCGGCCACGCCGAGGACGACGCTGCGGGTGAACGTGAACAGGAGGAGAGCCAGGCCGGCGAAGAACCCGGCCGCCGACCACTTGATGATCCGCGCCGAGTGGCGGTAGATCGTGGTCTCCGAGACCTGCTGCTCCAGGTCGGGATCGGAGGCCTTGAGGTTGGCCTCGATCTCGCTGAGGATGCGCTGCTCGTGCTCGGAGAGGGGCATTCCGGGTCCGCGGCCTGTCTGCTCAGGCCCTGGTGTCGAGCCAGGGAGCGGCCATTTCCGTGGTCGTGTTCGTAGGGGGGTTCCTGGGGACGGGCGTCCGGTCGGGGAGCGCCCGGCCCGCCGTCCATTCTCGCGCAGCCCCCGGAGGCCCTCAACGCGACGCGCCCGCCGGGCCCGCGGCCGTCGCCGCCCGCGCACGGGCCGGCCGGTCGACCGGCGCGACCCGCCGTGAGGCACCGCGCCCGGAGGTTACTTGCGCGAAAGCTTTCTCGGTCTTAGGATCCCGCCGACCGCGCCGCCGCGCGCCCGCCGCCGGGCGCCGCCACCCGGGCACGGGCGGAGCTGGGGAGCGAACCGGAGGGGGTCCCGTGGCCACCGAAGAGACCTACGACGTCGTGATCATCGGCGCCGGGCACAACGGCACCACGACCGCGGCCTACCTGGCCAAGTCGGGCCTGAGCGTCCTGGTGCTCGAGGACCGGCCCGAGAGCGGCGGCGCCCAGGAGACGGTCGAGCCGATCGCCGGGATCCGCATCCAGCCCCACGCCATCGCCAACTACGGCGGCTCGGCCCCCGGGTGGGAGCAGCTCGAGCTGTGGCGCTACGGGTTCCGCATGGACTGGAACCCCAACGTCCCCGTCGAGCTCGACACCGACCGCTACATCTTCACCGGCGACGGCCTCTCCAAGGTCACCGAGGCCGACATGATGGGCTGGGCGAAGATGACCCTCATGCTGGCCGGGAACGACGCGTTCCGCGACCTCATGCGGGCGACCTTCTGGTGCCCGCCGCACCCCTACGGGACCGAGCTCGACGAGCACAACATCCCGTTCATGCAGGTCTACAAGAAGTACCAGCCCGACATGTGGACCCGCGAGCTGCTCGAGATCACCATGTTCGACCTCATGGACGAGTACCTCGACACGGAGCCCTTCAAGGTCACCCAGGCCTACATCGCGCTCAGCTCCGGCGCCCACGGCCACATGGAGGGCGTGGCCATCCCCGCCATGTGCAGCTCGGCGACGGTGATGCCACCGGCCATCGCCAAGCCCGTCGCGGCCCGCGGCAACATGCACGGCTACTTCCACGCCCTCTACCGCTGCGCGGTCGCGAACGGTGCCACGTTCCGGACCTGCTCCCCCGTGGAGGAGATCATCATCGGCAACGGGCGGGCCCAGGGCGTGCGCCTGCGCGACGACGCCACCTGGGCCGCGAAGACGATCTGGGCCCGCAAGGCCGTCATCAGCGCCTGCCACATCAAGCCCACGTTCAACGACCTGATCGGCCCCCGCCACCTCGACGCCGGGTTCCTCCAGCGCATCAACGACCTGAGCATCAAGGGCGGCAGCCTCTACATGAGCCACTACCTCACCAAGGAGGAGTTCCGCTACCGCGAGAAGTACCGGCTCCCGCCGCCCAAGGACGCGTTCACCGGGGCGTTCTTCAACATGGGTTCCCGGGAGATCTACTTCAAGAACGTCGAGAACGTCCTCGGCCGCCAGGCCAACCTCACCCTCGACCCGTCCGAGGCGATGTGGGGGATGGTCGCGGCGTCGCTCTACGACGAGACCAACCCGCAGTCGACCCGGCCCGGTCGCCACATCAACGGCCCGCTTTGGATGATGGTCCCGACGCCTCAGTACAACGTCGACGGCATGGACGCCATGGACCGGGCCGGCGACAAGAAGACCTGGGACGAGTTCATGCGGGCCAGCCTGGGCTGCATCATCGAGAACCTCGACGACGACAACCTGGTGCGGATCATCAGCGACTCGCCCTACGAGCAGGAGCTGCGCAACACCGGGATGCTCGGCGGCTCGTGGTACGGGATCCGCTGCGACCGCGACCAGTGGTGGAACGAGCGCCCGCTGCCCGAGCTGGCCCGCTACCGGGTGCCGGGGATCGAGGGCCTCTACCTCGCCCACCAGTCGGCCGCGCACCCCGGCGGCCTGTGCCTGATGGCCGTCGGTTACAACCTGATGCACATGCTCATCGAGGACGAGGTCGCGGACCCCGGCGACTGGTGGTACGCGTCGCCCTGGTACGTGCCCGAGCCCGGCAAGCGGTCGGCCCACCGGTCCTGACCCGGAGAGCGAGGAGCAGAGATGGTCAAGGAACTGGTCGGCCAGCCCCACCCGCAGAGCTTCTTCTCGGAGTTCCCCTCCGAGAGCGAGTGGGACGTCGTGGTGATCGGCGCGGGGCCGAACGGTCTCATCACTGCCAACTACCTGGCCAAGGCCGGGCTGAAGGTGGTGCTGGTGGAGCGCCGCTACGAGATCGGCGGGGGCCTCGCCACCGAGGAGATCCTCTTCCCCGGCTACTACACCAACATCCACGCCGTCTACCACATGATGGTCGACTTCATGCCGGTGCTGCGCGACTTCGACCTGGAGCGCCACGGCACGGTGTGGATCAAGCCCAACCACCAGACCGCGATGGTCTTCCCCGACGGGCAGTCGATCCTCCTCACCCGCATGATCGAGGACACCGTCGACTCGTGGCACCGCATCAGCAAGCCCGACGCGGTGAACTTCGGCCGGGTCATGCGCAAGTGGCGCAAGATCGCCCGGGAGATCGTCGCCCCCGCCACCTACATCCCGCCCCTAGCCCCGCTCGACATCATCGAGGCGATGGGCCGCACCGAGCTCGGCGAGGAGATGCTCGAGCTCAGCGAGCGCAGCCCCCTCGACATCATCAGCGAGCACTTCACCGACGACCGCATCCGCGCCCTGCTCCTCTACGTGACCTGCATGTGGGGCCTCGACCCCGAGGAGACGGGCGTCGGCTTCTTCGTGCCGCTCCTGCTCGACCGGGCCATGAACAAGTGCTACTGCCAGGGCGGGTCGCACAAGCTGGCCTCCGGGCTGGCGCGCGAGTTCGTCAAGAACGGCGGGACGATCCTCGACTCCTCCCAGGTGAACAACATCGTCGTCGAGGACGGCGCCGTCACCGCGGTGGAGCTGTGGGAGGGCCGCACCCTCCACGCCAAGACGGTCGCCTCCAGCCTCGACCCCCAGACCACCTTCTCCGACCTCGTCGGCGCCGAGAACCTGCCCGGCGAGCTCAAGGAGGCGGTCGACCGCTGGGAGTGGGACAAGTGGAGCTACACCACGCTCCACGTGGCCTCCGAGGAGGCGCCCCGCCACGTGAGCCGCGAGACGGGCGTCGACGAGTCGTTCATGACCATCGTCGGCTTCGAGGGCACCGACCAGGTGATCGAGCACTGGCGCAACGTGGCCGCGGGCCGGCTCGACCTCGACGCCATGGGCGGCCACACCACCTGCCAGACGATCTTCGACCCCCACCTGAGCCGCTACCCGGGCCGGCAGGTGTCGTTCTTCCAGTCGCACGCCCCCTACGACATCGAGGGCGGCTGGGAGCGCCGCGGCCCGGAGGTGGCGGAGGCCATGCTCGCCAAGTGGCGCCAGGTGGCCCCCAACATGGCCGGCGACAACATCGTGATGACGGCCCAGGAGACCCCCGAGGACATCGAGATCCGCCTGCCCAACATGCGGCGCGGCTCGATCAAGCACGGCGACTACAACCCGCTCCAGCTCGGCTGCTTCCGGCCCAGCCAGGACTGCTCCAGCAGCGCGACGCCGATCGACGGCCTCTACGTGTGCGGCGCCTCCACCTACCCCGGCGGTCTGGTCATCGGCGGCCCCGGCTACCTGGCCGCCGGCCGCATCGCCGACGACATGGGCGTGGAGCGCTGGTGGAAGCCCACCGTCGAGATGGAGCGCTACACCGCCACCTACCTCACCGACGACGCCTGACGGAGGGGGCCTCGGCCCGAGGCCCCCTCCGCCGGCTACCGGGGAGCGCCCCGGGGCTCAGCTCACCTCGACGGTGGCCCTCATGCCGGCCTCCCAGTGCCCGGGTTGATGGCACCCGATGATCACGGTCCCCGCCTCGTCGAAGCGCCGGGACAACGTGGCCTCCTCGCCGGGACGGACGGTGACCATCTCTTGCTCCGTCTCCTGGCCCGTCAGGTGTCCGGCATGGCCGTCGGGCGAGGCACCCCCGTGGTCGTCGCCCTCCGCCATCTCGGCGGCGTGCTGCTCCTGAGCCTGCGAGTCGCCCAGGAACGCCTCGTGGACGAGCCGGCCGGTGTTCACGAAGCGGAAGGTGACCTCCTCTCCTCGCCGGACGTCGATCCGGTCGGGCCGGAACGTGTTGTCCCTCATCACCACCTCGACCGTCCTGGTGGCGCCGCGCTCGGTCCGGTCGCTCCCGTCGGTCGCGCAACCCGCGACGGACAGGGCCAACACCCCGACCAGAGCCGCGCGCGCGTGCTTGATCGCCATGAATGTTCTCCTGTTCTCTCGTGATCCGTGGTCAGGGGTCAGAGAGAACGGCGTGGCACGGGAGGCTCGGGTGCCTCACGGAGCGGCGCCGGCATGCGATCGCCACAGGCGACGACCCGGCCCGACGGTCCGGCCGGGCGACTGGCGGGATCCGGGGTGCCGACCACCGCGAACGCGCAGGGCATCGTGGTGACGGGCCCGTCGGTGTGGGCGTCGTGGCCCGCCGTCCGGGCGGGATGGGACCTCGTGTCGTGCGCCTGGGGTACGGCCGCCGCCCCGTGGGCGCCCGACGGCAGGCTCACCAGGTGACTGCCCGGGGATCCGACGCCGTGCATCCAGAAGACGGCCACCACGACGAGAAGCACGCCGAGGACCGACCGCTCCACGTTGCGCGCGACCCGGCGGACGTCGACCACGCCGCAAGATGCTACGGCGTGCCCCCCAGCATGTTGCGTTCGACCACACCACAGGGGGTCCGATCGCAACATGCTCGGGCGGGTGCTCCAGCATGTTGCGTTCGACCACACCACAGGGGGTCCGATCGCAACATGCTCGGGATCGGGGTGGGCGATGAGGGACTCGAACCCCCGACCTCTGCCGTGTGAAGGCAGCGCTCTAACCATCTGAGCCAATCGCCCGGGACGGCCGATGATAGCCGCCGGCCCGGCGACGGTAACCTCCCTCGACCAGGATCGGCCGGCCCGGGAACCCCGGCCGGCAGTGGGAAGAGGGGGACGGGGATGACACCCACCGAGGAGCCCGACGGGCCCTGGAAGATGCCGCTGGCCGAGGCCATGACCACCCAGCGCGCGATCCGCCGGCTGCTCGCCGATCCGGTCGACGACGACCTCGTGCTGGAGCTGCTCCGCCTGGCGACGCGGGCGCCGTCGGCCGAGAACCACCAGAACTGGGACTTCATCGTGGTGCGCGACCCGGCCGTGAAGCACCAGCTCGCCCGCCTCAACCGACAGGCGTGGTCGGTGGCGAAGCGGATCGCCCGCCGCAAGGTCCGCAGCGACTGGCGCATGGAGGGCGTGATCGACGCCATCCAGTGGCAGGCCGACCACTTCGAGGAGACGCCGGTGGTGATCGTCGCCTGCCTGCGGGGCATGCGCCTGTCGCGCCTGGTCCGCGTGGGCGCGGCCTCGTACTACGGCTCGATCTTCCCCGCGGTCCAGAACCTGCTCCTCGCGGCCCGGGCGGCCGGCCTGGGTGCCACCCTCACCACGATGCCGCTGTGGTCGACGGGCCTCGCCCGGCGCACGCTGGGCCTGCCCGCCGACGTCACGCCCTGCGCGGTCATCCCGATCGGTTGGCCCCGAGGGCACCACGGCCCGACCACCCGGCGCCCGGTGGAGGAGGTCGTGCACCTCGACCGGTACGGGGAACGGGCCTTCCTCCCCCGCCACCACCACTGACACCAGCCACTGACGCCAACCGTTCACGGCACCACCGGCCGGCGCCGGCCCGTCCCCCGGCCTCTCCCCCGGCGCCGGTACGCCAGCCGGGACCGCAGCCGGCTCCCGGCCCCACCGACGCTGCCGGTGCGCGACAATGGACGGGTCGCCGGCTCCGTTCGCGCCTCCGGCCGGGTGTCCGCCCGCCCTCGGGCGCACCGATGGCGGCGTCGCGCCGTCGATCGGAGGAACCCGGTCAGCGTGTCGACATCCGGAGGGGTGGTTGCGGCATCATGGCTGGTTCCGCGAACGGGATCCGGATCGATCGAGCGTCGGCATAGGTAGGTGAGGACGTGGCCAAGAAGGGTCGGGCACGCCGTTTCCGTGAGGCGCGGGCCCTCAAGCAGGGGTACGACGACGGGCTCTTCCCCGAGGGAGGAGGCACCCTCGCCGACCTCGACGACGACTCACCGCGCGCCGAGGACGACACCGACCTCGACGACGACCTCGACGACGACACGCCGTCGTGGGACCCCGACCTGAAGCCCGACGAGTAGGGCCGCCGGCCTGAGCCACCGCTGGGCGGCGGGGGACCCACCGGCCGAGCCGACCGCCCTCAGGCGTAGCGGGGGTCGGTCGCCTCGGGGTCGATGTCGAAGCGCCGGATCGCGTCGGCCACCGTCTCCGCCTTCAGGTCGCCCTGGCGGGCCAGCGCCGCGAGGACCGCCACCACGATGTGAGGGGCGTCGACCTCGAAGTGGCGGCGCAGCGCGGTGCGGGTGTCGGACCAGCCGAACCCGTCGGTGCCCAGCGGGGTGAACGGAGCCGGCACGAAGCGCCCGACCTGCTCGGCGAGGCCCTTGATGTAGTCGGTGACGGCCACCACCGGGCCCTCGCCCTCCCCCAGCTGCCCGGTGACGTAGGGGACCCGGGGCGACTCGGTCGGGTGCAGGCGGTTCCATCGCTCGGCCGACAGGGCGTCCTCGGCGAGGAGCTTGTAGCTGGTGGCGCTCCAGACCTCGGCGCCCACGTCGAACTCCTCGGCGAGGACGTCGCGGGCCTCGAGGGCCATGCGCAGCAGGGGTCCGCTGCCGAGTATGCGGGCGCGGCGGCTCCCGTTCCCCGCGTCGGGGGCCCCGACGTAGCGGTAGAGCCCCCGCACGATGCCGTCGTCGACCCCTTCGGGCTTCGGGGGCATCGGGTAGTTCTCGTTGTAGAGGGTGAGGTAGTAGAAGACCTCCTCCGGGTCGGGTCCGAACATCCGCCGGATGCCGTCGCGGATGATGACCCCCATCTCGTAGGCGAAGGCGGGGTCGTAGGCCCGGCAGTTCGGCACCGGCAGGGCGAGGATCTGGCTGTTGCCGTCGCAGTGCTGGAGCCCCTCACCGGTGAGGGTGGTCCGCCCGGCGGTGGCGCCGAGCATGAAGCCCCGGCCGTGCTGGTCGCCGAAGGACCACACGAGGTCGCCGACGCGCTGGAAGCCGAACATCGAGTAGTAGATGAAGAACGGGAGGACGGGGACGCCCCAGGTGGCGTACGACGTGGCCGCGGCGGTGAAGCTGGCCATCGAGCCGGCCTCGGTGATGCCCTCCTCGAGGATCCGGCCTCCCCGGCCCTCCTGGTAGGAGAGGAGCAGGCTGGCGTCGACCGGCTCGTAGAGCTGCCCGCCCGGCGCGTAGATCTTGTACTCGCGGAACAGGGCGTCGAGGCCGAAGGTGCGGGCCTCGTCGGGGATGATCGGCACCACGTGGCGACCCACCGCGTCGTCGGCGAGGAGCTTGCGCAGCAGCCGGGAGAACGCCGTGGTGGTCGACGCCTGCACCTTGTCGCCGGTCCCGGCGAACAGGTCGTCGAAGACGGAGTCGGCCGGCATGTCGACGGGCCGGGCCCTCACGACCCGCTCCGGCAGGTAGCCGTCGAGGGCGCGGCGGCGCTCCTGCAGGTACCTCACCTCGGGCGAGTCGGGGCCGGGGTGGTGGTAGGGCGGGAGGTCGGCACCCTCGAGGACGGAGTCGGGGATGTCGAGGTAGAGGCGGTCGCGGAAGGTCTTGAGCTCCTCCTCCGACATCTTCTTGAGCTGGTGGGTGGCGTTGCGCGCCTCGAAGTCGGGGCCGAGGGCCCAGCCCTTGATGGTCTGGGCCAGGATCACCGTGGGGCTGCCCTGGTGCTCGACGGCCGCCTTGTAGGCCGCGTACACCTTCCGGTAGTCGTGGCCGCCCCGGCGCAGGTGGCGGAGGTCGTCGTCGGAGAGGTGCTCGACCATCTTGGCGAGGCGCGGATCGGGCCCGAAGAAGTGCTCCCGGATGTACGCCCCCGACTCGACCGCGAACTTCTGGAACCGGCCGTCGACGGTGGTGTTCATCTGGTTGAGCAGCACGCCGTCGACGTCGCGGGCGAGGAGCTCGTCCCACTCGCGACCCCACACGACCTTGATCACGTTCCAGCCCGCGCCCCGGAACAGGGCCTCGAGCTCCTGGATGATCTTCCCGTTGCCGCGAACGGGGCCGTCGAGCCGTTGCAGGTTGCAGTTCACGACGAAGGTGAGGTTGTCGAGCTGCTCCCGTGACGCGAGCGAGAGGCCCGCGAGCGACTCCGGTTCGTCCATCTCGCCGTCGCCGGCGAAGCACCACACCCGCGACCGGCTGGTGTCGGCCATCTCGTTGTTGAGCAGGTACCGGTTGAAGCGGGCCTGGTAGACGGCGTTGATCAGGCCGAGGCCCATCGAGACGGTCGGGAACTCCCAGAACCCCGACATGTGGCGGGGGTGCGGGTAGCTCGGCAGGCCGCCACCCTCCACCTCGCGGCGGAAGCGGTCGAGCTGGTCCTCGGTGATGCGACCCTCGAGGTACGCGCGCGAGTAGATCCCCGGCGCGGCGTGACCCTGCATGAACACCTGGTCGCCGGCGCCGCCGTCGGACTTGCCGCGGAAGAAGTGGTTGAAGCCGACCTCGTAGAGCGACGCTGCCGACGCGTAGGTGGCCAGGTGACCGCCCAGGCCGTCGAAGCGGCGGTTGGCCCGGGCCACCATCACCGCCGCGTTCCAGCGGATGATCGACCGGATCCGGCGCTCCATGTCCTCGTCGCCGGGGAACCAGGGCTCCTGCTCCGGCGCGATCGTGTTGATGTACGGCGTGGAGACCATCGACGGCACGCCGACGCCCTGCTCGCGCGCCCGCTCCATCATGCGGGCGATGAGGTAGCGGGCCCGCGCCTTGCCGGAGATGTCGATGACGGCCTGGAGGGAATCGAGCCACTCCGATGTCTCGACCTGGTCGGTGTCGGGGATCTGCCGTACGAAGCCGTCGATGAACATGCTCGCCCTCCCGGGTGGCGCGAGAGCCGGTGCTCCGAGCGTAGGCCCTCCGCGGGGGGGTCCCGGACGCCTACGGCGTGCCGCAGTCCTGGCGCCGCACGCTCGAGGCACGCGGCCCCGGGCCGCTCCACAGGGTCGACGAGCCGGCCCGGTCGAACACGGCCCGGCAGCCCTGCTCCCGGCCCTCCACGCGACCCTGCTCGATTCCCTGCTCGACGCCCTCGCGCCGGCCCTCGGCCCGGCCGTCGTCGAGGCCGGCACGGCGGCCCTCCTCGAAGGCGTCGGTGCGGGCCCGGTCGATCTCCTCCTCGGTGTGGACCCGACCCGTCACCGGGGCGAACCAGTTCGAGCGCGTGCCCAGCACGACGACCGCGACGAGGACCAGGATGCCCACCACCGCGGCCCCGACGAGCAGCGACCTCTTCCGACCACCCGGCTCACGGCCGCCCGCCGCCGGCTCCTCGTCACGCGGGCGCCGTATCCGGGCCTGGAGCTCGTCGATGGAGATCCGCTCGGGCCCGGGACCGGGGGCCGGGCGCTCCCGCTCCACCGCGGCGTCCGTCTCCCCCGCCGCCCCCGCCCCGGTCGCGGGCTCCGGCGCCTCGGGCCCGGGTGCCGCGGGCTCCGGTGCCTCGGGTTGCGGCGCAACGGGCGCCCACCATGGCACCGCGGGGCCCGGCGTCCGGCCGGCGGCGCCCGCAGCCTCGTGACGGGCCTCGGCAGGCGCCCGGGGGCCCTCGTCGGTCCACCCGGCGACGGGGACCGGCGCCGGCGTCGGTACCGTCCCGGGCGGCGGGTCGTCGACCACCTCGGGCGCCACCGGCCCGTACTCGCCGCCGGGGAAGAACTCCACCGACCGCCGGACCCGGGGCCGCGGGGGCTCCCCCGCCCGCCCCTCACCCGATGCGGAAGTCGTCACCGTGCCGACCCTGCCGGTATTCATGTCTCCGCCCTCCTCGGTGGCCGGCCGGAACCGGCCCCTTGCTGCACCGGCGGGGCCGGAGCCGCCGGCCGTCCTACGTCCGGGCCGCGCCCGTTCCGGGCCTGCGGGGCGCCGCGCCCGGCGCACCGGACGCCAACGAGGGGCGCGAGGCGGACCGGGCGCCGGAGGCCCCTCCCGCTCCGCCTCCCCTTCGTCGGAGCCCGGGCCCGGAGGTGTACGACCGGTGCTCCCGCGCGCCGGCGCACCGCAGCCCGGCTTCAGGCAGGTCTCGGTCGCGTTCCAGCAGCCGGCGTGGTACAGCGCGCCGCACCGCGGGCAGCGCGCGGCCGAGCCGCTGACGAGCCGCGCACCGCAGCCCACGCAGATCAGATCCGGATCGACGTCGACGGGCCACCTGTCCACCTGGGGCCTCCTGCTCGCATCGGGCACGCCGCCGCGGTGCGGTCGATCGGTCGACCGACTGGCCCTCACGATTGATCGGCCCGGTGCGGCGACCACTTGAGGACTCCGGAGCCGGACCGCAGACCGGTCCGGGGTGGGCGGTAGAGGATTCGAACCTCTGACCCCTTCCGCGTCAAGGAAGTGCTCTACCCCTGAGCTAACCGCCCGGTGAGGGGCGGATCGTATCAGCCGCCCGGATCGCCGCCCCCACGCCCCCGACCGGGCTGTTCGGTCACTCGGCCGCGATGGCGTCGAGCACGTCTAGGCGCGCCGCCCGCCAGGCGGGCAGGACCGACGCCACCACGCCCACGGCGGCCGCGAAGGCCACGAACGCGGCCAGGAACCACGCCGGGACGCTGAACCGGGTCACCCCCTGCTCCGCGAGAGCGCGCGTGAAGGCCCATCCCCACAGCACGCCGACCGACGTCCCGATGACCGCGCCCACGAGGGCGATCAGGACCGACTCGCCCCGGATCATGCGGCGCACCTGGCGGCGGGACATCCCCACGATCCTGAGGAGCGCGAGCTCACGGGTCCGCTCGTGCACCGACAGGACGAGCGTGTTCACGATCCCCAGGACCGCGATCAGCTGCGACAGGAGCAGCAGGGCGACCATCACGTTGAGGAACACGTCGATCGAGTGGGTCTGCTGGCTCTCGAACCCGGCCCGGTCGCGCACCACGACGTTGGGGAAGTCGGTCCGCAACGCCGCGGTCAGGGCGGCCCGGGCCGCCTGCTCCCGCCCGCCCTCCGACCGCACCAGGACGGCGACGTCCTCGGGCACCCCTCCGATCCCGGCCTCGAACATGGCCCGCGACACGAGGTAGTCGATCGGCACGCCGCCCGCGAAGTTCCGATGGCGGAAGATGCCGGCCACGGGGACCTCGACCTCTCCGAGGCGCGGGAACGTGACCTGGAGCGGATCGCCCACGCGGAGGCCGTAGCCGTCGGCCTCCCGCGCGCTGACCAGGATGCCCCCCTGATCGAGGCCTTCCGGTCGGCCTCCGACCAGGGAGAGGTCGGCCACGCGGTCGAGGTCGCCGGACGAGCCGTCGACGCCGAAGACCTGCTCGGACACGGCCCGGACGCGGACCGCTCCTACCCGCAGGCCCACGGCCGTATCCACGTCGGGCACGCGGCGAGCCGTCGCGGTGACCTGGGCCGGGAACCCGGCGAAGGCGTCGGAGGTGACCACCAGGTCGGCCCGCAACCCACCCGCGATCGACGCCCGCACGGAGGCCTTGGCCGACTGCCCGAACACGGCCACCATCACGACGAGGCTCAGCCCGATGACCAGAGCCGACGCCGTCGCGGCGGTGCGCCTCGGGTTGCGGAGCGCGTTGTTGCGGGCCAGCTTGCCGGTGATCCCCTGCGAGGCCGGTAGGTACGCACCGAGGACCCGGGCGATGGGCGGCCCGAGCACGGGGGTGAGCACCGACACCCCGAGGAACACCGCCAGACCCCCGGAACCGACCACCGCGAGGCGCTGAACGCTGGTCGCGAACCAGCCGTGCAGGCCCCAGGCGAGGAGCGCGGCCCCGGCGCCGAGCAGCAGCATCCCGAACGCGACCCGGACCGCTCTCACCCGGCGGCCCACCCCCGGTTCGGCCGCGGCCGCCACCGGCGGCAGCCGGGCCGCCCGCCGCGCGGGGATCGCGGCGGCGGCGACGGTGACCGCCACGCCCACCACGGCCGCGGCGGCGACCGTACGCCCGAGGAGCACCAACCCCCCGGCGGGCATGTCGAAGCCGAGGGCCGGCAGCGCGGCCAGGAGGCCCGCCGCGAGGCCGAGGCCGCACGCGAAGCCCAGCAGCGACCCGGCCACGCCCGTGGCCGCCGCCTCACCCAGCACCGAGAGCATCACCTGCCGGCCGCTGGCACCCAGGGCGCGCAGCAACGCGAGCTCCCGGGTCCGTTGCTGCACGAGGATCGAGAAGGTGTTGAAGATGATGAAGCCGCCCACGAACAGCCCCAGGGCCGCGAAGCCGAGGAGCGCGTCGGTGAGGAAGCCCAGGCCCTCGCGCAGCGGGCGGCCGGTCTCGGCCGCGAACGAGGCCCCCGACTCGACCGACGCCCCGGGCACGGCGACGCGGAGGCGACCGGCGAGATCGTCGACCGGGACACCGGCCCGGCCCTTCACGTAGATCAGGTCGACGAGCCCACGCGAGTCGAAGAGCTGCTGGGCGGTGCGGACGTCGAACGCCGCCAGGGTCACCGCGCCGAGATCGGCGGCGTCGCCGAGGGTCATCGTCCCCACCAGCCGGTAGGTCCGGGCGGGACCCCCGACGACCATCCGCACCGTGTCGCCGGGCCGGAAGCCGTGGCGCGCCGCGGTCGCCGCGTCCATCGCCACCTCGCGGTCACCACGGGGGGCGCGGCCGTCCACGAGGCGCAGGGGAGTGACCCCTCCCTCGTCCCAGGAGAACCCGATGGTCGGCAGCCCGCTGGCCTGGAGCGCACGCCCGTCCCGGCCCACGAAGAGGGCCGTCCCGGTGACCAGGCCCGAGGCGGCGGCGACCCCGTCGACCCCGCGGACCGTCGCGAGGAGGCTCTCGGGGATCCTCTGGCGGGAGCTCCGCGGCGACGCACCGGGTGGGGCGGGCGAGCGCACCACCAGGTCGACCCCGTCCGCGCTCTCGGAGAAGGCACGGGCGAACGAGGCCTGGACGGTATCGGTCACCACGTAGGTCCCGGTCACGAAGGCGACGCCCAGCACCACGGCGCACGCGGTCAGGGCCAGGCGCACACGGCGCGCGGCCAGACCCCGGATCGTCGCCGTCCACATGGCCGCCCATCTTGGCGCGCCGCGGGGGCCCGACCGGCGTCACGAGCCGGATCCGGAATCAGAAGTCGCGGTCGATCCGGTCGGCCGGCGGGGCGAGCTCCCGCAGCCGGGGGGCCAGCCGGCTCCACACGTACCGGGAGCCCTCGGCCGTGAAGTGCACCCCGTCCGGGCGCCGCACGACCCGACCGCCGATGCGGTCGGTGTACCGGCCGCCGGGGCAGACCAGCCCCTCCAGGTCGAGGACCGCCACCCGGCCGGGGTGGGTGGCCGCGAACCCTCGCCACTGCCGGTTCAGCCACGCGATCCGGTCCGGGTCGCGCCGCTCGGCACCCCAGCTCAGGGTGTCCGGAGGGTCGAAGCAGGGGGTGGTGAGGATCACCAGCCGGGCGCCGTAGCGGGTGGCGGCCCGGTAGACGGCCTCGAGCCGGCGATGGAGCGCGGCGCGGAAGGCGCCCGATCCGAACGACACCCAGTCGCCGCCGATCCGGCGGTCGAACACCTCCCACGCCCCGGTCAGGAGCAGCACGACGTTGGGGCGCCAGATGTCGACGGTCTGGGCCCAGAGCCGGTCGAGGAGGCCGCACCGCTCCTGATCGGAGTAGAGGCCGTCGCCTCTCAGGGGTCCGGTCATGATCCCGCACGCGATGACGGTCCCGGTCGCGTCGACCCTGAGGCCGCGAGTGGCCGAGGCGGACGGCTGGGCGCTGTTCAGGGTCCCGGCCACGGAGTCGCCGAGGAGCACGCCTCGCACGATGTTCGGGGGGTTGGCCAGGCCGATCAGGGCGCGCGACCGGGCCGCGTCCTCCGGGCTCTTCAGCTTCACCTGGGCCCGGGGCACGTCGGAGGGCGGCTGGGAGAGCACCAGCCCGGTGGTCCCCAGCGCGAGCGCGACGGTCACCAACGCCGCGCCGGCCGGAACCGCCGACCAGCCCACCCGCCGGGCGAGGCCACCGAAGCGGAACGGCCGCTCCACGAGGTGATACGACGCCAGGGCCACACCGAAGGACACGCCGAGGCGCGCGAGCAGCAGCCGGTCCCCGTCGAGGCCGGTTCGCCCCTTCGTGACCACCAGGTAGACCGGCCAATGCCAGAGGTAGAGCCCGTAGGAGATCAGGCCGACCTCCACGAGGGGCCGACGCGAGAGCAGGTACTTGACCGCCCCGGGGCCCGGCGCCACGGCCGCCGCCACGACGAGCGCCACGAGCAGGGCCATCGAGGCGAAGCCACCGCGATAGAGCCCGTCGGAGAACGAGCCCGTCGACGACCAGGCCCAGAGGGCCGCGGCGAGCGCTACGAGCCCCGCCCCGTCGAGCGCCCGGCGGGCCCCGGCACCCAGGCCCCACCCGGCCGGCCGGTGGTACAGGAGGACGGCCAGGGCCGAGCCGACGAGCAGGGACTGCGCCCGCGTGTCGGTGCCGTAGTACACGCGCGACGGATCGGTGCCGGGTTGGTGCAGGACGGCCATCAGCAGCGCCGACGCGCCCGCCAGGGCCACCACCACGGCCAGGAGCCGCGCCCGGCGGCGGCGGGTGAGCGCCACCAGCAGGCCCAGCAGCAACGGCCAGACCACGTACCACTGCTCCTCGATGGCCAGCGACCAGGCGTGGCGCAGGGGCGAAGGCGCCCCGGACGCGAAGTAGGACTGGTCCGAGAAGATCTGGTGCCAGTTCTGCACGTAGAAGAGCGTGGAGAGGCCGTCGGCCCAGATGCTCCGGACCTGGTCGGCGGGGGCGAGGAACGCGCCGTAGGCGGCCACGGCCACGAGCACCGCGAAGAGGGCCGGCAGGAGGCGCCGGGCCCGGCGGGCCCAGAACGCCCGGAGCGCGATCCGCCCCTGGCGGGCGTGCTCGATCAGCAGCAGCGACGTGATGAGGTAGCCGCTGAGGACGAAGAAGGCGTCGACCCCGAGGAACCCGCCACGGGCCCAGGTCGCGTTGCCGTGGTAGAGGAGCACGGCGACGACCGCCAGGGCGCGCAGGCCGTCGAGCGCCGGCTGGTACTCGAACGGGGGCGTGACCGGCGCGCCCGGCGGGCCCGGCGCCGCGCCGGTCACGGGCTCCACCGCGTCGGACGCGAGGTCAGGCCCGCCGTCGGCCGCTACCTCCCCGGGCGCGCGCGCCTGCACGTCTTCCACGCCGGCGACCGCGCCGGTCAGCCCGCCAACCCGTCGCCCACCCGGCCTCACGACCCGCGATGTTCGCGTACCCGACCCCTCCCCCGTCGGGCCGCGGTCGCGCCCCACACGCGGTCAGGGCCCGACCCACCGGAAACCGGCGGCCGCTACGCTCGCCGGGCGGGCGGCCCGACGGCCGCCGGCAGGGCGCTCGGGGGATCGTCCGGGGGGGAGAGCATTGCTGGTCCTCGACTACACGACGGCGAGCCGCCGCGACGCGCGGCGGCCCAGGGCGACGAGCCGGCCGCGGCTCCGACCGTCGAGGCGCGGGTACCCCGCCGTCGCGCTCCTGGCGGTGCTCGCGCTCGTGGCCACCGCGTGCGGCGGCGGCTCCGGCAACGGCAACGGAGACCGGGCCGCGCGGGGGAACACCGTGGTGGCCGGGGTCGAGCCTCCCGACGAGGGCCGGCCCCGCCGCGGCGGCACGATCACCTACGGCCTCGAGGCCAAGACCGACAACTTCTGCCTGCCCGTGGCGCAACTGTCGCTCCCCGGCGTGATGGTCACCCAAGCTGTGTACGACACGCTCACGATGCCCACCGCGGCGGGCCGCTACGTCCCGTACCTGGCCAAGTCCGTCGAGCCCAGCGCCGACTACCGGGTCTGGACCATCGGGCTGCGCGACGGCATCCGGTTCCACGACGGGACCCCGCTCGACGCCGCGGCCGTCGCCCTCAACATCGAGGCCTGGCGCAAGGGCCCGTTGCTCGGCGTCCCGTTCCGGCCCGTCGCGTCGGTGTCGACCCCCGACCCGAAGACGGTCACCGTCACCATGAAGCAGCCGTGGCCGACCTTCCCCATGTACCTGTACACCTTCGGCCGTACAGGGATCGTGGCGCCGGCCCAGCTCAACGACCCGAAGACCTGCCAGACGAACATGATCGGCACCGGGCCGTTCCGCAAGAAGACGTTCGATCCCACCACCGGCGCGATCGACGTGGTGCGCAACCCCGACTACTGGCGCAAGGGATTTCCGTACCTCGACGGCATCCGCTTCCGGGCCCAGGAGGACGGCCTGCAGAGGGCCAACGGCCTGCGGGGCGGGCAGTACGACATGATCCACGGCAGCGGCGGCGCCTCCCTCGCCCAGGTCCGCAAGCTGGGCGACGGCTACCGCGCGATCCTCGAACCGCCCGGGAACATGGAGGTCGGCCACATCCTGCTCGACGTGTCGAAGCCGCCGTTCGACGACCTCGACGCCCGGCGCGCCCTCGCCCATGCCCTCGACCGACGGATCCTCAACCGGATCTCCAACGCCGGGTCGCCCCTGTGGCGCTTCGCCGAGGGGCCCTACGACACCAAGGTGCTCGGCTACGCGAAGGACGCCCGCCAGCCGGCCCACGACCTCGCGAAGGCCCGGACCCTCGTGGCGAGGTACAAGGCCGGCCACGGCGGCCGCTTCGAGTTCGACCTGCACACCACCTACGACCAGTTGACCCAGACCTTCGCCAAGGAGGTCCGCCGGCAACTGGGTCGGGCGGGCATCGCGGTCCACCTGGCGCGCCCGACCGACCAGGGCACCCTCATCGCCACCGCCATCACCGGCGGGGTGAACGCCTTCCTTTGGCGCAACTACCCGGGCGGCGACCCCGACAGCATCTACGTGTGGTTCCACTCCGGGTCGATCCTCGACTTCAACCACGTCGACGACCCGGTCATCGACGACGCCCTCGACCGCGGACGGGTCGCCACCGACCGCGCCGAGCGCGCCGAGATCTACCAGGGGCTCATGCGCCACATGGCGACCCAGGTGTACAACTACTGGCTCTGGTACCAGCAGTGGTGGGTCGCCTCCACCGACGCCGTCCACGGCGTCGTCGGCCCCGGGTTGCCGGGCCCCGACGGTCGGGAGACCGCGGTGCGGCCCCCGCCGATCGTGGCCGGCTACCACCTCCTCCTGGGCCTGTGGACCGAGGGGTCCGGGTGACCGCCCCACCGACGCCGGGGCCGGCGGCCTCGACCCCCCGGCCGTCCCCGTACCCCATCCGCCCGCCGGCACCCAGGAGGCGCCCGTGAGCCGTGACCCCGTCGTCGAATCCGTGCTCGCGGAGCTGGCCGCCGCGGTCGGCCCCGGCCACGCCGAGCCCGGCGACTCGTCCACCGCCGACTACTCCCACGACGAGTCCCTGACCGCACGGCCGGTGGCGCCGGCGATCGTGGTGCGGCCGGGCTCGACGGCCGAGGTGTCGGAGGTCCTCCGGGTGGCGGCGGTCCACCGGATGCCGGTGACGGCCAGGGGCACCGGGACCGGGCTCTCGGGCGGGAGCATCCCCGTGGAGGGGGGGATCGTCGTCTCGTTCGAGCGGATGGCGTCGATCCTCGAGATCGACACCGACAACCACGTGGCCGTGGTCCAGCCGGGGGTGACCCTCGACCGTCTCGACGAGGCCACCGCCGCCGCGGGCCTCGTCTACCCGGTCTACCCGGGCGAGTACAGCGCGAGCCTCGGAGGCAACGTCGCGACGAACGCCGGCGGCATGCGAGCCGTCAAGTACGGGGTGACCCGGCACCAGGTCCTCGGGCTCGAGGCCGTCCTCGCCGGCGGCGACGTGATCCGCACCGGCGGCAAGTTCGTGAAGGCGACCACGGGCTACGACCTCACCCAGCTCATCGTCGGGTCCGAGGGCACGCTGGCGCTGGTCACCGAGGCGACGCTGCGGCTCTACCCCCGCGCCGAGCACCAGGTCACGGTGCTGGCGCCGTTCGCGACCCTCGACGAGGTGACCACCGCCGTACCCCGGATCGTCGACTCGGGCGTCGACCCGCTGATCCTCGAGTACATCGACATCCTCACGATGTCGGCCATGCGGAACCACACCGGCCTCGACCTGGGGATCCCGCCCGAGATCCAGGACCACGCCCTCGCCTACCTGGTGGTGATCCTCGAAGGTCGCATCGAGGCCCGCCTCGACGACGACGTGAGCCGCCTCGGCTCCCTGCTCGCCGACCTCGGCGCGCTCGACGTCTACGTGCTGCCGCCCCGGGCCGCGGCCGACCTGATCGACGCGCGCGAGAAGTCGTTCTGGGCGGCCAAGGCCAACCACGCCGACGACATCGTCGACGTGGTGGTGCCCCGGGCCGCGATACCGCAGTTCATGGCCCGGGTCGCCGAGCACGCGGCGTCCAACGGGGCGCTGATCGCCGGCTGCGGCCACGCCGGCGACGGCAACGTCCACCTGGCCGTGTTCCAGCCCGACGCCGAGCGGCGCTACGCGGTGATGCGGGCGCTGTTCGAGGCCGGCATGGCGCTCGGCGGTGCCATCTCGGCCGAGCACGGCATCGGCCGCGAGAAGAAGCGCTACTTCCTCGAACTCGAGGACCCGGCCAAGCTCGACGTGATGCGCCGGATCAAGGCCGCTTTCGACCCCCTGGGGATCCTCAACCCCGGCGTCCTCTTCGACCCCGAGCCCGGAGCCTGATGTGAACGGAGCCCACGCCCTCATCCGCACCCTCGTCGACTCCGGAGTCGACACGTGCTTCGCGAACCCCGGCACGTCGGAGATGCACTTCGTCGCCGCGCTCGACGACGTGCCCGGCATGCGGGCCGTGCTGGCCGTCTTCGAGGGCGTCGCCACCGGCGCCGCCGACGGCTACGGACGCATGGCCGACCGCCCGGCCGCGACGCTTCTCCACCTCGGGCCGGGCCTGGGGAACGGGCTCGCCAACCTGCACAACGCCCGCCGGGCGCGCACGCCCGTCGTCAACATCGTCGGCGACCACGCCACCTACCACAAGCGCTTCGACGCCCCCCTCGACTCCGACCTCGAGCTCCTCGTGCGGAACGTATCGGGCTGGGTGGGTTGGCCCACCGAACCGGCGGGCGTGGCGCCCGCCGGGGCCGAGGCGGTGGCGGCGGCCCTCGGTCCCCCGGGATGCGTGGCGAGCCTCGTGCTCCCGGCCGACACGTCGTGGTCGGAGGGCGGCGAGCCGGCGCTTCCCGCCCGGCGGGGGGAGCGATCCGAGGTCCCCGCCGACACGATCGACGTGGTGGCCAAGGCCCTCCGCTCCGGCGAGCCCGCGGCGCTGCTCCTGGGCGGGACCGCGCTGCGCACGGCCGGCCTGATCGCCGCCGGGCGGGTCGCCGGGGCCACCGGCGCCCGCATGCTCGCGGAGACGGTCCCGGCCCGCCTCGAGCGGGGCGCGGGACGCCCGGCGGTGGAGCGGCTCGGGTACCTGGCCGAGTTCACGATGGCGCAGCTCGCCGAGATCCGTCACCTGGTTCTGGTCGACGCCCGGGCGCCGGTCTCCTTCTTCGCCTACCCGGGCAAGCCCAGCGACCTCGTGCCCGACGGCTGCGAGGTGCACGAGCTCGCGACCGGGTCGGCCGACGCCCCGGGTGCGCTGGCGGCGCTGGCCGAGGCCCTGGGCGCGGCGGGCGGCCGCGCCGCCGTCCAGCCCTCGGGGCGCCCCGACCGGCCCACCGGCGCGCTGAACGGGGAGGCCGTGGCCCAGGCCCTGGGCGCGCTGCTGCCCGAGGGCGCGATCGTCTCCGACGAGGCGAACACCGCCGGCCTGTGGTCGGCAGGGGCGACGGCCGGCGCCCCGCCGCACGACTGGCTCTGCCTCACCGGCGGCGCGATCGGCCAGGGGATGCCGGTGGCCACCGGCGCCGCCATCGCCTGCCCCGACCGGCGGGTGGTGTCGCTGGAGGCCGACGGGAGCGCCCTCTACACCGCCCAGGCCCTGTGGACCCAGGCCCGCGAGGATCTCGACGTGACCACCGTCGTCTACAACAACCGCTCCTACGCGATCCTCAACCTCGAGCTCGGGCGCGTCGGTGCCGCGGCCCCGGGCCCGGCGGCGGCCTCGCTGCTCGACCTCTCGAACCCCGACGTCGACTTCGTGGCGCTCGCCGGGGGATTGGGGGTCCCCGGCGTGCGGGCCACGACGGCCGAGGAGCTCACCGCGGCCCTGGAGAGGTCGTTCGCCGAACCGGGCCCGTACCTGGTGGAGGCCATGCTCCCTCCCGGTCTCTGAGCTCCCGGGAGTCGCCGGGGCGATCGGGAACCGCCGGAGCCGGTCGGGCGCGGTGAGGAGCGGTCGGGAGCGGTCGGGCGCAGGTCAGGCGAGGGCGCCGGGGCGGCGGCGGACCATCCGGTCGACCGAGAGCACGAACTCGCTGCGCCTCTGCACCTCGGTGGCCTCACCCTCGAGGTGGATCCCGTAGCGCCACGCGCCGCCGACGCGGAAGCGCCGCACGATCGTTCCGTAGGCCTCGAAGGGCCCGGCCTCCGTCTCGATTCCGACGATGAGGCTCGCGCCCACGGGCAGGTGCACGTCGCTGGCGAGACCCGCGCCCGTGGCCGAGAGGTCGAACACCTCCACGGCGATGTCGTCGCCGACGGTGTCGGATCCGGCGAGCGCGACCCGGGCCGGCATGCGGCACACGACCCGGACCGAATCGCGGCGCTGGACCCTCACCGGGTCGCCGGTGAGCTCCAACTCGAGCGCGTGCCGGCCATGGCCTCCGAGGCCGCCCGGGTTCCCGACCAGGGCGGCCACCCGCACCGGGATCTCGAGGGCGGTCTCGTCGCCGGCGACCACGAGCGTCGCCTCGGCCGCCAGGGCGTCGGGGGGGTCGTGCTCGGCATCGCCGATGCCGCCGATGGGGACGATCCGCAGGGGCGCGCCGTCGACGTAGGTGACGGTCCCCCCCATGCGGAACTCGAGCTCGCCGGACACGTCGCGCAGCACGAGGGCGGCCGGTACGGTGCCCCGGCCGATCACGTGCTTCAGCGCCTGCGGCGAGACCTTCTTGGAGCCAACCTGGCGTTGGCGGAAGATCTTCACGATCCCATTCTCGGCGGTATGCACCGATACTTGAGCCCTACCCGAACGGGCGCGCCGCGGCTCATCCGTCGTCTCCCACGAAGCGCCAGGCGACCGGCAGGAGGAGCCCGGCGGCGACCAGCTTCACGGCGTCGCCGATCAGGAAGGGGGAGACGCCCAGCTCCACGGCCTTGGAGAGGCTCACGTCGAGGTGGTGGGCCAACCAGAGCGCTCCCAGCGTGTAGATGATGGCGGTACCGGTGAGCATGGCCGGGACCGACGTCAGGAAGCTGCGGTCCTGGCGGCGCTCGGCGAGGGCGCCGACCACGGCGGCGGCGACCACGAACCCCACGAGGTAGCCGCCCGTCGAGCCGGTCGCGGCGTGCCACCCGCCTTCGAAGTCGGTGTAGACGGGCAGGCCGATCAGGCCGAGCGCGAGGTAGAGGGCCTGGCTCGCGGCCCCGGCCCTCATGCCGAGGGCCGCTCCGGTGAGGAGCACGGCGAAGGTCTGCCCGGTGACGGGGACCGGTGTGAACGGCAGGTGGAAGCGGATCTGCGCGGCGACCGCCGTGAGCAGGGCGAAGCCCACCACCCCCAGAGCCGTTCGCCAGCGGGTCCGTGGGAGGGGCACCGCGTCGAAGATCGTGGGGTAGGTCGCGCTCGTCACCTTCGTTCTCCTTGGGCTCGGGCCGGCCTGGCGGCCAGGCTAGGCGGAACCGGTCACGACCGGGCGGACCCGGTGCTACCAGAGGCCACGGGGCGCCCGCACACCCACCGCGCGCACGGGCGACACGCGGCGGGGCACGCGATGGGCCACACGATGGGTCGCATGGGCGGTCCGGTCGTACGGCCGGGGTCCCCTGCGGGTGCCCCGCATCGAGACCCCTGGGCGCGCCAGGCCATACTCCTGAGGTCCGCCACGCCACGTCAGGGAGGTCCCCTATGGGTGGACAGACCACCGTCGACGGCCGGATCCCGGTCGCCTCCCCACCCGGCGGCGCGCCCTCACCCGGCGCGGAGGGCCGGCCCGCCTTCCCGTCCGACTTCTCGTCGGCCCCGTTCACGCTGGCGTGGGAGACGACCCGCGCCTGCCCGCTGCGCTGCGTCCACTGCCGAGCCGACGCCCAGACCCGCCGCGACCCGAACGAGCTCGACACCGACGAGGGCCTCGAGCTGATCCACCAGGCCGCGGAGATGGGCGTCTCCGTCTTCGTGATCACCGGCGGCGACCCCCTGGCCCGCCCCGACGTGTTCGACCTCCTCGGCGCCGTCGACCGGTCCGGGATGCACGCCGGGTTCTCCCCCAGCGTCACCCCGCGCCTCACGCCCGCCGCCCTCGGCCGGGCCGTCGAGTCCGGCGCGTCCACCATCCACCTCAGCCTCGACGGCGCCTCGGCGGAGACCCACGACGGCTTCCGTGGGGTCTCGGGCTCCTTCGACCGGACCATCACCTCCATCGGCGTGGCCTCCGGTCTCGACGCCCGGCTCCAGGTCGCGACCACGGTGTCGCGCCGCACGGTCGCGGACCTGCCCGACGTGGTCGGACTGCTCGAGGGCAAGGTGAGCGTCTGGACGCTGTTCTTCGTGGTGCCCACCGGCCGGGCCGCCGCCGACCAGATGCTCGACCCCCACGAGCACGAACGGGTGCTCGAGTGGCTGGTGACCACCGACTTCCCGTTCGCGGTCCGCACGATCGCCTCGCCCACCTTCCGCCGGGTCCGCATCCAGCACGGGCTCGGTGCCGGGCCGGGCGTCAGCGACGGCAACGGCTTCTGCTTCGTCTCCCACCACGGCGACGTCTGCCCGTCGGGCTTCCTCCAGCAGTCGGCCGGCAACGTCCGCGACGCCCCCCTCGCCCACTGGTACCGCGAGTCGCCGCTGTTCACCTCGTTGCGCGACCCGTCGCTGCTGAAGGGCAAGTGCGGACGCTGCGAGTTCGCCCTCACGTGCGGCGGCAGCCGGGCCCGCGCGTGGGCCGTCACCGGCGACCACCTGGCCGCGGACCCGAGCTGCGCCTACGAACCCCGCGGTGGCTGACCCGGACCGCGCGGAGCGCGACGCCGCCCCGTTCCTCCGCGCCTGCCGGCGCCTTCCCACCCGCCACACGCCGGTGTGGTTCATGCGCCAGGCCGGCCGGTCGCTGCCCGAGTACCGGGCCGCGCGCGGATCCGGCAGCATCTCGGAGGCGATCCGCGACCCCGACCTGGCGGCCGAGATCACCCTGCAACCGGTCCGCCGCCACGGGGTCGACGCCGCGATCCTCTTCTCCGACATCGTCACGCCTCTCGACGCCGTCGGCTTCGGCGTCGAGGTGGTGCCGGGCGTGGGGCCCGTGGTGGCGGAGCCGGTCCGGAGCGCCGCCGACCTCGACCGGCTCCGCCCCCTGGAGCCTCCCGTCGACATGCCCCACGTGACCGAGACCGTCGCCCGGGTCGTGGCCGAGTTGGGCGACACCCCTCTCATCGGCTTCGCCGGTGCGCCGTTCACCCTGGCCAGCTACCTGGTCGAGGGGCGCCCGTCGCGCACCTACGCGCGCACCAAGGCGCTCATGCTCGGCGATCCCGGGCTGTGGGGCCGCCTGCTGGAGCGCCTGGCCTCGATCGCCGCCGCCTCCCTGCGCGCCCAGGTGGGCGCCGGCGCCACCGCGGTCCAGCTCTTCGACAGCTGGGCCGGCGCGCTCTCACCCGACGACTACGAGCGTCACGTGCTCCCGGCCAGCCGTTCCGTGCTCGAAGCCGTCGCCGACCTCGGGGTGCCCCGCATCCACTTCGGCGTAGGTACCGCCGAGCTGCTCCCCCTCATGCGCGACGCGGGGGCCGACGTCGTCGGGGTCGACTGGCGCACCCCCCTCGACGCCGCCCGGGCCCGGCTGGGTCCCGGCACCGCGGTCCAGGGGAACCTCGATCCGGCCTCGTGCCTGGCGCCGTTCGACGTGGTGGCGGAGCGGGCGCGCGACGTGCTGCGCCGGGGCGGCGGCACCGGCCACGTGTTCAACCTGGGCCACGGCGTGCTGCCCGAGACCGACCCCGGCGTGCTCACCGCGCTCGTCGACCTGGTCCACGAGGAGACCGGGGCCACGGGCCGATGACCGCCGGCGAGCCGATCGGCGTGGCGGTGATGGCCCACGGCACCCCCGAGTCCCGCGACGCCGTCGAGGCCTTCTACACCCGGATCCGGCGGGGCCGGCCACCCACTCCGGAGCTCCTCGCCGACCTGGTGCGCCGCTACGAAGCCATCGGGGGCCTGTCGCCCCTGGGCGAGCACACCCGGCGCCAGCACCGGCGCCTGGAGGCGGCGCTCGACCGCATGTCGCCCGGCCGGTTCCGCGTCCGGCTGGGCCAGAAGCACGTGGCCCCCTTCATCGAGGACGCGGTCGCCGAGCTGCACGACCTCGGCTGCCGGTCCGTAGTGGGCCTCGTGCTCGCTCCGCACCACTCCCGGGCCGGCGTGGGCGAGTACGCGCGGCGGGCCTCCGACGCGGCCGCGGCGCAGGGGATCACGGCGACCACGATCCCGAGCTGGCACCTGCTTCCCGAGTACCTCGACTTCACGGCCACGGCCCTGGTCGCCGCGGCGGCGCGCGTCCCGCCCGGCTCCCGCGTGCTGTTCACCGCCCACAGCCTCCCGGAGCGGGCCCTGGTGGGCGATCCCTACCCCGAGCAGCTCACGGCCGGAGCGGAGGCGGCCGCCGCACGGGCCGGGCTCCCCCGCGACCGCTGGTCGATCGCCTGGCAGAGCGCGGGCCGGACCCCCGACCCGTGGCGGGGACCCGATCTCCTCGAGGTGATCGCCCGCCTCGGCACCGACCCCGACGCCCCCGGGGTGATCGTCTGCCCGCACGGCTTCGTGGCCGAGCACCTGGAGGTCCTCTACGACGTCGATGTCGAGGCCCGGGCCGCGGCGGCGGAGGCCGGCCTCGCCTTCGCCCGCACCGGCGTCCTCCACGACGACCCCACCGTCTTCGACGCCCTGGCCCGCCTCGTGGCCACGACCGCCGACGAGGCGGACAGTTGACCGGGCGCGCGACCCGGCGCGCGACCGGGCACGTCCTGGTCGCCGGAGGCGGGATCGCCGGCCTGGCCGCGGCGCGGGCCCTCGTGCTCGCCGGGGCATCGGTGACCGTCGTCGAGGCGGAGCGCCTCGGCGGCAAGCTCCGGACCTCGCCCTTCGCGGGCCGCCCCGTCGACGAGGCCGCCGACACGTTCCTGGCCCGGGTCCCGGGAGCCACGGAGCTGGCCCTCGACGTCGGGCTCGGCGACGCGCTGGTCGCCCCCGCCGAGGTCCCGGCCTACCTCCTCGGCGACGCCGGCGAGCTCCTCCCGATCCCGTCCGAGCAGCTCCTCGGTGTGCCCACCGATCTCGACGCCCTCGCCGCCACGGGCATCTGCACCCCGGCCGGGCTGGCCCGGGCGGCGACCGACCTCCACGCCCCCGCCGGCCCGCCCCTCGCCGACGACATGTCGATCGGGGAGCTGGTCCGGGCCCGCCTGGGCGACGAGGTGCTCACGCGCCTCGTCGACCCGCTCGTCGGAGGCATCAACGCCGGCCACACCGACCACCTCAGCCTGGCCACGGCGGCACCCCAGCTCGACGCCGCCGCCCGCTCGGGCGAGCCCAGCCTGATCCGGGCCGCCGCGGCGCTGCGGGCCCGCGCCGCCACGGCCGGGAGCGGCCCCATGTTCCTCACCCCCCGCCTCGGCATGGGACACCTGGCCGAAGCGGTGGCCGCCGACCTGTCGGCGCGCGGCGTCGAGTTGCTCGTTCCGTCGACGGTCGTGGCCGTCGAGCCGGCGTCGGCCGGGCCCGGCTGGCGGGTCGGGATCCGCGGGGCCGGTGCCGCGCCGACCCCGGAGCGGACCCTCGAGGTCGATGCGGTCGTGATCGCCACCCCCGCGCCGGCCGCCGCCCGCCTCCTCACGGGTGTCGCCCCCGCGGCCGCCGAGGTGCTCGGCGGCATCGAGCACGCGTCGGTCGCGCTGGTGACCCTGGCCTTCGACCCGCCCGACGTCGCCCTACCGCTTCCGGGCAGCGGGTTCCTGGTGCCCCGCCGGGCCGGGCTGCTGACGACGGCCTGCTCGTGGTCCTCGTCGAAGTGGCACCACCTCGCACCCGGGGGCGGCGCCGGCACGGTCCTGCTGCGGGCGTCGGCGGGCCGGATCGACGACCGGCGGATCGACGACCTCGACGACGCCGACCTCACCGATGCGGTCGTGACCGAGCTCGGGTCGACCAGCGGGGTCTCGGGCCCGCCCCGCGCGGTGCGGGTCGGCCGCTGGCCGGGTGCGTTCCCCCAGTACGGCGTCGGCCACGCGGCACGGATCCGTTCCGCGAACGCGGACCTCGCCGAGCGCGCTCCGGGCATCGTGCTGGCCGGCGCCGCGCTGGCCGGTGTGGGCGTGCCCGCCTGCATCCGTTCGGGAACCGCCGCGGCCGCGGCGCTGGGGGAGCGCTCCGGCTCGTAGGCCGGGACGGCGTCACCAGGAGCCGCCGCCTCCTCCCCCGCCGCCCCCACCCGACGACCCTCCGCCGGAGAAGCCGCTCCCACCCGAGGACGCCGGCTTCGAGGTGAGCGTCCCGACGCTGGTGACCGCGAAGTGCTCGACGCTCTGGCCGAAGGTGTCGGGGGCGAAGGCGTGGTTCGACACGTACCACGCCGAGGTGCCGGGAGGGGTGCCGGCCAGACCGGAGAAGGCCCGGGCCCACTTCTCCGTGGCGCCGAAGACCACCGCGTAGGGCAGGTATTCCGAGAAGAGGTTCGCGCGCTCGGCGAAGCGGGCCCGCTCGCTCTCCGACTCCTCGATGAAGCGCCGGAACCCCTGGGCCCGCCGCAGCACCGCGGTGCCCCGGGCCGTCCGGCGCGGCATCCAGCCTGCCACGGCTACCAGCAGCAGGCCGGCCAGCGGAAGTGGCACCAGCGCGAGCGCGAAGTGGGAGTACCGAGCGGCCAGGTACACGGCCCCGATCCCGGCCGCGAGCGCGGCGCACCCGATCATCGACCAGCGCCGGTGGACCCGATCGGGCCGCCCGGCGAACCAGCCGCGCGCGGCGACGTCGTCGTAGAGCGCGTCCTGGACCGCCGCCATGCTCGAGGCGAACCTGTTGCGCAGGGCCGAGAGTCGGATCGACCGCCCCCCGAGGTCGGCGGCGGCGGTGAGGGTGGGAGTGGCGCAGTCGAGGCCCGCCTCGGCCGCCGCTCGGGCGGGGACGCCCGTGGCGTCCTCGAAGAGGTGGTCGAGGAGGGTCCGCTCCCAGGTCGCGAGCGGAGGGTCGGGAGTCGCCGGCGACAGGCGGACCAGGTTCCAGTCGGCCTTGCCGAACCAGCCCTTCTTCTCGATCTCCTCGATCCGGAGGTGACCACGGACGGCCAGGTCGACGATCGTGGCGGTCACGTCGATGGAGTCGGCCCGCAGGTCCTGGAGCACACCCAGGTGCCCGGGCCTCAGCCCGTCGGGTGGTACGTACTCCACCGGTACGACCGTGCGCTCGCCCACCGGCACGAGCTCCTCGCGGCCGTCGGCGTTGCCGAAGGCGACGTCGACCGGCGAACCGACGTACCGGCGGTCACGCCCGACCCTGCGCAGGAGCATGGCGAGTCCGCCGAGGACCCCGGCGAGGAGGGCCGCGGCCGTCCCGATCGAAGCGGGGGTGCGCGAGAACGCACGGTCGAGGCTGAAGCGCTCCTCGAGGATCGGCCGGGGATCGGGCACGGCTCCCTTGGGCAGGCCGATCGTGAACGTCAGGTTCTCGCCCGGTCCGAACCCCGCGTCGGTGAACCGGGCCGTGCGCCCGTCGACGGTCGCGGCGTCGCAGGGCAGCACCGACCCGAACGGCCCGGCGCTGCAGGCGACCCGCCGTATCGCCGCGGGCGCGTGCACCGTCACCGAGACGGCGTCGACAGGCACCGTCCAGTCGGTGCCGACGGCGTTCCACACCAGTTCGTCGTGGTCCTCGAACCCGTTGAGCGCGCCCCGCACCCGGTAGCGGATCCGGTACACGTGGCGGCCCGTGATGGTGCGGTCCGGGTCGCCGATCCGCAGCCGGGTCCGCCCCTCGGGCGCCGACTCCCTCTTCACGTCGTGCGGGGTCCCGGCACCGGCGTCGACCGAGACCATGTCGATCGGGTACAGCCGGTCGTAGCGATCGTCGTAGCGCACCCGCACCGGGATGTCGCGGTAGATGCCGTGCTTGTGGTTGGTCCCGAAGTCGTAGTCGATGGTCTCGGCGACGAGCAGGGAGCCGTCGGGCCGGACCGTCGCCTCGACGTCGAAGCGCCGTATCGACTCGAACGGCGACGCCGCGCCCTCGGCGGCGGGCGTGTCGGCCGCCCCGGCCGGCGTGGTGGCCGCGAGGGCCGGCACGAGGAGCGCGGCCGCCGCCACGGTCAGCGACAGCGCGAGCCGCGCCGAGGCCGACCGACCTGGGGATCGCCTCGTGTTCGCCGGCACGACGGGAACGGTACCGCCGGACCCGGCCCGTCCCGCGACATCGTCGGCGCCGCCGGACCCACCGAGGTGGAGGGTCCGACTTGCACTAGATTGAGCGGATGCGACGGATGCGCCGGCACGGGCCCGCCGCCCCGGCCGGCGGATCCCGCCACCCCCGGGGCGCGCGGGCGGGGAACCACGGACGGAAGGCCACGAGCACCCGGGTCGGGGCGCTCCTCGCCGGGGCCGCGGTGGTCCTCCTCTCGGCCTGCGTCGTCCCCACCGGAACGATCGCCCCGCTCGGGAACCCCTACTGGGCCGAGTCCACGGTGGCGCGCGGCGTGGTCGCGACCTCGGCCAACTCCGGCGTCGTCCTCGACGGCTACGGGACGCTGCGCGCCTACGGGGCCGCCCCGGTGCCGTCGGGCACGCCGGACCTCGGCGACGAGGAGATCGCCCGCTCCCTGGCCCTGACCTCCGGCGGCCAGGGCGGCTACGTCCTCGACGGGTACGGCGGGATCCACCGCCTCGGCAACGCACCCCCCCTCACCGGCGGGCCGTACTGGAGCGGCTGGGACATCGCCCGCGGCCTGGCGCTCGCGCCCGGCGGAGGCGCCTACCTCCTCGACGCCTACGGCGGGATCCACACCATCGGCGACGCGCCGGCGGTGACCGGTGCGCCGAACTGGCCGGGCTGGGACATCGCACGCGACATCACCGTGCTCCCCGACGGCACCGGCGGCTACATCCTCGACGCCTACGGCGGCCTGCACGGGTTCGGGATCGGGTCCCACCCCGCCCCCGTCGACTCCACGCGCGTCGGCGGGGTGTGGGTGCCGTCCACCAGCGCCATAACCACCGGCCTGGGAACCGAGGTGACGCTCACCCGCTCCGGAACCGCCTACTACGGGTCGGGGACACCGGTCGCGGCGTGCAACGGCCCCGACAGCCCCCTAACGGTCTCCTACACGCCCGCCCCCGACCAGGACACCCGGTGCCTGGCGTGGTACCGCCCCAACGGGTGGACCTTCCCCGGCCGGCGCCCGGCGCTGATCTGGATCCACGGCGGGGGTTGGAACCGCGGCGTCGCCGAGCCCCTACCCGCGCCCGTCGCCGCGTACCGGGACCAGGGCTGGGTGATCGTCTCCGTCCAGTACCGCTTCTCGGCCTGCGGCATCGACCAGTTCCCGACCCCGGCGCGCGACGTGCAGGACGCCATCGCCTACATCAGGTCGCGCGCGAGCAACATGGGGATCAGCGCCGGCAAGATGGTCGTCTTCGGGCACTCGTCGGGTGGTCACCTGGCGGCGTTGGCCGCCGCCGGCTGGAACGACCAGTCCGGATGGTTGCGCAACGGGTCGCAGTACAAGGTCGCCGGATGGGTGGCGGTCTCCGGCATGGAGGACATGGAGTACTTCTCCAAGCGGTCCAAGTGGTACCCCCTGACCCGGGGGTTCATCCCTCCGGCGGAGCCGGGCCCCTGCGAGGGCGCCGTCGACCAGGACGCGCTCCACGCCGCGTCGCCGAACCTCCAGATCGACGGCGCTGACCCGCCCGGCCTGGTGATCCACGGCTCCAACGACACCATCAGCCCGGCGGGCTCGGCCTACCGGGAGATGGGCGCCGCCATGAACGCATGGGGGCGGCCGCGGGCGATCTGGTTCCAGATCGTGCCCGACGGCGGCCACACACCTCTGTGGAACCCCGTCTACATGGACGCGTTCCTCGCCGGGGCCGCCACGGGCGTCGACCCCACGCCGCCGTCCTGACCCGGGCTCCGACCGTCGACGCGCGCCGGCCCCCCGACCGGGGCCCGGATCGCGACCGGTCCCCAGCGGGGCGGATCGCGGGCGCCGGCCACGGGCGGCAGATCCGGCACGATGGAGTCGAGGCCGTCGAAGGAGTCGCCGTGTGAGCAGCGTCGCGGAACGGTTGGCCCGCCATCCCCGGGCGGCGCTCGGGCACTGGCCCACGCCGCTGGAGCCGGCCCACCGCCTGGAGGCCGACCTCCGCCCGGCCGGCCGGCTGTGGCTCAAGCGAGACGACTGCTCGGGCCTGGCCGGCGGCGGCAACAAGACCCGCAAGCTCGAGTACCTCCTCGGCTCCGCCCTGGCCTGGGGCTGCACCGGCGTCGTCACCTTCGGGGCCGTGCAGTCGAACCACGCCCGGCAGACCGCCGCGGCCTGCGCCCGGTTGGATCTCACCTGCGACCTGGTCCTGGTACGGACCGTCGCGCGCGACGACGATCACTACCGCCGTTCGGGCAACCGGCTCCTCGACGACCTGCTGGGGGCCACCGTCCACGAGGTCGCCGACGACGACGAGGCCTTCACCGAGCTCGCCGGCCTCGTCGCCGCGGCCGAGGCCGAAGGGCGGTCGCTGTACACGATCGGGCCCGGAGGCTCCGACCCGGTCGGCACGCTGGGCTACGTATCCGGGGCGCTGGAGCTGGCCGGGCAGGTCGAGGCGCGGGGCCTCGACGTGGGACGGGTGGTGGTCGCGGCCAGCACGGCGGGGACCGCCGCCGGCCTGATCCTGGGCCTCGCCGCGGCCGGGCTCGACGCAGTGGTCGACGTGGCCTGCGTCTACCACGACGCGGCCCTGACCGCGGCCGCGATCCGCGACCTCCTGACCGCCACGGCGGCGCTGATCGAAATGGAGGTCCCCGGCGACGATCGGTGGACGATCACCGACGCCAACCTGGGGCCGGGCTACGGCATCCCCACCGAGGCCGGCCAGGCGGCGATCACCCGCCTGGCCCGCACCGAGGGGGTCCTCCTCGATCCCGTCTACACCGGCAAGGCGTTCGCCCACCTGCTCGCCTCGCTTGGCAGCGGGGCCGGCGACGACCCGCGCGACGTCGACCGGCGCGACGTGGTGTTCGTCCACACCGGCGGCCTGCCCGGCCTCTTCGCCTACACCCCCACGCTCTGACCCCCCGGGCGACAGGGGCCGAGGCCACGCGGTCGAGACCGGTCACGGTCGGTGGGCAGGGTCGGGTAGCGGTTGTCGAGCACCGGGTTGTCGAGCACCGGTTGTCGAGCACCGGGTTGTCGAGCACCGGGATGTCGAGCACCGGGATGTCGAGCACCGGGTGCCCGCGCGGCGCTCGCGCGATGGCGGGGCCCGGACGCGAAGGCAGCCGGGGCGTTCACCCCGGCTGACCTGCGGTTTCTATGGAGCGGACGACGGGACTCGAACCCGCGACCCTCACCTTGGCAAGGTGATGCTCTACCAACTGAGCCACGTCCGCGTGGGGCCCCGACCCTAGCAAACCGGCGGTCCCCGGTCGCCCGCACCCTCGGGTGGGTAGCCTCCGGCGAGCACCGGAACGACCACGGCCGGGCGGGAAGGGGGAAGGGTGCGGATCGGCATCTTCGGCGGCGGCGCCGCGGAGCGGGGTGGGCTCGACGGCCTGGCCGAGGCGATCGCCGAGGCCGAGGACCAGGGCTTCGGGTCGTTCTGGATGGAGCAGATCTTCGGGCACGACGCGCTCACCGCGCTCGCCGTCGCGGGGCGCTCCACCACCCGCATAGGCCTCGGCACCGCGGTCGTGCCCACCTACCCCCGGCACCCGATGATGCTCGCCGCCCAGGCGCTGACCGTGCAGGAGGCGGTGGGCGGGAGGTTGACGCTCGGCGTCGGGCTCTCGCACCAGGTGGTGATCGAGGGTCTCCTCGGGCTCTCCTTCGAGCAACCGCTGCGCCACATGCGCGACTACCTGTCGGTGCTGGTGCCTCTGATCCGCGACGGGAACGTCGCGTACGCGGGCGAGACGATCTCCACCCACATCGGCCTCACGATCCCGGACCCGTTGCCGTGCCCGGTGCTGGTCGCCGCGCTCGGGACCCGGATGCTGGAGCTGGCCGGCCGGGTCGCCGACGGCACCATCACGTGGATGACCGGTCCCGCGACTCTCGCGGCCCACACCGTCCCGACGATCACCCGCGCCGCGGCCGAGGCCGGGGCCCCCGCCCCGCGGGTGGCGGTGGGCCTGCCGGTGTGCGTGACCGACGACGTCGCCGGGGCCCGGGAGCGCGCCGCGCGCCTCTACGCCGTGTACGGCACCCTCCCGTCGTATCGCGCCATGCTCGACCGGGAGGGCGCCGACGGGCCCGCCGACCTCGCCATCGCCGGCGACGAGGCGGCCGTCACGGCCGCGATCGAGGACGTCTTCGAGGCCGGCGCGACCGAGCTCTTCGCCTCGGAGTTCGGCGACGCCACGGAGCGGACCCGCACCCGCGAGCTGCTCCGCTCTCTCCTCTGACTCTCCACCCGCAGGTACGGACCCGGCTCAGCGGCCGGTCGAGCCGAAGCCGAACGTGTCGCGCTCGGTCGCCTCGAGCGTGTCGACGACCTGCCACTCCACGTACTCGACGCGCTGGATCACGATCTGGGCGATCCGGTCGCCGCGCCGTACGACGTAGGGCTCGCGCGGGTCGGTGTTGACCATAAGCACCTTGAGCTCGCCCCGGTACTGCGGGTCGATGAGCCCGGGCGTGTTGAGCAGCGTCACGCCGTGGCGCAGCGCCAGGCCGGAGCGCGGCAGCACGAAACCCCCGCACCCCGGAGGTATCGCCACCGCGAGGCCGGTACGGACCAGCGCCCGGCCCCCGCCCGGCTCGAGCTCGGCGTCGTGGGCGGCGCACAGGTCGTAGCCGGCGTCGTCGTCGTGGGCCTGCGACGGCAGGGGGGCGTCGACGTCGAGCCGCCGTACCGGTACGTGCATCGGGGCGCAGGCTACCGGCCGTCCCCGACCCACCGACGCACCGCGGCCGGCGGCACCCTCTCCCGCTCGTCAGGCCGGGGCGGCGAGGTCGCCGGCCAGCTCGCGGCGGGTGGCGGCGTCGAGCTCGACCTCGGCGGCGTACGCGGGATGGTCGACCCTGATGTGCACCGGCCCGTCGGCGAAGGCCGCGCGCTGCGACGGCGTGAGCGTGAACTTCACGTAGTGGACGGTGGTCGTGATCTCGTCCTCGCGGGTTAGCCGCGACGGGTCCCGGTCCTCGCTGCGCGAGTCGTCGCCCGCGACCGCGACCACCACGTGGTCCTGGATCCCGACCAGCTTCGGCAACCACTCGCGCAGCAGGGCCTCGCTGGTGAGCTCGACGAGCAGCGTGGCCGAGAGCTCGCCGTCGTCGGGGATGAGCTCGTTGTAGGTCGCGACCTCGTGGGCGATGGCCTCGTCGGTGATCATCTTCTCGGCCCGGGCCATCTCCTGGACCTGGAACCGCATCGTGTCGGTGTTCTCGAACACGGCGGTCAGGTACTCGCCCAGGCGTACCCGGCGGCGCTTCTTCATGTCGATGATGCGGCGCCGGAACTCCTCGCGCCCACGCTCGTAGGCCCGCAGGTCGGCGATGTCGCCCACGGTCAGCTTGCGCACATCGGCCTCCTCGGGTCCGGAGCCGAGCGGGCCGGGCCGGGCGCTCGTGGGAGCCCGGCCCGGCGCGCCGGTACTCAGCCGAGGCTCGCGAGACCTTCGGTGAAGCGGCCGGCGTGGCTCTTCTCGGCGCGGGCGAGCGTCTCGAGCCACTCGGCGACCTCCTCGAGGCCCTCGTCGCGAGCGGTGCGGGCGAAGCCGGGGTACATCTCGGTGTACTCGTAGGTCTCGCCGGCGATGGCCGACTTGAGGTTGTCGGCGGTCGGGCCCACGGGCTCGTCGGTGACGGGGTCGCCGACCTCGGCCAGGAAGTCGAAGTGCCCGTTGGCGTGGCCCGTCTCGCCCTCGGCCACCGAGCGGAAGAGGGCCGCGACGTCGGGGTAGCCCTCCACGTCGGCCTTCTGGGCGAACCAGAGGTACCGGCGGTTGGCCTGGCTCTCGCCCGCGAACGCGGTCTTGAGGTTCTCGTGGGTCTTGGTGCCCTTCAGTGCCATGGTCGCTCCTTGTGGGTGGCAGTGGGTCGGGAGTCGGGGAACAGCGGGGGACGGGGACGGTGTCGTGGGAGGGTCGGGTTAGCGGCGCCGGCGCGCCGACCGCGAGCAGCGCTCGCAGATGCCGCGGAAGATCACGTCGACGGAGGTGACGGTGAACCCCGCCTCGGCCCGCGACGGCGCCGGCGGGCGGTCGGCGGCGACGACGTCGCGGACCTCTCCGCAGGCGCGGCACACGAGGTGATGGTGCTCGGTCTCGACGTTCGGGTCGACCCGGAGGCTGCCTGTACCGACGTCGAGCAGCTCAACCTCGCCCATGGCCTCGAGATCGTGGACCGTCTGGTACACGGTCCGCCTCGAGATCGTGGGCATCGAGCGGCGGGCGGCGTCGTAGAGGGCGTCGACGGTCGGGTGCGAGCGGTTGCCCTGGAGCAGGCCGAAGACGGCCTGGCGCTGAGGGGTGACCCGCAGGCCCCGCTCCCGGAACATCGTCGTCAGCTCGGCCGTGCCCTTCATGACACGGCGAGCTTATCAACATCTGTTGTTTCCAGCAAGGGGGCGCTCCCGCCTCGGAAACCGGCGGGCGGAGGCCCTCGGCCCGACCGCCGCTCCGTCCGCGCCCGACACCCGGGTCGCGCCATGGGAACGCCCGGAGCGGGACGGTTCCTAGACTCCGCCCGTGACCTGGTGGGTGTGGGTGCTCGCGGCGATCGCCGCGTCGCTGGTGGGCCTGGCCGTGCACGACCTCCTCCAGCGCGAGCACGCGGTCCTGCGCAACTACCCCGTCGTCGGCCACCTGCGCTACTGGCTCGAGGGGGTCGGGCCCGAGCTGCGCCAGTACATCATCACCGACAACGACCGCGACCGGCCGTTCAGCCGCGACCAGCGCCGCTGGATCTACACGACCGCCAAGCAGGTCGACCCCTCGGTGTCGTTCGGCACCGACAACGACCTCGACCTCAGCCCCGGCCACCTCATCGTCAAGCCGACCGCCTTCCCGCTCGAGCAGCCCCGCCCGGGCGACGCGGGCTACGACCCCGACCACGCCGTCGCCTGTCAGAAGGTCCTCGGCCGGGCCCGCGGTCGGGCCCGCGCCTTCCGCATGCCCTCGGTCGTGAACATCTCCGGGATGAGCTACGGCTCACTCGGCGAGCGCGCGGTCGAGGCCCTCAACCGCGGCGCGGCCCTGGCCGGCTGCCTCCAGACCACCGGTGAGGGCGGGCTGACGCCGTTCCACGCCCACGGCGGGGAACTGGTCTGGCAGATCGGCACCGGCTACTTCGGGTGCCGCGACTCCCACGGCCGTTTCGACCTCTCGCGGTTCTGCGACGTCGTGGCCGCCCACCCCGTCCGCGCCGTGGAGATCAAGCTCAGCCAGGGCGCCAAGGCCGGCCTCGGCGGCATCCTCCCGGCCGCCAAGGTGACGCCGGAGATCGCCGAGTGGCGAGGCGTACCGCCCGGCGTCGACTGCATCAGCCCCGCGTCGCACCGGGCGTTCACCGACGCCGACTCCATGCTCGACTTCGTGGAGCTCCTGGCCGAGCGCACGGGCCTGCCCGTCGGCATCAAGTCGGCGATAGGGAACGGCGCGCTCTTCGTCGAGCTGGCCCGCCTGATGGCCGGCGGCGATCGGGGCGTCGACTTCGTGACCGTCGACGGCGGCGAGGGCGGTACGGGAGCGGGACCGCTGGCCTTCACCGACCACGTCGGCCTCCCGTTCATGGTCGGGTTCCCCCGCGTGTACCGGGCCTTCGAGGAGGCCGGCGTCGCCGGAGACGTGGTCTTCGTCGGCTCGGGACGCCTCGGGCTGCCCGAGCGTGCGCTGGCCGCGTTCGCCCTGGGCTGCGACGCCGTCAACGTGGGGAGGGAGGCGATGCTCTCGATCGGGTGCATCCAGGCCATGCGCTGCCACACCAACCGCTGCCCGACCGGGGTGACCACCAACTCCCGGTGGCGCCAGCGCGGCCTCGACCCGACCCTGAAGTCGGTGCGGGCCGCGCACTACCTCATCGGCCTACGCCGCGAGCTGCTGTGGCTCAGCCGCGCCTGCGGTGCCGACCATCCGTCTCGCGTCGACGCCGGGCACATCGAGGTGCTCGGCGCGGCCGGCACCGCCACCCCGCTCGCGCGGGTGGCGGGCCACCCGACCAAGGCCGCCGGGGCGACCCCGCCCGCGGGCGCGCCCTGACCCGACACAGGGAGGTTCGATGGCCGACAGGCCGACCGCGCTGGTCACGGCCCCGTTCCGGGGCCCCGGGCTAGAGACGCTCCGGGGGATCGCCGAGGTGGTGCTCGATCCGTGGATCGACGCGCGGCCGCTCCGCATCTACGACGCCGACGGGCTCGCGGCCCGGATCGACGCGGAGGGAGCCACGCTCCTGGTGGTCGAGGCCGACGTCGTGGCCGGCCCTGTGCTCGAGCGGCCCCTGAGGGCGGTGGCGTCGTGCCGCGGCGCCCCCGACAACGTCGACGTGGCAGCGGCCACCGCGGCCGGGATACCCGTGCTCCACGCCCCGGGGCGCAACGCCGACGCGGTCGCCGAGCTGACGCTCGGACTGCTCCTCGCCGTCACCCGCGGGATCGTGCGGGCCGACGCCGAGGTGCGCGCC
Organism: Acidimicrobiia bacterium; assembly: GCA_020846855.1. Taxonomy (GTDB): domain Bacteria; phylum Actinomycetota; class Acidimicrobiia; order IMCC26256; family JADLDD01; genus JADLDD01. Next base: position 7,858 of record JADLDD010000013.1, on the reverse strand, counting down.
GGCGAGATCTACCGCGACGGGACCATCCCCTACCAGCGCTTCCGGGCCTGGGAGCTCACGGGCCGCACGGCCGGGATCGTGGGCCTCGGCGCGGTGGGGCGGGCCCTCTCGTGGCGCCTCCAGGCCCTCGGCATGCGGGTCATCACCGCCGATCCGTACGCCGCCGACGCCACCCACGGCCTCGACGACCTCCTCGCCGAGGCCGACGTCGTGTCGCTCCACGCCGCCGTCACCCCGGAGACGACCGGGCTCATCTCCGCGGCGCGGTTCGCCCGGATGAAGCCGGGGGCCGTGTTCCTCAACTCGGCCCGGGCCGCGCTCCACGACATGGACGCCCTCGTCGACGCGCTGGGTTCGGGCCACCTGGGCGGGGCGGGCCTCGACCACTTCCCGGGCGAGCACCTCGATCCCGGCCACCCGCTCTGCTCGATGCCGCAGGTGGTCCTCACCCCCCACATCGGCGGCGCCACCTACGACACCGAGGCCAACCACTCCCGCGTCATCGCCGGCGACCTGGCCCGGCTCCTGGCGGGCGACCGGCCCGAGCACCTGGTGAACCCCGAGGTGCTGGGGTGAGCCCGACCCCCGCCGGTCCCGGTTCCCGGGGGCCGGCGCGATAGTGTGTGGGCGCCGGGCGCCGGGGGCCGTCGTGTTCGCCGCCGTGCCGGCTCGGTACACTTGGAGATCTGACATCCGGTAGACGGCCGTGCCGGACGCACGGCCCGACCACCCAGGGGGCCCCGCCCATGCGAGTACTCGGTTACCTCGACGCCGGCACCGGGAGCATCGTCGCCTCGGCGGCCGTCGCCGGGTTCGCGGCCGTCGCCGTCTTCTTCCGCATGGGCCTCCGCCGCGTCAAGATGCTCTTCTCCTCCAAGGCCCGGGCGGAGTACCGGGCCGAGAAGGAAGCCCTCGCGGCCGCCGAGGAGGGCACCGACAACCTCGCCGACGCCGGCACCTCGCCCACCACCTGAGCCCGGGAGCCTCCCCCGCATGACCACCGCCGAGCCGGCGTCGTTCCGCGACCCCGACACCGCGGTCTTCTACCAGGACGGCCGGGTGCTGCGCGGCCTGTCCGAGCAGGGCAAGGCCGACTGGGACCGCTTGGCGGCCACCAAGTTCCTCGGGGAACTCGTCGCCGCGGGCAAGGTGGTCCGCACCACCCCGTTCGAGGGTGGCGCCCCGCTCTCACCCCGTGGCGCTCCGTGGGCCGCGGTGATCGAGCACGAGCGGATCCCCGTCATCAGCTACCCGTTCGAGTGGCCCTTCGCGCTCCTCAAGCAGGCGGCCGTCCTGCACCTCGAGGTCCTCCTCGCCGCGCTGGGCGAGGGGATCTCGATGAAGGACGGCTACGCCTACAACGTCCAGTTCCGGGGGGTCGCCCCCACCTTCATCGACCTCGGCTCGTTCGAACCCGCGAAGGGGCCGTGGCCCGGCTACCGCCAGTTCTGCCAGACGCTCCTATTCCCCCTGATGATTCAGGCCCACCTGGGCATCGCCTACCAGAGCTACCTACGAGGCAGCGTCAACGGCCTGGAGCCCGGCGACGTGCGGGGGATGTTCGGCGGTCTCCGCCGCTTCAAGAAGGGCGTCTTCCGCAACGTCTACCTGCACTCGGTGCTCGAGAAGAAGGTGACCACCAGCACCGAACAGGTCAAGTCCCAGCTCAAGCAGGCCGGGTTCGGCCTCGAGCTGGCCAAGGCGACCGCCGGCAAGCTCCTGAAGCTCGTCCACAAGCTCGACGTCAAGAAGCGCGGCTCCACCTGGTCCGACTACCGCGAGACCTGCTCCTACTCCGACGCCGACGCGTCGGCCAAGCAGGCCTTCGTCGACGGCGTGGCCGGGGCCATGGCTCCCGGGACCGTCCTCGACCTCGGGGCCAACGACGGCGAGTACTCGCTCATCGCCGCCCGCCACGCGCAGCAGGTGATCGCCGTCGACGCCGACGAGCCCACCATCGACGCGTTCGCCCGGCGCCTCCTCGCCGGCGGGCCGGGGAACGTGCTGCCGCTGGTGATGGACCTCGTCGATCCCTCGCCCGGCATCGGCTGGCGGAACCGGGAGCGGGCCCCGTTCCCCGAGCGGGTCCGGCCCGACCTCGTGTTCAGCCTGGCCCTGGTCCACCACCTCGCGATCTCGGCCAACGTCCCGCTCCCCGAGGTCGTGGGTTGGCTGCGCTCCTTCGACGCCCCGGCGGTGGTGGAGTTCGTCGACCGCGACGACCCCATGACCAAGCGCCTGCTGGCCAACAAGCCGGCCGGCCTCTTCGACGACTACCGACTCGACGCGTTCGAGAAGCTCCTGGGCGAGCAGTTCTCCCTCGACAAGCGCGAGCTCCTCCCGAGCGGCACCCGCACGCTGTTCCTCGCCACCCCCCGGTGACCGGCCGGACGGCACCCGACCCCTCCTGAGGGCCTTGCCGTGGCCGCGGTCGACGCTCCCACCCCCGAGCATGCCGCCTCGGGCGGGCCGGCCGCGTGGGCCCGGACCGAGGGCTCCTACTTCCTCGAGATCCTCGCCGTCAGCGGCTTCGCGTTCGCCCAGCCCGTCCTCGACGTGTTCGGCCGCGACCCGGCCACGTTCATCACCGCCGGCGCCGGCCGGGTCGGGATCGTCGCCTTCGCCCTCGCCGTCGTCCTCCTGCCCGCCATCGCCTCGTGGGCGGCCGCGGCGCTGACCCGGCCGGCCGGCCCGGCGGTCCGCCGCGCGGCCCAGGTCGGGGTGCTCGGCGGATGGCTGCTGGTCTTCGCCCACACCGAGATCACCCGCGCCACCGGCTGGCCGCGCCCCGCCGGCTGGGGTGTGAGCCTCGCGCTCGCGCTCGGCTTCGCCGCGCTCTACCTCCGGGTCGCCCCGACCCGGGCGTTCCTGCGCTTCGCATCGGCGGGTAGCGCCGTGTTCCTCGTCCTGTTCCTGGCCGCATCCCCCGTCGCGTCGCTCCTCCGGCCGTCCAACACGTCGTCGGCGCCGGTACCGCGCGGCGACGGCGCGCCCGTCCTGTGGGTCGTCTTCGACGAGCTCCCCACCGCATCCCTGCTCGACGGCAAGGGAGCGATCGACGCCCAGCTCTTCCCCCACTTCGCGGCCCTCGCCCGCGACGCGACCTGGTACCGGAACAACACCACCGTCAGCGCGTTCACCGGGTGGGCGGTGCCCGCCCTGCTGACGGGCCTCTACCCGCCCGACGGGGAGGTCCCGCCGACCCTCGACCGGTACCCCAGCAACGCGTTCACCCTCCTGGGCGGCGGCCCGGTCAACGCCCTGGAGCCGCTCACCCGCCTCTGCCCCGCCGACGTCTGCGGTTCGGCACCCACGGGGTCGGTGGCGCATACCACCCGCGCCCTCCTGAACCAGGCCTGGCGCGTGTGGCGCGACCGCGCGTCGGGCCCGGAGGCGGGTGGGAGGAACGCCTTCGAGATCGACGACGACCTCGTGCTGCGCAGCCGCCACGAGGACTTCCGCCGCTTCGTCGACCGGGTCTCGGCGGGGCCGCGCCGGCCGGCCCCGTTCGACTTCGCCCACGTCGTGCTGCCCCACACCCCACTCGAGTACCTGCCGAACGGCAAGCGCTACGACCAGGAGCGCGACGGGTTCTTCTTCGGGTGGCTCACCCCCGACGCGGCCCGCATCGGGCGCCAGCGCCACCTGTTGCAGGCCCAGCTCGCCGACCGCTACCTGGGCGAGCTGACGGCCGCCCTGCGCCGGACGGGCGCCTACGCCGACACGCTGATCGTGGTCACGTCCGACCACGGGGCGGCGTTCCGGGCCCACGCGAGGATGCGCGGCTTCACGCGCGAGACGCTCACCGACGTCGCCTTCAGCCCGCTGTTCATCAAGGCCCCCCGGCAGACCCGGGGCGCGATCCACGACCGCAACGCCCAGACCATCGACGTCCTCCCCACCGTGGCCGACATCCTGGGCGTGGACCTGCCGGGGCGGGTCGACGGTACCTCCCTCGGCGGTGCGGGACGGCTCCTCCCCACGAAGCGGGTGGCCGTCACGGACCACGACCGGATCCGACCCGACCGAGGGCACATCTACTCGTTCGACGGCACCCGCGCCTTCGAGACGCTCCTGAGGTCGCCGGCCGCCGGCCCACCGGGACCCGCGACGCTTCGGATCTTCCGGTCCGGCCGGTTCGGGCCGTTGGTGGGGCGGGACGTGGCCGCGCTTCCCGCCGGCCCCCCGTCCGCCCTCCAAGCCCGGCTGACGAGCGGTCACCCGGTCTACGACCCCGGTTCCGACCGGGCGCCCGTGTACGTACGGGCCCACGTCGCGACCGAGGGAGCGCTCGTGGCCATCGCCGTGAACGGCCGCATCGGCGCGTGGATGCACTCGATCAAGCCCGCGCACCTGGTGAACGTCTGGGGGATCGTGCCCGAGGAGCTCCTCCGGCCGGGCCGCAACGACGTCCGCCTCTACGAGATCACCGGCACCGTTGCCCGCCCCACACTCCACGCGATCGAGGCCCGTTGACGTACCTCCACGCCGGTCGTCGCGGGCCCGGCAGGTGGGCGCGGTGGGGTAACGTCGCCGGCTTGATGCCCCGCACCGTCGCCGATCGCCACGCGGCGCCCGTCCGGCCGCCCGGTCGGTGGCCGCGGCCCGACGCCCCGCGGTGAACGGCCCGGCCCCAGGTCCACCCGACCCCGGGGACACCCCCCCTCCGGCCGCGGCCGCGCCGCGCCGCGGGCTCCCGGACTGGGCCCGGGCCGAGGGCGTCTACTTCATCGAGATCCTGGCCCTCTGCTCGTTCACCTTCGCGCGCCCGATCCTCCAGATCTTCGGCAACGACCCACAGACCTTCCTGGCCCAAGGCGCGGGCCGGGCGACGGTGCTCCTGTTCGCCCTCGGGGTGGCGCTGCTGCCTCCGCTCGCCCTGTGGGCCGCGGCCACCACGACCCGGCTCCTCGGGGCCACCCCGCGCCGGCTCGCGCAGGCCGCGGTCCTCGGTGGCCTCACCGCCCTGTTCACGAGGGGCGAGCTGGCCCGGACCTTCGCGCTGAGCCGGAGCGCGATCTGGGGGCTCGCCCTCGTCGCCGGCGCCGCGTTGGTCGCCCTGTTCTGGTTCGCGCCGCCGTTCCGCTCGTTCCTCCACTTCGCGGCGATCTCCGCGCCCGTCTTCGTGGCGCTGTTCGTGGTGGCGTCGCCGGTCGCCCGCATCTTCGGGACCTCGAGCGCGCGCGCCGCCGAGGTCCGGACGGGCCGACCCGTCGTCTGGCTGGTGTTCGACGAGCTCCCCACCGCGTCCCTGCTCGACGGCCACGGAGGGATCGACGCCGGGCTGTTCCCGAACTTCGCCGCGCTCGCGCGCGACGCGACCTGGTTCCGCAACAACACCACGGTGGGGACGATCACCCAGAACGCGGTGCCCGCGATCATGACGGGCCGGTACGCCACGGCGCCCTACACGGTCCCGGTGTCGTCGAACTACCCCGAGAGCATCTTCACCCTCCTCGGCGACCGCTTCCCGATGCACGTGTCCGAACGGGTCACCCACGTCTGCCCGACGTCGCTGTGCTCCCCCGCGCAGGACAACTCCCTGGGTACGCAGCTCCGGTCGCTCTTCGGGGACGCCCGCTCCATCTGGCCCGAGTACGCCCGCCGGGCGAGCAAGGCCCCCAAGGGGTTCTCGATCGGCGGCAATCCGGTCGACACCCGCCGGATCCCCGCGTTCCACGAGTTCCTCGACGGCGTAGCCGCCACGCGCGGCCCCCGGCTCGACTTCGCCCACATCCTGCTGCCCCACCAGCCCTGGGAGTTCCTGCCCGACGAGAAGGTCTACGAGTCCGGCAACGACGGGATGATCTACTACGGGTGGTCGAGCGCCGACGCCGGGCGCATCGCCCGGCAGCGGCACCTGCTTCAACTCCGGCTCGCCGACCGCTACCTGGGCGAGATCCTCGAGCGGCTCCGCTCCAACGGCACCTACGACGACGCCGTCGTGGTGGTCACCGCCGACCACGGAGCGGGTTTCGGCGATGGGCAGCTCAACCGGGCCCTCGACAAGAACAACCTGATCGACGTCGCCTTCACGCCCCTGATCGTGAAGGCCCCGGGCCTGGCCGCGGGACGGGTCGACGACCGCAACGCCCAGACGATCGACGTGCTGCCGACCGTCGCCGAGCTCCTCGGCGTGAAGATCCCCTGGAAGATCGACGGCGTCTCCCTCCTCGGACCCCCCCGCCGCGACGACCGCAAGGCGATGGTGGTCACCCCGGCCGAGCACATGAAGCCCGACGATCGCCACCGATACCACTTCCGCGGCGACCCGTTGTTCCGTGAGCTCCTCTCCCGCCCGGCGGCCACCGAGCCGGGCCCGGCCGGCCTGCGGATCTTCCGGACCGGCGATCTCGGCCTGCTGGTGGGCGAACCGGCATCCGACCTGGCCGACCCCGAGCCGAGCCGCTTCCACGGGCGCTTCCTGCTCGGCCCCCGGCCCTTCCACCCGCGCTCGGGCCACGCGCCGGTCTACTACCGGGCCGTCGTCGACGCCCCCAAGGGCACCACCGTGGCCCTGGCCGTGAACGGGCGGATCGGAGCCTGGATGCGGCTCGGCCCCGCCTACATCACCGAGGCCAACTTCTGGGGCGTGGTACCGGAGTCGTTCCTCCGGACGGGCGCCAACGACGTGCGCCTCTACGAGGTCACCGGCGACGGCACCCGCTTCATCCTGCGGCCGATCAGCACCGGCTGAGACGGACGCCCCCGGGCCGGGCGATGATCGGACGACGCGTCCGGGCGGTCGCGCCCCCGCCGGCCCGCGGCGACCCTCACCGGCGGCGGGCGAGCGTCAGGCCGTCGGCGATCGGGAGCATCACCGCGTCGACCCGATCGTCGCCGGCGACGAGGTCGTTGAAGGCCATGATCGCCGCCCCGTGTGCGTCGCCGGCCGGGGCACCCGGACCGACGACCCGGCCGCTCCACAGGACGTTGTCGACGATCACGAGACCGTCGGGACGCAGGCGCCTCACGATCTCCTCGTAGTAGAGCGAGTAGTTCTCCTTGTCGGCGTCGATGAACGCGAGGTCGAGGGGCTCGTCGGCGGGCAAGGCCCGCAGGGTGTCGGCGGCCGGGCCGAGGCGGAGCTCGATGCGATCCGCGACCCCCGCCCTTTCCCAGTACGGCCGCCCCACGTCGGTCCACTCGCGGCTGACGTCGCAGCACAGCAGACGCCCGCCGGCGGGCAGGCCGCGCGCGATGCAGAGGGCGGAGTAGCCGGTGAAGGTCCCGACCTCCACAGCACGGCGGGCACCGGTCACCCGGGCGAGGAGGGTGAGGAACGCGCCCTGCTCCGGGGCGATCTGGAGGCCCGACACCTCCCCGAGGGCTCGGGTGGCCTCGATCAGCTCCGCGGCGACCGGATCGGGGGGCGAACCGTGGGAGACGAGGTAGCGGTGGAGCTCCTCGGTGAGCAGGAACGACTTCGGGCTCACGGCCCTCCTCCCGGCCGGGGGCGCCCCCGGCGCACCAGCTCCACCACGACGTCGGCCGTGATGAACAGGATGGCGAACCACCCGGCGACGTGCATCTCGGAGAAGAACGTGGGCCACTCGAAGACCGACGGGTAGCCGAGGACCGCCTGCTTGAGGGTGGTGTAGCCCCCCGCCACGGCCAGCGACGCCGCCGCCCCGAGGCTCAGGATCATCCGCCGGTGGGGCCGACGGGCGACGACGAGCACCAGCGTGCCGACGGCCAGGCCCACGAGCGGACCGGCGATGAAGCCGCTCCCCGCTCCCACGAGCACCGCGGCCCCGACGGCTCGTGCCGTCGACGGGGTGCCACCGGACGCGACCCGGGGATCGACCAGCTCGCCGCCGTCGGCCGCGACCCAGGCGGCCGGGCGGGGCCGGCGGCG